>CP013703.1:1274802-1593503 GCA_001563305.1 methanogenic archaeon mixed culture ISO4-G1
AAGATTCTATGAGGGGCTTTCGCCCCTCTAAATCATTTCTCCTCATCGATGTACTCGACAGGCGTCATCTTGAGACCGACGACTCCCGCGATGATGAGTGCCAGACATAGACCCATTCCCCATGAGAATCCGGTGCTCTCCAGGTTCAGCATGTAGGACAGGACGACGGTGAGGAATACGCCTATACCGATCCATACCGCGTAAGCGGTGGTGAACGGTACGCCCATCCTCATCGGATATTCCAAGCAGATCATGCTCAGGACCAGGAACACGATGGTGACGATGTCCCACATCATGTCGGTGAAGCTGTTGGTGTAAGCGAGTCCGATGGACCACCCCACCTGCAAGAATCCGCCGAGGATGATGATCAGCCAAGCGATCTTAGTGTTAGATTTCCAGTCTTCGCCCATACGATCACCCCGAGATCAGCCTGACGCCGATGATTCCGACGACGATCATGCCGATGAACAGCAGTTTCCTCGCCGTTATCTTCTCCTTGTACAGCACCCTGCCGATCAGGACGATTCCAGCCGCACCGATTCCGGCCAGGATCGAGTATGAGACCCCGGGACCGATGTTCTCCGGATTGGAGGGGATCGAGAGCAGATACAGACAGAGAAGGACAAGGACGACTGCAGCTATCCCCCAGCCCTTGTACTTGAAATTCTCAGATTTATCGAGACAGGTGACCCATATGGGTTCGATTATGCTGGCTACTAAAAGGATAATCCATGCCCAAATGATATCCATCTGATCACAACCCGTTCGATTGGTAAAAGGGTTAACGGAGGGGTCACCCCCTCCTGGGGCTCATGCCCCTAATGAGTTTCAGACCTCTTTGAAGATCTTCCTTGACTTCCACAGACCGTATGCACACAGTCCGAGGATGAAGACGATCATGACGACCGCACTTCCGGTTCCTCCGAAGACTCCGTCGGCCATGTATTCTACCAAATCATCCCATACTGCCATTTTCACACCTTCTGCGGTTTGACGGTTCCCTTGAGGTACTCAAGGTAGTCCTTTCCCAGTGGGCTCAGCGAGTAAGTCACCAGGAGCTTGTCCTTCTGGAAGATTCCCTCTGTATCGATGACGAAGTCGTCCTCGGAAAGGATTCCGGCGGATGCCAGCTCGATACAGTCGTACTTGATCTTCGCCTTTCCGTAGTCATTGTCGTGACCCGCGTATTCCTTCGCGAGGGCCTCGCAGATGACCTCGGTCCTCTTGGGTCCGTCCTCGAGGAACTCAAGGATGCGGAACTTGATAGGGGTGTTCTCCATCATTTTCATACCTCCCTGAGGGTTGCGGTATCTTCGGCATCCTCGGTTGCGAGCAGGAACGATCCGATGAGACAGATGATAAGTCCTGCAATGGTGAATCCGATGATGGTCCACATGCTGTCCTCGGTGTATCCAAGAGCGTTGGCAGGTCCGAGGAAGATGCACAGGAAGATGACTCCGCAAGCTGCGTAGAGCGATCCGATTGCCTGTCCCCTTGCGACTCCGATCATGGGGAACGACTTGTACCAAGTGACGTAGCACCATGCGAATGAGAATCCGATCATGAGCACCAGCAGGAAAGTGGTGGGCTCGAAGAGGGTTCCGATGGTCGCGAATATCGGGATTCCGGTGAGTGCGATGACGATCAGCACGATGATCCAGAACAGTGCCTCGAAGATGAACCTGAGGTGCAGTCCGATATCGGGCTCGGTGAGATCCAGTGCCTTTCCGGCGACTGCTCCCTCGAATCCCCATCCGACCGCTGCCATGATTCCACCGATACATCCGATGACCGGGTTGGCGGAGTCGACTCCTCCGGTAACCAGACTTCCGGAGTACAGGGTGATTCCTCCTGCCAGCAGGACGATGATGGAGAGGTATGCTCTCTTGGAGACCTTCTGCTTAAGATACAGGACAGACATGATCGTACCGATGATGGGGTACAGAAGTCCTGCGATTGCTGCGAATCCGGGGCTCAGGAACAGTGCTGCGATGTAGGTACCGGAAACCGCACATGCTCCACAGATACCTGCGATGATGTAGTACTTGGTGACCGATCTGACCTGAACGATTGTTCTCTTGAGCTCGCCCATCTTTCCGAGTCCTCCGTTCCAGATGAACAGGAGCACTGCGCAGGCGATGGCGTTGATTCCGGTAAGGAACACTGCCTGAAGAACCGCTGCCAAATCATCGCTCAGCCCGTAATCGAGCAGATTGAAGTATACGTCGTTTACGAGGGGTGTCACGTAGATGGCGTAGCCAGGTGCGTACCAGACTCCCCAATACAGGGCGCATAGGACACCCATGAGAATACCGATTCTTTTCTTCTTCTCGTGGTCCATGGCCCTAATCTCATTTACATCCATTATTGATCCTCCTTTTGTAAATGGTGTGGGCGGGGGCTTACGCCCCCAGACTCGTTTGAGCGGGAATGAAGCACATCCCCTTGAAATCAGTTTGGTTGGGGGCCGTCGGCCCCCTTAACTGGTTTGATAAATCACTTTTTCTCGAAGGCTGCAGAGAACTTTGCAGCAGCATCGGAAGCGTTCTCGGTGTAGAGGTCCGCTCCGATCTCGTCTGCCCACTGCTGGGTGACGGGTGCTCCTCCGACGTTGGTCAGGATGGAGTCCCTGATTCCTGCTGCCTTGAGCTTCTCTTCGAAGGTCTTCTGACCGACCATGGTGGATGTCATCAGAGCAGATGTTCCGACAGCGTCCGCCTTGTTGTCGATACAGGACTGTACGATCGTGTCGAGGGGTACGTCACGTCCAATGTTCTTGACATTGAATCCGGCAACCTTCAGCATGATTGCGACGATGTCCTTACCGATGGAGTGGATATCTCCCTCGATTGAACAGATGATGACTGTTCCGAGTCCAGTTCCCATTCCCTGGCCTTTCTTCGCGATCTCAGGCTCGAGGACTTCCATTGCCGCGTTCATGGTGGCTGCTGCTGCCATGACGTGGGGCAGGAAGAGCTTCTTCTGCTCGAAGAGAGCTCCGACCTCGGTCATTCCTGCGGAGTAACCGTTCTCGATGAGTGCGACGATGTCTGCACCCTCTGCAACGGCCTTCTGGGCGACTGCGACGGCCTCTTTGTTGTTGTAGGTCATAATTGCCTTCTTTGCATCCTCTGCTAGTGTCATTTTTACTATTCCTCCTGTGTTTTAATACGTTTATCAGTTCTTCTTGTTGAGGAACTCTTTGTCGGCCTCGTCTACGATGGCCTTCATCTTCTTGTCGACTTCGGGGTCGAGAGGTGCAACGACGTGGTTCTTGAGAACGTCTACGACGATCTCGTGGGCGACATCGACACATGCCTTGGATCCCTGTGCTCTCCAGTCTCCGATCATGTCCCTGTTGAACACGGTGGGGTTGGAAGCGATGTCCATGTTTGCCATGGTGGTGGGGTGTCCGATGAAGTCCTGTCCGACACCAATCTCCTTGATGACGTCGACGGCAAGGGTCTCATCGTTGACTGGGATACCCTCCATTGCCCTCCTCTCCATCGCAATGATGTCATTGTCGATGACGAGCTGCTCCATGGAGAAAGTCTGTCCGAGCTCAAGCATTCCGGATCCGTAGATGGAGTTGACTCCAGCCATTGCGGGGAGAAGAGATGTGATGGTCTTCTCGTGTGCTGCCTGGGAGTCAGGGACCTTGGCGTCGGTCTACATACCAGCTGTGAACACGGGCAGTCCGTAGTACTGTCCGAGCTTGGCGACGGCTGCAGAGATGAGTCCGAGCTCAGGTGCTCCGACGGGTGCGGTTCCGTGCATCAGGTCGAAGATTGTGGTGGATGATCCGTAGAAGACGGGTGCTCCGGGCTTCACAATCTCTGCGAGGACGATACCGGAAAGGATCTCGGCGTTGTGTGTTACGAGTGTTCCTGCAAGGTGGACGGATGATGATCCTCCGGCCATTGCCATTGACAGGACGTTGACGGGGATACCGTACTCGGCTCCCTGCTTGATGACCTGGGCAGCGTTGTGGGACAGCTCGAGAGGCGATGTGGGGCAGACCAGCATCGACATGATGGGTCTGTCACGTGCCTTCTTCTCGTCTCCACCGTAGAATGCCTTGACCATCTCCCAGTAGTACTTGACGTGCTCTGCGACGGGGTCAATGTGGTGGAAGTGCTTGACGGTGTTGGCGATGGAGATGTATGCCTCGTGGACATCCTCTGCTCCCTTTCCTGCCCAGTCTCTTGCGGAAACGGGGAGGGAGAAGTAGCTGATTCCGTCTGCCCAGTCGCACAGCTTTGCGATCTGTGCGAGGTCTGCACTGTTGGAGTCACGGGTCTCGTACTTTCCGTCTCCGAGGTATGTACATACCTGGATTCCGGTTCCGAAACAGGTGTAGTGGACACGGCCCTTCCATGTCTGCTCGACTGTGTGCTCGTCGTCCCTTCCGTAGAGGTAGAATGTCTTGGGGGCGGATGCAAGTGCCTTGTTCAGCAGGAAGTCAGGGATCCTGACCATCTTTGTGTTGTAGTCGACGATACATCCTGCGTCCTCGAAGATGTGCATACACTCCTCATCAGACACCTGAACTCCGTAGTTCCAAAGGACATCCCTTGTCGCATTGTCGATTGCGATGCAGTCATCCTCTGAGAAGAGCTCGATCTGCAGCCCGTTAAGTGCTGTCTTTCCAGGGTACTGGATTTTTGCCATTTGATTTCCTCCTAATTTGAAGTCGTTTATTACTTTTGGTAATGTGATACTTTTTAGTTGATGTTTTGTCTATAAAGAAAAGACATCAACTCCGTCATCCCCCAAACATGGTCGGTCAGACCCAATTTCATCGCAGGCGTGACATCCACGCGTTTGCCACCGTTCTCCTTCTTCCGGATCGAAATCGAAGAGTGCGGAAGACAGAGGTTGTAGTAGCCTTTGAACAGATCCAGACCTGCCTGCACGGCCTCCCTGGATTTACCGAAGGTCACCGTTCTGCGCCTGATCCTCGCATTGAACAGCCTGATCGTCAGGTTCTGCCTCTCGATTGCCGACGTGTTGAGAAGGTGTTCCGGTACGTCGCCGAAGGCGACATACCGTCTCACCTTCTCCAATTTCTTGCCCAGGCGGGTCTTCTCCACTACACCGTAGTTGAAGTCAGAATTGGGCTCCAAATGGCTTCCCGGGCGTCCGCGTCCGTTGTTGTACACGCGATAGCTGTACCTCTTGAAAAGAGTGGTCAGATATGGTCTGTAGCCGTCGGTTACGAAATACGGCATGTGGTTGCGCCTAAGCTTGTCTAATTCGGTGTTGACGATGCGTTCGCAGACGGCCTTTCCTCTGCCGTCGGCGACAATACCCAGCAGATACTTTTCGGTGGCACAGAAGGAGGTCCAGATCCAGTCCCCGTCCTCTTTGAAATGGTCCCCCACGAAAATCATGTTTTTTTTAGAGTATATAAAAGCTCATCGAATTGGAGGCTCTCGGGGGCCACACCCTTCGATTCCAGACTGGCCGAGACCTTAGCAACATGCTCTCCGCCGCGTTTCGTACGCTTCTGCACGGTCCTGACCGTGCAGCCGACGATGTCGGCCGTCCTCCGGACGCCAACCCCGTTGGCCTGACAGGCCATGATCAGATTGTGCTCCTCCTTGGTCAGGTGGGTATGCTCATAAGCTGTGCCAGTACGGTCGTTGAACACGCGTCCGCAGGTCTTACATTTGTATTTGCGCACGGTCCCTGACTTCGTCTGATAGGTCCCGTTCGCTATGATGTTCTGCTCCCCGAGTCTGCCGAAATTCCTGCATTCCTCGTTCGGGCACGAGATCTCCAAGAACTTCTGTTTAGGCCCTCTTTCTCCCATCTTGATCATCATAAACGATATGGGAGTATAAATATAAAATATCAACTAAAAAGTATCACATTACCATTACTTTTTTAATCGCGTTTATAGATTAAATGGATACCGACGGTTTCCCGCCGGTATCTTTTGATTTTCAGCGCCTCTGTGTCTTCTCGCGGAACTTCTCACAGCTGTTGATCTTGATGTCGAGCAGGTTCTCGATGTTCATCTTGGCTGCGATTCCGCGGGGTGCTCCGGGTACTCCGGTGACGACTCCGATTCCGAGCTCCTCACGGAGGTCCCTCATCACGAACTCGTCTGCGAGCTCGACAGTTGTGATGCCGAGCTTCTTGGCGACGTACGCCTTTGCATCCTTGATGCGCATGTTCTTTCCGAACTGCATCCTGGCGATCAGGTCACCAGTGGTCCTGATTCCACCCATTCCGGAGGTCAAGAAGTGGGGGAGATCCATTCCTGCGGGGTCTCCTACTCCGACCTATATTCCGTCGACGCCAGCGATCTCGACCATGGCCTTGCTTGCCCTGGAGACTGCGTCGATTGGGGGTGTCTCGCACATCGGGATTCCGCCGACTCCCATTCCCATGTCTGCGTGGATGGGGATGTTGGATGTCTTGACGGCCTCCTTGATGAAGGTGACTGCCCTTGCGATGTTGAAAGCCAGTGACTTGCTGGTGTTGGTGTTGCAGACGGTACCGCAGACGTTCGCTCCGGCCTTCTCGGCGAGCTTGACGTACTGGTGGGGGTACATTCCTGCGACGACCTGTCCCTCGAACTCGATCATTCCGTGGATTCCCATGATTGACTCACCAGCGAATCCGACCTGGATGTACGCTTCGGGGCACTGCTCCCTGAGGATCTTGACTCCGTTGAGGGTACCTACACAGTCTGCGTCTCCTGCGGAACCAGTCGTGTCGAAGTTGAATCCATCGGATCCAGCCTGCTGGAGCCTTGTTGTCACGTACTCGATATCCCTGGTAACGTGCTGGGATGCGAGCTCTGACTGCTGCATGGACTCCTCAATCTTGAACTCCCTCATGAGGTCTGCCGGGTTTCCGTAGGGTCCGTCAGGTGCGTAGTAGAGTCCCTGGTTGGGCATTGCTCCGTAGAAGAAGGGAGCAACGATCTCTGCCTGGATCTCCTCCATTGTCTGCATCTCCATCGCGATGACGGGTTTCACAGGCTTGATGGAGTAGTCAGAGTGTGCCAACTCGAATGTGTCTGCTCCGAGTGCCCTCTCGTGGAGGAGAGCTGCCTCGAGCCTTCCCATGTCGACTCCGTTTCCGGAGTTTCCGTTGTCACCTGTAAAGTCCAGCTGTCCGATATCGTAGGAAAGTACGACCTCGTGACCGGGCTCGACTCCGACGACCCTGTCCTGGGAGATGATGATGTCGGCGATGTGCTCGAGTTCGTCTGCTGTGAGCATAGGAACGCCGGCCATGTCCGCGGCATCTGCTGTACCGTTGTGCAGGTCATCAAGGATTGCTTCCTTGGTCATGAGGACTCTCTTTCCGTCCCCCATTCTTGTGTAGTATTCTGTCAACTATATCCTCCTCTTTGTAAAGTTTTGTTTAGACTTCAGTCAGAAGCTACTGCCTGGGCCTTCTTGGTTGTCTCGGAAGCGGACTCTCCGTAGATGTCTGCTCCGATCTTGTCGGCGTATGCCTGGGTGACGGGTGCTCCTCCGACCATGATCTTGACCTGGTCGCGGATCCCCTGTGCCTTGAGGTCCTCGATGACTGTCTTCATTCCGACCATTGTGGTGGTCATGAGTGCAGACATTCCGCAGAAGTTACAGCCATTCTTGACTTCCTCGATGAAGTTCTTGAGAGGTACGTCCCTTCCGAGGTCGCGGACCTCGAATCCTGCGCACTGGAGCATGGTGGAGCAGATCGACTTTCCGATGTCGTGGACATCTCCCTCGACCGTTCCCATGACTGCGACTCCCTTTGCCTGGTCGGATCCTGCTCCGGCCTTCAGCTCCTCGTCGAGTGTGGACATGGCGTTCTTCATTCCGGCTGCTGCGCTCAGGACGTGGGGCAGGAACAGTTTTCCCCTCTCGAAGAGAACTCCGACATCGGACATTGCTGCACCGAGTGTTGTGATGATCTCATCTGCGGGCATTCCTGCTGCGTGAGCCTCCTCGACAGCCTTACCGATGTCGGGGACCTTACAGGAAACCAACGCGTCCTTGAGCTTCTTTGCCTCATCTTCAAAAGCCAATATTATTCCTCCTTAAGCACATCGTGCTATAATCCGAGGATAGCGAGACAGATAATAATACCTTTGTAGTATGTTATATATATGATAAGTTAAAAAGGCAGTTGGATGTATAGTGGCAAAAAACGCTTTATGACTCTTTTTGGCACAATTTGAAATGGTAGTTTAAATATTGCAGACAGTTTTCTTTCATTTTTCAATCAAATTTCTCATTTTTCATCCAAAACTAAAGATATGATGGATGGATGGATGTGTTATCCATGCATAAGTGTACATCTCGCGCCACACGAAACGGTCAAAGTATAGCATTTTTAGAATGCGGATCGACCGTCATGACAAGACGCGTCGATACATGACATTCAATTTCATAAGTATTATTTTCTAAGTGTGTTATTCTATATTACAATATATAGTAATTGGAAGAAACATCGTTGTTCAATTGACAGTCAATAGTGAGCAACTATTACCAAAAGATGGATCGTTTCTACAAAAATATAATTAACGATTAGTGGGTTTTATTTAAACTTTATTGAGTTGGATATATGTTCTATCATATCAATTTATATAGTATGGCAATTCTATTTTTCTTAAATCGAAATATTTATATATATATCTCTTTAAAAGCCGTTAATTCATAGAAATTGTTAAATAATGTATACTAAGATTATTATTTCATACAGCAGAGTATCTGTTAGTAATGCAAACCAAAGGAGGAAACACAAATGGCAAACGAGGAGATTCTGGCCGAACTTAAGACGTCGGTCGAGACATGGAACATCAAGCTTGCAGAGGAAGCCACCAAGAAGGCAATCGATGCAAAGATGGAGATCGGAGACATTATCGGAAAGGGACTTGGAAAGGGAATGGAGACCATCGGAGAAAGGTTCGACAAGGCCGAGATCTACCTTCCCCAGGTCGTCGCAGCATCCAAGACAATGGAGGCAGCACTCAACATCCTGAAACCCCTCATGGAGGCCGGACAGGGAGAGCTGAAGGGAACCGTCGTCATGGGAACCGTCGAGGGAGACATCCACGAGATCGGAAAGAATGTCTGCTGCGCAATGCTCAGGGGAGCAGGATACAACGTCATCGACCTTGGACCCGACGCATCCGCAATGGACTTCATGGACGCTGCAGAGGAGAACGACGCACAGGTCGTCGGAGGATCCGCACTCATGACCACCACTCTTGAGTCCCAGAGAGAGATCGTTGAGACCATTAAGGAGATGGAGGCCCCCTACAAGGCAATCTTCGGCGGAGCACCCTGCTCGAAGGAGTGGTGCGACCAGATCGGAGCAGACGGATATTCCGAGACTGCCAACGAGATTATCGGACTCGTGGACAAGCTCGTCGGAAACTGATTCCACTAAAAAGAAGGTGAAAAGAAATGGCAGCGACAAGGTTCCTGACTATTACGGACGTCTACGACAGGTTCCTCAAGGGAAAGAAGGTCCCTGAGGCAGACTGGGATTACAAGATCATCCCCGAGACGGCCACAGCAATGAAGGAGAAGTACAAGCTCAACTTCGGAGACAAGTTCATCCCCGAGGACAACGAGACCAAGAACAACCTGTTCCAGGCTGGACTCGAGATGCTCGTGACCTGCGGATTCTACTGCCAGGATCTCGGCCGTGTAATGAAGTTCACGGAAGAGGAGATCTGGGAGGGAATCAAGAGGGCACCCAAAAAGCTGATCCTCGGAGAGGGAAGGGACATCGCAAGATTCTATCCCAGGCACGGAAACGCACCCATCAAGCCGGTCATTCAGGGAGGACCCACTGGATCCCCTATCTCTGAGGACGTCTTCATCCAGGTCATGCAGTCCTATGCCCAGGAGGGAATTGTCGATGACCTCGTCAACGGAGTCATGACGACCGTCGAGGGAAAGCCCGCCAAGTCCAAGACACCCTACGAGATCCGCGCTACAATGCAGGAGCTCAGGATGACCAAGGAAGCAAGGACCAGGGCCCAGAGACCCGGACTCGGTGTCTAGGGACCCGAGACTCCTCTGTCCGAGGCTGCAAGGCTGGTCGCAGACTGCCCCAACGCCGGACACAGGATCACCGACGCCCACGAGTGCTCTCAGCTCAACGAGCTGAAGATCGATATGACCGGACTGAACATGCTGGCCGGCTGGACCGTATCCGGTGACACCATCATGATCGAGCAGATGCCCATCTTCGGAGGATACTGCGGTGGACTCGAGGAGACCGCCATCTGTGATGTCGCAACGACACTCGCATCCTTCGGACTGTTCTCCGGTAACTTCCACCTTGACGGACCTATCCACATCAGGTGGGGAACCACCATGGCAAAGGAGACCCTGCAGGTCGCAGGACACGCATGTGCCGCTGTCGACAACAACACCGACCTCCTGCTCGCCAACCAGTACTACCCGATCGCAGGACCCTGCACCGTCATGGGACTGGTCGAGACCGCGGCACAGGCAATCTGTGACACCGCTTCCGGAAGAGAGCTCCTCTCCGGATCCGCAGTCGCAAAGGGAGTCGTGCAGGACAAGACCACCGGAATGGAAGCCCGCATGATGGGAGAGGCCGCAGCACAGACTGCTGGAATGAAGATCTACGAGGTCAACGAGATCCTGTCCAAGATGGTCCCATGGTACGAGGCCCAGTACACCAGTGCAGACCTCGGAAAGACCTTCCAGGAGTGCTACGACGTCAAGACCGTCAGGCCCACCAAGGAGTACCTCGAGGTCTACGACAAGGCAATCCAGCAGATCGCCGACTTCGGTCTCGAGATCACCCCTTACAACACCGGAATCATGTACGGTGGCTACAACGACAGCAAGATCTACAGGTCTGCTTGATCGTCTGGCAATAAACATTTAAGGTGCCCGGGCCCCCCGGGCACCGACCTTACTTTTTTCTGTTCTTACGAAACCTGGACTACGGCATCCGCCATCCGAAAAATCGTCAAGAGGAAGGGAATGGTGCTGGAGACCGGATTCGAACCGGCGAACTCCTACGAGAAGGGATCTTGAGTCCCTCGCCTTTGACCAGGCTTGGCAACTCCAGCATAATTGGGTGTAAGAATAGTTTCATTAAAACGTTTATGGCAACGTGGTGACCTCGCCGCGCTTGCCGTTGATGTAGAAGGTGTACTCGTGCTGGGATACCAGTCCGCCAGACACCTCCACCAGCTCGGCGTAGCATGAGAGCACCCCGTGGCGCATCAGGCTCTTTACGCGCTTCTCCGCATCGGGGAAGTCGCAGCTCCTTGCACAGAAGGGCTGCTGGAAGAACTCGTCCTTGATGTACTCGTAGAACTCCTGATCCTTCGGATCGGCGAGAGGCCTCTCCCTTATGATGCGGACGATATTCCCGGGTTTGCCGTTCTTGATCTGACCCTTCCCGTTGGTGGCGAAGGGTTCGATGGCAACGGTCATCCCGGCCTGTATCTTCGTGTCGTCGCCGTTGTCGTAGTTCGGGACTGAGAATCCCGCATGGAGCATGTTCTGTGCGATCTGGTGTCCGCAGAGGTTGACGATGGGTGCGAATCCCGCACCCCTGATCGTACGCTCCACGGCGCTTCCGATCTCGCAGAGCGGCACACCGTCGCCGATGAACTCGGCCACAGTGTTCCTGGCTGTCTTGCTGATCTCCACGAGCTCGGGATAGCTGCGCGATCCGACCTCGACGGTCCCGGCCGTGTCGCCGATGAATCCGTCCAGGATCGCTCCGCAGTCCACCTTGACGATGTCCCCGACTTCCAGCACCGTCTTGTCGTTACAGCTGGGTGTGGCATGCGCCGCGATCTCGTTCCTACTAATGTTGCACGGGAAGGCCAGCTTGCATCCGTGCTCGCGGATGTATCCCTCGACCTCCTGCGCTATGTCATAGAGCTTGGCACCAGGCTTGCACATCTGCATGCCCAGTTCCCTTGCCTCTCCTGAGATCCTTCCTGCCCTGCGGAGCTTGTCCAGCTCCTCATCGGTCAGCATTCGAGGACCTCCATGATCTGCTTCTCGGATATGGCGCCCTGGCGGATGATCTCCACCTGGTCCTCCATGAGCCAGATGATGGTGGAAGGCTTACCGAGGTTGCAAGCGCCGGCATCGATGTACGTGTCAACGGCGGGCCCGAAGTCTTTGATGGCCGCATCGACGTTGATGGCGTCCGGGTGAGAGTGAAGATTGGCGGACGTGGTGATGATGGGGCCTGTGCGCTTGATCAGCTCGAGGGCGAACCTATTGTCAGGGATACGGATACCGACCTTCTGCGAGGACGATGTCACTATGTCCGGAACACTGGGCTGCTTCTTCACGATGATCGTGAGAGGTCCGGGGAGGAATGCCTTGATAAGCTTCTCCGCATTCTCGTTGAGCACTGCGACCTTCTCAATCATGGCCTTGTCGGAGACCGCGACGGAAAGTGGCATGTCGAATGGCCTCTTCTTGGCAAGATAGAGGTTCTTGACCGCGGCCTCGTTATAGATGTCCGCTCCGATACCGTATACCGTCTCAGTGGGGTACACGATGAGCTTTCCAGCGGCTATGTCCTCTGCGGCAGCCTTGACCGCTTCCTCGCACTGCACTCCGAATCCGTTCGAATAGTCGCACTTGATTATCTTCACTCAATCACCTATCATCTTCAATCCGCGAAGGATCGCTCCCATACCATCCTGGGTCGGATGGCCGTGACCGGGGTATAGTCCCTGGACTTGCATGTCGCTCAAGTATTTTATAGAATTTCTCAGAAGTTCCGAGGAACCGCCGTTGAAGTCTGTCCTCCCGACACCGCGGCTGAACAGGGTGTCTCCGGAGAACAGAGAGGATGAGATCTCGTCGTAATAGCACACGCCGCCCCTCGTGTGCCCGGGGGTGTCAATGACACGTAATCTGTGCTCCCCGATATCGATGACATCCCCCTGGGAAAGGTCAAAGGTTTGGTATGCTGGCACATGTAATCCGAACTGCTCCGAAAGGGTGTATCTTACGTCCCCCTCGCGCACGGATTCGGCATCTGTCCTGCCGGCATACGCCTTGCATCCGAAAGCATCGATCATGGCGGGACCGCCCCCGATGTGATCGAAATGGCAGTGGGTCAGCAGGATCATGTCGAGCTTCCCTTCGGGTCCGATGATCTCCCGGATCCTGTCGATGTAATAACTGGATGCGGGTCCCGCACCTGTATCGATCAGAACGTTCCTGTCCCCTGTGAGAAGGTAGACGTTGGAATCGAAATCGAGCGCAGGTTCGATGAAATGGATCATGATGACACCGCAGACTATCCAAGATAGAATGAAAAATAAAGGAGTTTCCTCGAGGATGAGATTTGTTATCATACGAAACCTGTTTAACTGCTAGATCACACTCCAGCGACGTCAAATAACTTTAGTAAGCCAGGACTGAACACCTCGGCGAACCTCGGTACTTACATCCGGCTTCTATCAAACTCGTCATTTACGAGCGTTATATGGGTACCTCTTTTTTAAGGCGGCTTCGAGCTTAGATGCTTTCAGCTCTTATCCGCTGCGGCGTGGCTACTCAGCTTGCCTTGTCAGACAACTGATAAACTAGAGGCCACGAACCCCTGTTCCTCTCGTACTAAAGGGTCCTTCTCATCAGGTACCAACACCTCCATCAAAAAGCAACAAAACTGTCTCGCGACGTTTTAAACCCAGCTCACGATCCCTTTTAATGGGCGAACAACCCCACCCTTGGCAGCTGCTGCACCACCAGGATAGGGAGAGCCGACAGCGAAGTAGCAAGCCACGAGGTCGATATGAACTCTTGCTCGTGACAACTCAATTATCCCCAGGGTAATTTTTCTGATATCAATCACCCCCATTCAGGAGGTTGATTGGTTCGTTAAGCCATAGTTTCCTATCTCCGAACCCTATTGTCTGGTTCCGAGTCAAGCTAGCTTTTACCTTTACATTCTTCGGTAGATTTCTGACCTACCTGAGCTAACCTTTGGGCGCCCTTGTTATCTTTTTGAGGGCGTGGCGCCCCACCCGAACTGCCTGCCTATAGCTGTTCCTCCGGAGAGGTGAGTCGTAAGAAATGATAAGGGCGGTGTTTCATCATCGACTCGGAGAGATGCTAGCGCACCTTCCTGGGTAACGTCTCCCGCCTACCCTACACATACCATTTCCTACAACAACAACAGGTTGCAGTGAAACTCCATGGGGTCTTCGCTTTCAGATGGAGGGGTCTGGATTGTGCACCAGACTGATTGTTTTCACTAGCGTCATGGCGGGGACAGTAGAACACTCGTTGAGCCTTCATGCAAGTCGCCAATTAAGCGACAAGGTATTACGCTACCTTAAGAGGGTCATAGTTACCCCCGCCGTTTATCGGTCCTTCGATCCGTTGAAACAGATTTTCAGATGCCGACACTGGGCAGGCTTCGGCCTCTATACACATCCTTTCGAACTAGCAGAGACCTATGTTTTTATTAAACAGTCGGTGTTCTCTTGTCACTGCGACCAGTACCTCTCAGTACTGGCACCCCTTCTCCCGAAGTTACAGGGCTAATTTGCCGAGTTCCCTCGCCACGATTATGCTAACACGCCTTAGGCTACTCACCTAGGGACACCTGTGTCGGTTCTTGGTACGAACAATAAGATTGTAACTACATTGCTTTCACGGGGACCGGGGATCATCATAAGCAAGCTTACGCTTGCCCATTCACGTATTCTCCAACTTCTCACCATTACGGTTCTTCATCGGATTCGACGCTTAGATACACTGACAGGTGTACAATAACTACCCTGATCCAACAACGTAGGCAAAGATCTTACTGGTTCAGGAATATTAACCTGATTCCCATTCGATAACTTCGATTAAGAGTTACCTTAGGATCGACTAACCCTTGGCTGACGAACATTGCCAAGGAACCCTTGCCCCTGCGGCGACACGGATTCTCACCGTGCTTTGCTGCTACTCACTCCAGGATCCTCGTTGGTACACGGTCCACAGGAGATCACTCCCCTGCTTCTGCCCATGCACCACGCCCCGTTACCAAATAACATTTCTGTCTTCTACAGTATCGGTAGTCGGTTTAGCCCCGTCCATTTTCTGGGCCCACGATCTAGACCGGTGAGCTGTTACGCTATCTTTGAAGGATGGCTGCTTCTAAGCCCACCTCCCGGTTGTTTTAGACCGCCGACGCCATTTCGTATTACACTTGACCGATATTTAGGGACCTTAACTGTAGTCTGGGTTGTTTCCCTTATGGCCACCAAGCTTACCCCGGATGGCCTCACACCCGACGTCTACGGTGAACGCAAGTTCGGAGTTTGACAAGATGCCGAGGAATTTCTTCCCCTAAGCACCCAATCGGTGCTCTACCTCACGTTCTGCCTCGATCGAGGTCTAGCTGCGACTAGTTTCACGGGGAACCAGCTATTTCCGGCCTAGATTGGCCTTTCACCCCTATACCCAAGTCATCCAAACGATTTGCACATCAGAACTGGTTCGGTCCTCCACCCCCCCTTCGAGGGGCTTCAACCTGCTCAGGCATAGATCGACCGGCTTCGGGTATCCGCACCATTGACTCCTCGCGAGCACACGATGTCCCTCGTAAAAAACTGCGGACAATCGGTTTCCCTTCGGCTCCCTAATTGAATAGTTAACCTCGCCAATGACCAGAACTCCCTGGATCGTTTTTCGAAACGAACAATATAACACTGGTCCACCAAAATTGGTTTCTTCCCTTTGATGCCATATAAATCTTTGACCGTATGGTTTCAGGTCTTTTGACCTCCCGTTAAGGGTACTTTTCAGTCTTCGCTCACGCTACTACTGCACTATCGGACTAGAGACGTATTTAGGGTTGGAAGTGAATGCCTCCCAAATTCATCCGTGATATCCGACACAGACTACTCAAGGACATCAAAAATCTCCATACTCACCTTCCTCTAAGGGGCTATCACCCTCTATGGCCTGTCTTTCCAGACAAGTTCGAGTATTTGAGCTAAGGAGTAAATGAGCCTACAACACCACATCTCCCCTACCTTTCGATAAGGGATTCAGTTTGCCCTATACCGCGTTCGATCGCCTTTAATAACGGTATCTCTGTTGATTTCTTTTCCTGCGGGTACTAAGATGCTTCAATCCCCCGCGTTCCCAATCATTACTGATTATTCCGAAGAATAGGAAGTCCCATTAGGTAATCGTCGGATCATAGGCTTCTTGCACCTACCCGACGCATATCGCTGCTTGACACGACCTTCTTCAGCGCTCTAGCCGAACCATCCCCCATACGGCGTAGCATCGCCGCTGGCGTATGATCTAGCACACGTCCAGGTTTCGTATGATCGGTGATCACTGGGCTTATCCGCTCTCATCCTCCGTTTACGGGGCCCTACACCACTTCCCCGAGACAGGACCTCTGTTCGGGTGCATGTTGCATTCGATTTGAATCGTTGTCATTGCTGACAGACGCGAAATCCCCGTACAAGCAAGAAGTATTTAACCCTTACCTGGCAGGTATTCCGCCCGAATGATTCGAACTTGACCAACGTGCTAAGCACTGGCCACGCGATGGTTGAGTCGCGCAACCCCCTGTAACCGAACCAAGTACTTAAAGATTGGCAACCCGGTTTTCTGGCTGGTCTTGAAGTTCAATCGAACTTGACTAACCGACGTCTTTTCACCGTCGGTCACACGATGGTACGCATCGCGCAACTCCGTGTAACTCAGAGTCATATAAAAGCCTTAGGATTACGGCGTGAACACCATCATTATGGCGTCGGGGATTACGGCCTTTAGATCCTTCAAATCGGGGTGATACAGGCGCAGATAGCCGTCCCTCATCATCTTCTTGTCCAGGATCCTCGCCACTACGGCAGCCTCCGGATTCCCCTCCACCTTCCAAGCGCCGGTCTCGGCGGAGATGTCCGTGGAGACGAAGATGGGCAACCTCAGCCTGATCTTCTCGGATTCGTCGCAGATATCCCAAAGGTAATCGATCTGTTCCTTCGGGATCTCGACCGTCGCCCCGTCCCTCGTCCGATACGAGAAATCGCCGGATTCGACGATCTGCTCCAAGGTCCTCTTGTTGACCGCGAGGCTCGAGTTGAGGTCGGACATGACGGTGGCGAAGAAATCAGCCATGGCCCAATATTCATTGTTCTTATTATTATAATATAGGGGAGACCGAAGCATGAATACCAATCATAATAAGAATGATACGGCATCCACGCCGTCATGGAGATACCGGAAGACATCAGGAAAGCGCTCTCGGAGCACCCCTGTTTCTGCGAGGATGCGCACCACACGTTCGCCAGGATCCACCTGCCGGTAGCTCCGAAATGCAACATACAGTGCAACTACTGCAACCGCAAGTTCGACTGCTGCAACGAGTCCAGGCCCGGCGTCACCAGCGAGGTCCTGTCACCGCAGAGGGCCCTCGAAAAAGTCAGGGCGGTCAAGGAGGCCATCCCGCAGCTGTCCGTGGTCGGCATCGCAGGTCCGGGGGACCCACTGGCGAACGAGGATACGTTCACAGCGCTGGAACTCATCGGGAAGGAGATGCCGGGACTCACCCTGTGCGTCTCCACCAACGGTCTTGCCCTGCCCGACTGCGCGGAGAGGCTCCGTGACCTGAACGTGCACTTCGTGACGGTCACCATGAACTGCCTCGACCCGGAGATAGGTGCGAGGATCTACGACGCCGTGATATTCGGAGGCAAGAAGTATTCCGGCGTCGAAGGTGCCGCGATCCTCCGCGACAGACAGCTCGAGGGTATACGCAAATGTGTCGATCTGGGTATGTTGGTTAAGATCAACGTCGTGATGATCCCCGGGATCAACGATTCCCACATCCCCGAACTCGTTAGGCACGTCCGCGACATGGGGGTCTACATAGTGAACATACTGCCGCTGATCCCCGTGGAAGGAACGAAATTCTCGGACCTCAGGGCACCCACCCCTCTGGAGAGGAAGGACATGATGGACCGCTGCGGTCTCGACATGAAGATGATGCGCCACTGCAGGCAGTGCCGTGCGGATGCGATTGGGCTACTGGGGGAGGATAGGTCGTCGGAGTTCGCCCACATCGAGGGCTGCGGCCTGAAGGACTGCGCCCCCAACGTGACGTTCGACACCGAATTGGACGAGTCCAAGGTCGCCGTGGCCACCAGCGACGGCAAGACGGTCAACTCCGGATTCGGGAACGCATCTGAGTTCAGGATCTACGCCACGGACGGGAACACCGTCAGGTTCCTAAAGACCGTGCCCATCGACAGGTCCGGCACCGTGGCCGGCAAGGACCACAGGGATCACATCGCATCCATCATCGACAGCCTGGGCGACTGCGGAACGGTCATCGTCGAGGAGATAGGCCCAATGCCGTCCAAGATACTGGCATCCCGCGGCATCAATGTCGTGATCACTAGCGGGGACGTCAACGAATCCGTCAGGCTCTCCAGGTCATCCTGAGCCCTGCAGTCCCAGGTATCCAGGCTTTCAGACCTTATTTTTATATGGGAGTGCGCGTTAGCCATCTCCATTAGACAGGAGTGTACATCATGGACGCTCAAGAGATGAGAGAGACATTCGTCAACTTCTTCAAAGAAAGGGGCCACGCCTACATCAACTCGGCCTCGCTGATACCCGAGAACGATCCGACCGTTCTTTTCACCACCGCAGGGATGCACCCCCTGGTGCCCTACCTGCTGGGAGAGAAGCACCCGGCCGGAAAGAGACTGGTGGACTTCCAGAAGTGCGTCAGAACCGGGGACATCGATGAGGTCGGGGACGCAAGCCACCTCACCTTCTTCGAGATGCTCGGGAACTGGTCCCTCGGGGACTACTTCAAGAAGGAGTCCATCGATTTCAGCTACACCCTCCTGACAGAGGTCCTCGGGATCAAGCCCGACCAGCTCTCCGTCACCGCCTTCGCCGGCGACGAGGACGCACCCAGGGACACCGAGACCGCTGAGCTGTGGAAATCCCACGGCCTCAGGGACGACCAGATCTACTTCTATCCCAAGTCGGACAACTGGTGGGGACCAGCCGGCCAGACCGGACCCTGCGGACCCGACACGGAGATCTTCTTCGACGACGGCAGGCCCAAATGCGGACCGAACTGCGGACCATCCTGCCACTGCGGCAAGTTCACCGAGATCTGGAACAACGTCTTCATGCAGTACAACAAGAACGCGGACGGGACGTTCTCCCCCCTCAAGCAGAAGAACGTCGACACCGGAATGGGACTCGAGAGGATCCTGCGCATCCTCAACCACAACGAGACCGTCTACGACACACCCCTGTTCACGCCCATCCTCGACAAGATCGAGGAGCTCACCGGAAAGAAGTACGGCGAGAACGCGGACGACACCAGGGCATTCAGGATCATCGCGGACCACATGAGGGCCGCCACATTCATGCTGGGAGACGGCGTCGTCCCGGCGAAGATCGGTCAGGGATACATCCTCAGGAGGCTCATCAGGAGGTCCTCCAGATACATGTCCAAGCTCGGCTATGAGGAGCTGTTCATGCAGAAGATCGCCGAGGTCATCGTGAACAACTACTCCAAGGCGTATCCCGAACTGGAGCAGAACAAGGACTTCATCTACACCAACATCGACAACGAGGAGAAGAAGTTCCACAAGGCCGTCATGAAGGGCCTCAGGAGATTCGACCAGATGGTTGCCGAGAACGGCGACAGCCCGGTCCTGAACGGAGAGACCGTGTTCAAGCTGTACGACACCTACGGATTCCCGATCGAGATGACCGTGGAACTCGCGGCGGAGAAGGGACTGAAGGTGGACATGGACGACTTCAACGGCAGGTTCAAGACCCACCAGGACGTCTCCCGCGGAGACGGCGGAACGTTCAAGGGAGGTCTGGCCGATCACAGCGAGGAGACCACCAAGCTCCACACGGCCACCCATCTTCTCAACGCTGCACTGAGGAAGTTCGTATCCCCGGACATCCACCAGAAGGGATCCAACATCACCGCCGAGAGGCTCAGATTCGACTTCAACCTGGACAGGAAGGTCACCCCCGAGGAGCTCAAGCAGATCGAGGACTGGGTCAACGAGTGCATCAAGGCGGAGCTCCCGGTCGTCTGCGAGGAGATGCCCTACGAACAGGCCAAGGACGAGGGCGTCGAGGGAGTCTTCACCAACAAGTACGGTGAGGTCGTCAAGGTCTACAAGATCGGCGACGTGTCCGCGGAGATGTGCGGAGGGCCCCACGTCCAGAACACCAGGGAGCTGCAGGGATTCAAGATCAAGAAGGAAGAGAGTTCCGCTGCAGGCATCAGGCGTATCAAGGCCGTCGTCGGCAAGTTCGACTGAATATCATTACCGGCCTGAACAGGCCGTTCAAACACCTTACCATCTTTCTCAATCATTAAATCCGTATATGCATCTGTTCAGACCATGGCAGACATCAAAGAGGATTGCCCCTGCAAGAACACGAACTGTCCCAGACACGGGAACTGCCGCGAATGCGTCGAGTTCCACGTCAAGGGCGGTAAGAAGCCCCCCGCGTGCCTTCGCATCCAGTGGACGGAGTACCCCTGAACCGCCCGGTGGACGGCATACGGTCCTCAAACCCCTTACACTTCTTTACTTATGGACAAATCTTAATCGATGGATTGCTTGTCAAGCGATGATATCATGGTCACGGTCAAGGTCAACGGTTCCGAGAGGTCCTATCCGGATGGCACCACCGTCAGCGGCATGCTGCTGTCGGAGGGCATGGACCCGAAGAAGGTCGCTGTGGAGATCGAAATGGACATCGTACCCAGGCGCACCTTCGATGACAGGGAGATCAGGAACGGCGAGACCATCGAGATCGTGAGCTTCGTGGGCGGCGGATGAACTTGAGGATCTTCGTTGACGGTAAGGAAATCGATTTCAGCGGGACCTCCGTGGATGACCTGCCGAGGCCCGAGGGTGCGCTCTACGCACTGGTCAACGGCAGGCACGTCGATGACGGCCGCCCTCTGAAAGATGAGGACAACATCGTGTTCGTCAGGAAGAACTCCCCGCTCGAAAGGGTGATCGAGGATTCACTGTGCCAGAGGTATTCCGAGGACATCCATTCCAGGATATCTGCGGCCAAGATAGGGATAGCGGGGCTGGGAGGTATCGGGTCGCATCTTGCCATGGCACTTGTCAGGTCCGGAGTCAAGAACCTGGTCATAGCCGACTTCGACAGGGTGGATGCCACGAACCTCTCGAGGCAGAACTATTCCGTCAACGACATAGGGTTCCCGAAGAGCGATGCGACCGGCAGGATCCTCTCGTCCGTGTCTCCGGGCGTGAGGGTCGAATCACATGACGTGCTTCTTAACGAATCCAACATCCCCGGGATCTTCAAGGACTGCGACATCATATGCGAGGCGATGGACGGACCCGAATCGAAAGCGGTCTTCGCATCCTGCGTATCCGAATCCTTCCCGGACAAATGGCTCGTATGCTGCTCCGGAATGGCGGGCTTCGGTCCCACCGAGGAGATGATCGTGAAGCATCCCTTCAGGCACATGCTGGTGGTTGGGGACGGCCACAGCGACAACATGGTGCACGGCCTGGTGGCATCCAGGGTCATGACCTGCGCGGGCATGATGGCACATGCGGTCATCAGACTGATCCTCGACCCCGCTGGCTTCAAGGACAACAAGTATAAGCCAGATGAGTGATGGAGAATCGATATGATGAACGATGACCTTGTTATCGGCGGACACCGCTTCCACTCCAGATTCATCCTCGGATCGGGGAAGTTCTCATTGGAACTCACACGCGCCGTCATAGAGAACGGCGGGGTGGAGATGGCCACATTGGCGGTCAGGAGGGCCAACGCCGCCGGAGAGGGGAACATACTCGACCATATGCCGAAGGGCATCACCCTGCTCCCGAACACATCGGGTGCCAGGGATGCAGAGGAGGCGCTGAGGATCGCCAGGCTGGCCAGGGAGCTGGGCTGCGGCGATTTCATCAAGATCGAGATCATCCGCGATTCCAAATATCTGCTCCCGGACAACAGGGAGACCATCAAAGCCATCGAATTGCTGGCGAAGGAGGATTTCATCCCCATGCCGTACATGATGCCCGATCTGACCGCAGCGAGGTCCATGGCCGAGGCCGGGGCCGCTGCGATAATGCCCCTTGGAGCGCCCATAGGCAGCAACAAGGGCATCCTCACCAAGGATTTCATAAGGATGATCGTGGAGGAGATCGATCTCCCGGTCATCGTGGATGCCGGTATCGGCAAACCCTCGCAGGCATGCGAGGCGATGGAGATCGGATGCGCCGCAGTCATGGCCAACACGGCCATAGCCACAGCAGGCGACGTACCGCTGATGGCCAAGGCGTTCAAGTCCGCCATCGAGGCGGGGCGCATGGCATACCTGTCGAGACCCGGAAGGGTGCTCGATAAGGGCGGAGAAGCCTCCAGCCCGCTGACGGGATTCCTCGGGAAGAACTGACATGGCGAGAGACCTGAGCGTTGACGCGGAGCCCTACCACGAAGATATGGAACATATCGATTCCGATACCATGGACACAGTCCTGGCCATGGCCGAGGGCCTGGATCCCAATTCATTCACCGCGAGGGAAGTCAGGAGGACACTGTCGTCCGACAGGGTCGACCCCGAAGGGTTCGCCTCGCTCCTGTCCCCGGCAGCCGAGAGCATGATCGAGGAGATGGCCAGGAAGGCCCAAGGCGAGCGCAGGAGGTTCTTCGGCAACAGCGTCTGCCTGTTCACGCCATTATACATATCCAACTACTGCAGCAACGGATGCGTCTACTGCGGTTTCAACAGCAAGAACGACATCAAGAGGGCGAAGCTCGAACTGGACCAGGTCGAGAAGGAGCTCAGGGCCATATCCGCCACGGGTCTGGAGGAGATCCTCATGCTCACCGGCGAATCCAGGGTGAAATCCGATGTGGACTACATCTGCGACAGCGTGGCCCTGGCTGCGAAGTACTTCACCAACGTGGGGATCGAGGTCTATCCCATGAACTCCGACGAGTACCGCAGGATCCAGGAGGCCGGCGCGGATTACGTCACCGTTTTCCAGGAGACCTACGACCCGAAGAGGTATGCCGAGCTCCACCCCTATGGGAACAAGAGGATCTTCTCGTACAGGTTCGACGCCCAGGAGAGGGCGCTCATGGGAGGCATGAGGGGGGTCGCGTTCGGAGCACTGCTCGGGATCGGCGATTTCCGTAACGATGCCCTGAGATGCGGACTCCACGCGTACACCCTTCAGAGAAGGTATCCGCATGCGGAGATCTCCATGTCCCTCCCCCGTCTCAGACCGTTCATCCACAACGAGGATGCCACAGTGCCAGTCACCGAGACGCAGCTGCTTCAGGTGTCATTGGCATACAGGCTCTTCCTGCCCTTCGCGGGACAGACGATTTCCACCAGGGAATGCCCCAGGTTCAGGGACGGGATCGTCGGGATCAGCGCCACGAAGATGTCCGCAGGGGTCAGCGTCGGTATCGGGGAGCACAGCGGCGATACCAAGGGCGACGGGCAGTTCATGATCTCGGATCCCCGCAGTCTCGATGAGATCCTGGGGTCGCTGAGGTCCAACGGGATGCAGCCCGTACTGAACGATTACGTGAGGACCACATGATAGCAGTCACAGACCGCAGCCTCTGCAGAGAGGATTTCCTGAAGAAGATCGGGAGCATTGCGGAGAACCATCCGGAGATGATCGTCCTCAGGGAGAAGGACACCGCCCATGACGAACTGTGCGAACTCGCCTACAGGTGCCTGAGCATCTGCGAATGCTACGATGTCCCTCTGTCCCTGAACGGGGATCTGGATGTCGCCAGGGAACTGGACATCTGCAGGGTCCATCTGCCGCTCCCCAAACTGAGGGCCGAGGACCTGTCCGCCTTCACGCTGGTGGGTGCCTCGGTGCACAGTCCCGAAGAGGCCGTGGAAGCGGAATCCCTGGGTGCGGACTATCTCATCGCGGGGCACATCTTCGAGACCGCCTGCAAGCCGTTCCAGCCCAGAGGCCTGGAGTTCCTGAAGGAGGTGTGCGGGTCCGTGGATATACCGGTCTATGCGATCGGGGGCATCAGTCCCGCGAATGTCAATCAAATCGCCGGAACGGATGCATCGGGCGTCTGCTCCATGTCGGGGATAATGACGGCCGATGATCCGGGGGAGCTCATAAGGAGACTGTCGATCCCCTTCATGGATTGAGATGTATCCAAACCGAGCTTCGGAGAGCCGTTTCCGTCCATTCCTGCACACATCATGCTTTTTTGAAACATATCGGACATCCCTTGTGCCCTGAACCCTCATTTGTCGGCATGATGTCAATTCGGGACGAACAACGTCTTTTCGGGCCATTTCCTTTCAAATACGAGATGCCTATCTTTCAATACCGTCCGAGTGACTCAAGGAGGTTTCGGATGGAAACGAAGAAGATTATGATCATACTGACGGCTGCCGTCGCAATGGTGTCGGCTGCCGCTATAGCATCGTCACCGAGCATCAGTGCGGATCCGATTACGGATGCTGGCACATCCGGTGATGTCTCATGGATCCTTGTGAGTTCCGTATTGGTCTTCGCAATGGTACCGGGCATCGCCTTCTTCTACGGAGGCATGCTGAGGAAACAGAGCATGTCGTCCATGATGACGCAGACGCTCATCGCCATCGGCGTGATGACGATATCATGGATGGCCGTCGGGTACTCCCTGGCGTTCAGCGGCGACGGTGCCCTGATCGGGGATCTGAGCAAGCTCTTCATGTCCGGGGTCACCGACAGTGCCCCGTCCGGGATATCCGAGATGGAGTTCGCCCTGTTCCAGGGGATGTTCGCGATGATAACCGCGGCCATCGTTCTCGGGGCCTGTGCTGAACGTGTCAGATACACGGCGATGGTCTGGTTCCTCGCCGCATGGTCCATACTGGTGTATGCCCCCATGGCCCACTGGGTCTGGGGCGGGGGATGGTTCGACCAGTACCTTGTAGTGCTGGACTTCGCCGGCGGTACCGTGGTCCACATCTGCGCCGCCATAACCGGTATCGCGCTGGTCCTGTTCGCAGGGAAGAGAATCGATGCGGTCCGCAACTCCACTGCGCACAACCTCCCCCTGGCATTCCTGGGGTGTGCGATGCTCTGGATCGGATGGCTGGGATTCAACGGCGGATCCTCGCTCGCGGCCGACGGCACGGCCGTCCGCGCATGCGTGGTATCGATGATGTCCGCGGCATGCGGAATGATGGCATGGGCAGCCGCCCAATACATGGTCATGGGCCGCGTCGGGGTCCTGGGAATGATCGCTGGATCCATAGCCGGTCTGGTGGGAATCACCCCTGCGGCCGGATATGTGGGTCTGCCTGAATCCATGGTCATCGGTGCGGTGGCCGGCGTCCTCTGTTTCTACTCTGTGAGATACACCAAGTCCAGGATGATGTTCGATGATGCGCTGGACGTCTTCGCTGTGCACGGTGTCGGGGGGATATGGGGCGCCATAGCCACAGGTATCTTCGCCATCCCCGAATACAGCGGAGGGGTCGCCGGAGCGATCTACGGTTCCGCGGATCTGCTGATCGGACAGTTCATAGCAGTCATCGCGACCCTGGTCTACTGCTTCGCGATGTCCTACGGTATAATCTGGGTATTGTCGAAGGTTATGAGGATCTGCGTCACGCCCGAAGAGGAGATGGTCGGTCAGGACCTGATCGAGCATGGAGAGCACGCATACATGTGAGGTGGAATCATGAAGATGGTCACAGCAATAATACGCCCCGAGAAGCTCCAGAACGTCAAGGATGCACTGAAGGATATCGGGATCAACGGTATGACGATCACCCACGTCTACGGAAGGGGCAAGCAGGGAGGCCTCAAATTCACCACAAGGGCGGGAGAGATCGTTGTGGATGAGCTCGAGAAGACCAAAATCGAGATGGTCATCGAGGACGATTCCCTGGTGGACAAGGCCGTGGACACGATCGTGGAGCACGCCAAGACCGGGAAGCCGGGGGATGGACGTATAATCGTGACCCCGGTGGAGAGGTTCGTGAGGATCAGGCCCGAGCCCGAGCCCCCTAAGGGAGAACAGAAACCTTCGGAGTGATCCGATCAAACCGGGCATGACGACAGAGGTCAGACCTCTATCAGTCTGCCCATCTGGATCTTATCGGCGGTTATATTCTCGAGATCGTCGAGATAGGCGACGAACGCCACCGCCTGGTCCCCGACCACCTGCCTCTCGTAATCGATCAGCGTCTTGTTGTCGTCCCCTCCGGTGGCTATGAAGTCAAGTGTCGTCAGCGTGTACGTGGCATCCTTCTGGACAGGTTCCTCGCCGACGTATATCGACTGCACCCTGGAATTCACTTCCTTGGACGGGTCGACGGTGACCGTCATTCCGGACACCTGTATGAAACCACCGAATGTCAGGCCGTAGTAGCTGTATGAGAACTCCATGAGATCGTACAGGGTCTGTCCCGTCACCGTCATGGTGACGAGGTCGTTCTGGAAGGGCATGACGTCGTACACGTTCTTCAGCGTGATATCGCCCGCTTCCAGGCTTGTCCTGACACCGCCTCCGTTCACTACCGCGACCTGCGTTCCGGAATACGCCCTCATCGAATCGGCGACAAGATCTGCCAGATTCGTCTCCTGCGTACGGACGTACTGACGCTCCCCGTTGAGGTATATCTCGGATGTCGCGACGACACCGCTGAGGATCTCGTCTATCTGTTCGTGGATCTCCTCGACGGTCTCATCGATCGTCGGATCGCTAATGGCCTCGCCGCGGTACAGATCAGCCACGATCTCGCCCTCCAGCGAGACGGTGATCACTCCGACGTTCTTGTTGTAGGAACCGGTGCTGGCGATCACGGTATCGCTCGGGAGCAGTTCTATTGAACCGTCGGATACCTTCCCATGGTCCATCTCGGTGTGGCTGTGGGCGTCGATGAATATGTCGATTCCGGGGATCTCCGCACATATCTCGTCGGAGGTCACCGTGGAGGTCGCCTTGAGCCCCACGTGGCCCAATGCCACGATGTAGTCCACATGCTTGCTCTTCAGCAGCTTGACCATGCGTTCGGTGGCATCCATGATGTCGGTGACGACCGAGTCCCCCATGTTCCCATGGTTCGTGGTGGAAGGCGTATCGGGAGTGAGGATCCCGAAGAAACCTATCTTCCAGCCGTCCTTCTCGATGATCTTGTACTCCGGGAAGACGCTCTTGCCGGTGGATTCGTATGCCAGGTTCGCGCATATGATCGGATAGTCCAACTCCCCTATGCGTTCCATCATGACAGGGAACGTGAAGTCGAACTCATGGTTCCCGGGGATCCCCAGGTCGTATCCTACTTCATTCATCACCTGGACAGAGGCCGCCCCTTCGGTCAGGGTACCGTAGGAGTTCCCCTGGAGGAAATCTCCCGCATCCACGAGGAACACGGTCTTCCCTTCGGCGACATACTTCTCCTTCAGCTCCTTGACGGTGGAGAACCCCAGGCTGCCGTCGTCCCCGTAGTAGCAATGGGTGTCGTTGGTGTGGAGGATTATGAATCCGTCCGTGGGTCTTTCCTGCTGCTGTTCGGACATCACGAACGATCCGAACATCACAACGACGACGAGAACGATCGCCGCCACCAGGGCCTTTGATGAACGCATAGATGAAGAATCGCATGATTCGTATTTCATATGTTCTTATCCTGGGATTGCCAGATGCCCTTGATTACGGCAGTACGGGGCCCTTCCCTCCATACTTGGACTATACATCCATCTAAATATCATCCTCATCTATTCTACCACTCATGAAAACCGCAATCATGCTGATAACGCACGGAACCCCCAGATCGGAAGGGAACGATGCCGCCGTGATCAACCGCGAACCTCTGAAAGAGCTCACCGGCCTGGAAGTCTACATAGGCTATCTGCACATGGAGCCTTCCATAGATGCCACGCTGTCCAAAATGATGGCGGACGGGGTGGAACGCATCATCGCGGTCCCCTTGTTCATGTTCCCAGGTCTCCTGAGCGACACAACGGTGAGGGAGGCCTTCGGATTCGAGCCCAAGACCGCATCCGGCAGGATCGAGAGGAACGGGAAGACCGCGGAGGTCGTGTTCACCGGCACGTTCGGCGACCATCCTCTGATAGAGGACGTCATCATGAAGGTCTGCGAGAAATGCAAGGCCGCGCCCGAGAAGACCTCGCTGATGCTGATCTTCCACGGCACCAAGGCCCCCGAGACCACGGCCAAGTACGTCGACGCGTGCATCGGATACCTCACGAAGAAAGGATACAATGCCATCGCAGCGTACAACGAGTTCCAGTCCCCGGATGTCGATGCGGCGGCCGAAGAACTAATCAAGGCGGGAAAGAACGTTCTGGCCATCCCGATGTTCGTATCCCCCGGCAAGCATACGACTATGGATATTCCGCCGAAGCTCGGGCTCGACGGGGCCAGGACCCGCCAGATCGGCAACGGTCACAGACTGTGCTATGCCAAGGAGATCGGCATGCATCCCTGTATATCCAGGATCCTGAAGGCACGCATCGACGAACTGTGAACCGAAGGATCCAAACCTATGGTCCCCTCAGCGATGAGGGGGCCCATACTTTTCCTGTCTTTACGGCATTCTCCTCAAGGACATGGCCCTGAAGAGAGTGATGATTGCAACAGCAACGAACAGCACTCCGAACGCGATGAAGTACCACGGTGCCCCCATCGAATTCGCCATGAATATCCAGAATATGCCGAAACAGACCACGAACAGTGCCATGAGGACTGCCATCAGCTTTACTCTCATTCATGGTACATCCAGTACCTTATAGAAAAATGTGACAACGGATGGTATCAATAAAGGATTGAATGAAGAAGTTTGGTGGACATGGAACCAGTGGAGTAACGGGGAGCTGCGCAGGCAGCGCCCCCGTCATTCCACACGGGAGGATGCCGAGCACGACTGGCTCATTCCTCTGGTCCGACTATGTTCAGCTCCTCGAGGTTGTTCCTTACGGAGTCCAATCCCTTTATGGCGCTCTCTTTGCGGGAATACCCTTCGGATGCCGCCAGTACGATCTCGCCGTTCATGGCCAACAGCCTGAACCTGAAATCCCCTGCAGCATCTTTGAATATCTGCCATTTCGGGAATCCGAGCTCCTCGAAGTCCGGAACGGTCTGGTCCTCGATGTAGGAGTTCCTGTTCCTCTTCACGGATTCGATGCCGGTCTTGGCGCTTCTCAGCGACTTGTACGTCTGCGATACTCCGACGACCTGCCCGTTGTTCGCGACAATGGTAAAGTGATAGCCGTCGTTCGATGTCTTCTTGATAACAATCTTGCCCATGTTCCCCAAATGGTCATCAACGATTATAACGGATGCCTCGTAAGTTCCGGAGGAATCGAGATAGATGATGATTCGAATCTGAAAGAAAGAAGTGGACAGTGTGGGATTTGAACCCACGACCTCCTGCTTGCAAAGCAGGCGATCTTCCAGCTGATCTAACTGCCCGTTGAATCCCCCTATTCAGGTTTCGGATATAAACTTTTGTAGCCAGTCAAAAACCGATAGGAGAAATATGAGGGGGTCTCCCCCCTCTGAAAAGTTTGTTCTTCAGGCGCTGCGGAGCACAATCTCAATGTTGACTCCATCGGGAACCTGGATCCTCATGAGCTGTCTGAGGGCACGCTCGTCGGCGTCCAGATCGATGAGTCTCTTGTGAATGCGCATTTCCCAGCGATCCCATGTCTCGCTTCCCTCTCCGTCAGGACTCTTCCTGCAGGGAACCTTCAGCTTCTTTGTGGGAAGCGGTACGGGTCCACGGATGTCGACGCCAGTCCTCTGGGAGATTCCCTTGATCTGGGCGCAGACACTGTCGACCTTCGCGGGGTCGGTTCCGCTGAGAGAGATTCTTGCGCGCTGCGACATAGGGATCCCTTTCAAGCCTTCTGGACTTCGATGCACATACCTGCAGCGACAGTCTGTCCCATGTCACGGATGGCGAACCTTCCGAGAGGCGGGAACTCCTTTGCGGTCTCAACGACCATGGGCTTGGTGGGCTCGACCTTGACGACTGCGATGTCTCCGGTCTTGAGGAAGTCAGGGTGCTCCTGCTTTGCCTGTCCGGACTTGGGGTCGATGGTCTTGATGAGCTCAACGAACCTGCATGCGGTCTGGGTGGTGTGGCAGTGGAAGACAGGTGTGTATCCGACTGTGATGACCGAGGGGTGGTTGAGGACGACGATCTGTGCAGTGAATGTCTTTGCGACGGAGGGCGGGTTGTCCAGAGGTCCTGCGACGTCTCCCCTCTTGATGTCGTTCTTTGCGACTCCACCGACGTTGAATCCAACGTTGTCTCCGGGGACTGCCTGGGCAAGCTGCTCGTGGTGCATCTCGATGGTCTTGACCTTACCCTTCACGTTGGAGGGGTTGAAGATGACATCCATGTTGGGCTTGAGGACACCAGTCTCGACACGTCCGACAGGGACGGTTCCGATTCCGGTGATGGTGTAGACATCCTGGACAGGAAGCCTGAGGGGCTTCTCGGTGTGCTTCTCGGGAACCTTGAGGTTGTCGAGAGCTGCGATGAGTGTGGGTCCCTTGTACCAGGGGGTGTTGGCGGAAGCTACCTTGATGTTGTCTCCCATGTATGCGGAGACGGGGATGAAGGGGACTTCATCGGTCTTGACTCCGACCATCTTCATGAGCTTGACCATGGCTTCCTTTGCATCGTTGTACTTTGCCTCGTCGTACTTGACTGCATCCATCTTGTTGATGGCGACGATGATCTGCTTGACACCGAGTGTGGTTGCAAGGAAGACGTGCTCCTTGGTCTGTGCCTGGGGTCCCTCGATAGCGGAGCAGGTGATGATTGCTGCGTCTGCCTGGGAGGTTCCGGTGATCATGTTCTTGACGAAGTCACGGTGTCCGGGTGCGTCGATGACGGTGAAGTAGTACTTGTCTGTGTAGAACTTCTTGTGAGCGACATCGATGGTAACTCCTCTCTCCCTCTCCTCTTTGAGTCCGTCCATGACCCATGCGAAGTAGAAGGATCCCTTTCCCTTCTCCTCTGCCTCTTTCTTGTACTTCTCGACGATGTGGGGGTCGATTGCACCGGTCTCGAGCAGGATCCTTCCCGTGAGGGTGGATTTTCCGTGGTCAACATGTCCGATGATGACCAGATTCATGTGTTCTTTCTCTGCCATTTTTGTTCCTCCAATGGAATCTTATTTTACGCGTAAACCTGTTTAATATAAAAAGTTTCAGAGCCCTGAGTAATACTTGTCGTCGTAGGGTTCGGGGTTGAGTCCCTTACGGGTCCTGATCTCGGTGACGACTTTCTTCTGTAGGTCGGGCATGAGCTTCTCGAAACCTGCGTTCTCGATGGACCAGATCGCACGTCCCTGTGTGCTTCCACGGATATCGGATGAGAATCCGAACATGTCTGCGACAGGACAGAGCGCGGTGACGGTCGAGTCAGCACCGTCCTGTCCCATCTCGAGGATGGTACCGCGGCGCTGGTTGATCAGGTTGACTGCGCCTCCCATGTAGTCAGGGGGGACGCTGATGAAGACCTTCTGCATGGGCTCGAGCAGGATTCTGCCTGCCTGGCACATTGCTCCGTAGATACCGTCCCTGACTGCAGGGATGATCTGAGCGGGTCCTCTGTGGATGGTATCCTCGTGGAGCTTTGCATCCATGAGCTTGACCTTGAGTCCGGCGACCTTCTCGTTAGCGAGGGGTCCCCTCATCATGGCCTCTTCGAATGCCTGCTTCACGAGCTCCATTGTCTCGTGCAGGTACTGGATACCCTTGGTGCAGTCGATCAGGACGTTGTTGTTCTTGAATGCGACCACTCCCTTGGCCTCATCGACGTTCATTCCGCAGTCGACGAGGATCTTCGCCAGTTCCTTGGGGTCCTTGATCTTCGCGTCGGTGTCGATGTCTCCCTTGTGGATGGCATCCTGCACTCCCTGCTCGAGAGGCTCGACGATGAAGTAGAACTTGTTGTGCTTGTTGGGTGACTTACCCTCGAACTCGTTCGCGTTGGGTCCCTTGACGGACTCCTGGTAGACGACGATAGGAGGCGAGGAGATGATGTCGACACCCTGTTCGTTGACGATCCTGTACTCGGTGATCTCGAGGTGCAGCTCTCCCATTCCGGACATGAGGTGCTCCCCGGTCTCGTTGTTGATCTCGATGCTCAGCGAGGGGTCCGCCTTCGCGATGACCCTCAGGACCTCGACCAGCTTGGGCAGGTCCGCCATGCTCTTGGCCTCGATGGCCTTGGTGATGACGGGCTCGGAGTAGTGTGTCATCTTCTCGAAGGGCTCCATGTCCTTCAGGGATGAAACGGTGGATCCGGCGATGGCGTCCTTCAGTCCGGTGACTGCGACGATGTTTCCGGCCTTACACTCCTCGATGGGAGTCCTGTCGGCTCCGACCATCAATGCGACGGTCTGGACACGCTGGGGTGCGGGTATTCCGCTGATGTACAGTGTCATTCCCTTCTTGACGGTTCCAGAGAACAGCCTTCCGATAGCGATCTCTCCGGCCTGCTTGTCCATGATGATCTTGGTGACCATCAGTGCGACCTCTCCGTTGGGGTCGCAGTTCAGCATCTGCTTTCCGAGCTCGGAGTTGAGGTCTCCCTTCCAGATGGTGGGGATACGGATCTTCTGGGCATCCACCGGGTTGGGGATGTGGTTGATCGCCATCTCCAGTGCGACATCCGCGATGGGGATGATCTTGGCGAGCTTCTCCTGGCCGCCCTCCTGAGCGCACAGGTCGAAGACCGTGTTCAGGTTGAAGGGCTTTCCTGCGAGCTTGTCCTTGAGGTCAGGGCAGAGCTCGATGGCCCTCTTCGTGACCTCAGGCCTGCTGAGGTAGGGGATGGACACGGCCCAGTTGTTGAAGGCGGATCCGAGTGCGACGGTTCCGTCCTGGAGGCTGACCTGCCACTGCTTGTTGAGCGGTGCGGGCAGGATGTCCATGATCTTCTGGTTGAACTGGGTGATGATCTTCGAGAACTTCTCGATCATCATCTGGGGTGTGAGCTGCTGCTCGACGATTGCCCTGTCGACCTTGTTGATGAACAGCATAGGCCTGACGCGCTCTTTCATCGCCTGCCTGATAACTGTCTCGGTCTGGGGCATGATTCCCTCGACTGCACAGCACAGGATGTAAACTCCGTCCAGTGCCCTCATTGCCCTGGTGACGTCTCCTCCGAAGTCGACGTGTCCGGGAGTATCGATGAGGTTGACCAGGTAGTGCTCCAGGGCTCCGGTCTTGGGGTTCTTGTAAGGAACGACCATTGCTGCGGATGCGGCGTTGATGGTGATTCCCCTTGCTGCCTCCTGCTCGTCGTAGTCCAGCAGACGCTGCTCTCCGGCGGTCTCGGATGACATCATTCCGGCTCCTGCGATCAGGTTGTCCGAGAATGTGGTCTTTCCGTGGTCGATATGAGCAGCGGTACCGAGGTTCCTGATGAGCGTCTGGTCCTTCATCAGCTCTACTGCTTTCTTCGCGTTGTCTTCTCTGCGTCCCATGTTCACTCACCTGGGGATCATCTGGCCGACTGTGCGACCCTCTCGATCTCCTCTTTCTTGGCGACCGAGAACGATGTCATGTCGCCCTTGGAAGCGAGGATGATCTCGTCTGCAAGGCATTCGTAGATGGGTTTCTTGTTCTTCGAAGAAGCGCTGACGACTCCGGAACTCAGGTTGCGGAGTGCGATGTCGAGCCTCCTCTGGGGGGACACATCGACGGCCTTGGGAACGGAGATTCCTCCGAACTGGAGCCTTGTGACCTCCTCACGGGGGGCCGCGTTCTCGAGGGCCTCGACGAGGACCTGGATCGGGTTCTTCTTCGTCTTGGTTGCGACGATGTCGAAGGCCTGTGCGACCGCCTTGTACGCCTTCATCTTCTTTCCGGTGTACTTCTCGGTCCTCATGATGTTGTTGATGAGCCTCTCGACGATGCTGAGCTTGGACTTTCCGAACCACCTGTTGGCGTGCTTTCCTCCGGAGTGGGGGACGTTGGTGGGTGTCAAGTCGATGTACTTTGCGAGTCCTCCGTCGTTGACGACGACCTCTGTGGTGTCGTACTTTCCGAACATGAGGGCCTTCTGTGTAACGATCTCGTCTGCCATGATAATCATCTCACAGGCTTGTCGATCCTTCCCCTGACCATTTCGTCAAGAGAGACGTTGTTCACCTTGATGACCTTGTAACGGACTCCGGGAATATCTCCGTAGGACCTTCCCATCCTTCCACCGATACCTTCGATCATGACCTCGTCGTGCTCATCGATGAAGTTGATTGCACCGTCTCCCACAGCGAACGCTGTGATCTGACGTCCGTTCTTGATGAGCTGGACTTTCACACACTTACGGATAGCGGAGTTGGGCTGCTTAGCCTCGATTCCGACTTTCTCCAGTACGATTCCACGGCCCTGGGCGGATCCCTCGAGAGGATCGGACTTCTCCCTGAGCTTCAGGACCCTCTTCTTGTATCCCCTGTCGAGCCAGCGGAACTTCTGACGGTCCGTCTTCATTTTTCTTGCGGTATACAAACCATTTCCCATTGTTTCACCTTCAAGAATCTTTCTGATTCCAATGATCGTGAAGCCATAGCGTACCCTACGGTAAACTAAAGCAAACTGCGTAGCCTCAACTGATATAAAAAGAGTTCCACGCGAGTATAGTCGCGTACAATAGTAAAGAGACGGGAGAGGGCGCTCGGGCCCCTCCCTTTCACTGGAATTCCTTGAATGCCTTGAGGATCATCTCGAAGGTGACGCCCTTGAGCTCGGGGTTCATCCTGACGATCCTGTCGTGCCAAGCCTTGATGGCGTTGTTGTCGGGCTGACCGTCCTTGTAGAGCTCGTCCGGCAGGGGGATGCGCTTGCTCCTCGAGACGTACATCCATTTGTCCCCCATGTTGTCCCTGTGCAGGAACGGAAGGTTGCGGACGGCTACGGAGATGGACGTGTTTGGCTGACCGTTGTACATCTCGATGACCTCCGCCTCGATGACATCTTCGGATACTGGCACATTGGGATTCTCGATGGTGACGGGGATCTCATCCACCGACTTGTCGATCTTGTAAAGACGGCAGATGCATTCCTTGACCGAGGGGTCGAGGGTGACCGATACCTGTCCGTCCGCGTATCCCGCCTTGATCCTCACGGGGTTCTTGATCGTCATGAACTTCTTGTTGGGGAAGGAGTTCACGGTGATGTACAGGCAGAACGTGGACGAGGGCGACGAGAGCACCTCGTCGCGCATGGGCGCGACATCTATGTCGTAGCTCTCACCCTCCCAGTCGGGTGTGACGTCCTTCTTCTTTCCGGAAACTCCGCCGAAGAACACCGCCTTCTTCCTCGCTCCGCGGACGGTGACCGTGATCTTGTCCTTGAGCTCGAGGACATCCTTCTCGATGACCTCGAAGGGCTTCGGTCCGTCGCCGAGATCGTAGGTGACATAGGGCACACACCAGATGACCTTGAACTTCATCCCGTCGTGCTCGAACGAGTAGGGGTCCTCCGACGAAACATCCTTGGAGCCGGTCTCCCCGAACACCGTGTATTTGACCTCGGTGTCATCCGTGATGTCACCTTTTCCGGAGTACTGGCACTTGAATCCCGGGATGATGAAGTACTTCGCCGTGGCGAGCTTCTTCGCCCCCTTCTCCAGATACACCGTGACGGGTCCTCCGTAGGCTCCGGTGTCCACGTACATCTGCGATGCGGCGGATGTGCTGAGGATCTCCCCGTCCTTGCCTTCGGCGCGGATGACGCACTCCGAGGGCTCGCATCCCTTGACCGAGATGGTCGCGATGGGACGGTCAGCGTACAGCGGGAGCCTCTCTCCCTCGTACACAACGTCGGCATCCTGGGAAGGCTGCGACAGGGACATCTCTCCCTTGGCCACAGTCTTCTTGGCGGGCTTCTTCTTGGGGGCCTCTTCCTTCACCGGCTCCTCGACGGGTTCCGGCTGCGCCTCCTCGATCTCCTCCGCGGCAACGGCCGATACTCCCTCGACCTTGGCGGTACCCGATACGAATACGTTCAGCTTGAAGATTGAGAGTCCGTTCTTCACCGTGCTGTCCAGCAGCTCGGCCTTGAACAGTTTGAGCTCGGCCCCGGCCCTTGCGACTGCCGTGACCTCCCCCATGGGCCTCGTCACAGGCGATCCGACGCTGTTGTAGAACGAGATGGGATGAGCCTTGTTGATGAATGCCTTCTCCCCGTCGATGGTGACGGTGAAGTCGTCCATGGGTGTGACCGCTGCGGGAGTGAGGTCGATGGTCGAAGGACGTGTGACCCTGGCCCCTCCCTGCTTAACGGATTCCAGGCGGTGCATGGGCACCACGTTGTCGCCGGATTCCACGGCGACGTTGAAACGGTCCGCCTCCAGGCCCTTGTACCTGGGCACGTAGAGAAGGAACTTGCCGTTGTTGAAATTGATCTTCGGGGTCGCCCCGATGAAACCGCGGCCTGATGCTGGCACATTGTCCTGAGTCTTCTGCGAGGCCTTCCTGTCGGCCTCCCTCTCCGCCTTCTTCTTGGATTCGGAAAAGAATTCTTCAAAACTCATATCGGCAATGTCCTTCTGATCAGCCATGGTCTCACTCACCGCCCTATAACATTCATCCCAATAAAAGCTGACGGTACGACCGCTTCCTTTATACAGGGAGAAGAACGCGCGTGCACATGTAAATCTTTATAAATACACCGACGATAGCCGAGACCAGGTGTATATCATGGCAAATGACGATGACTACTTGGCATTGCTCGACAGGGCGAAGATCGCCTGTCCCGAGACGATCGAGAACCACGAGAGGTTCGAACTTCCCGAGATGGATGTCCTCCAGGAGGGAAAGATCACCGTGCTCAGGAACTTCATCGACATCACCGACAAGCTCAGGAGGGACCCCCAACACCTGCTCCAGTTCATGCTGAAGGAGTTGGGAACCCCGGGGAACATCGAGAGCCGCAGGGCGGTCTTCAAGGCGAAGATCAGCCCCCAGCAGATCGATGACAAGATCCAGATGTACACCGAGACATACGTTATCTGTTCCGAGTGCGGCCTTCCCGACACCAAGATGGTGAAGGACGGAAGGACGCTCCTTCTCGAGTGCGAGGCATGCGGTGCACGCAGGCCCATCACCGTCAGGAAGTCGGTCAAGGCCGACACCGCCAACACCATCAGGGAAGGGGACATCATCGAGCTCACCATCACCGACGTCGGAAAGAAGGGCGACGGAGTGGGCAAGATCTTCGACTATCTGGTCGTCGTCCCCGGTACCGTCAAGGGAGCCACGATCCACGCCAAGATCACCAAGATCTCGGCCAAGACGGCCTTCGCAGTTCCCACCACGGAAGCCTGCACACGCTGATGAAGTACTACGTCGAATCGTACGGATGTACGATGAACTACGGGGAAGGGCGCAAGCTCTCCCGCGACATGGCCTCACTGGGTTACCATGAGGCATCTTCCGCAGAAGAGGCGGACATAGTCATCCTCAACACATGCACAGTGGTGGAGACCACCGAGAAGAAGATGCTCGCCAGGATCTCCGAGCTCAAGAAGCTGAAGAAGGAGGTCATCGTCACGGGATGCATGGCCAAGGTCCAGCCCAAGAGGATCGAGATACGCCTGCCGGAATCACTCGTTCTACCGCCGTCCGACTACCATGAGTTCGCGAAGGAGGTAGCCTCTAAGTACGGCGTAGCGGGCCCTCCGCTGTCCGTCATCCAAGGCACCGATGCCATCCTTCCCGTTGCCCAGGGATGTCTCGGGAACTGCACCTACTGCATCACCAAATTCGCCAGGGGAAGACTCCAAAGTTATGATGCTGGCTCATTGAAGAATGAATTCGATTCGTTCGTCGATTCCGGTGCCAAGGAGATACTCGTCACGGCACAGGACACCGCATGCTACGGGGCTGATACGGGAACGGATCTGCCCACTCTTCTGCGTTCGATGCTTACGAAGGACGGGGAATACAGAGTCCGTATCGGAATGATGAACCCCAACCATCTGAAGAAGATCGCGGAGAACCTCGTATCCGTCATGGACGATGACAGGATGTACAGGTTCCTGCACATCCCCGTACAGAGCGGCAGCGACACAATCCTGAAGAACATGCACAGGGGGTACATGGCTGAGGACTTCATGGAGCTCGTGGACCTGCTGCGCTCCCATATCCCCGAGATCAGCATCGCGACCGACATCATCACCGGCTTCCCCGGGGAGACCGACGAGGACCATGAGGCCACCAAGGACCTCATCAGGGCCCTCCGCGCCGACACCCTGAACATCACCAGGTTCTCGGCCAGACCGGGGACCGAAGCGGCCTCCATGGAGCAGCTCCACGGCAGGATCCTCAAGGAGAGGTCCACCGAGCTGACGGAACTGAAGAACCAGGTCGAAGGGGATGTCAACAGCAGGCTGATCGGCAGGGAGTACAGGGCGCTGGCGACGGAGGTCGGCAAGGAAGGGACCATCGTCCGCACCGGCAACTACAGGCCGGTCGTCATTCGCGAGGAGATCCCGCTGGGGACCTTCGTGGATGTGAAGGTCACCGACAGTAGACCCACATATCTCTTCGGAAAAATGTTGTAATACCAAAAGGATATCTGACACTCAACAGTCCTGTAGTGTAGTGGTCAATCATGCCGGCCTTTGGAGCCGGCGACTCCGGTTCGAACCCGGACAGGACTACCATCCTTTCTTCAGCGTTCCGTACAGAGCGTAACGAGCTGTTCCAGGCCCGATTCGTCGTAGAAGCTGCCGCCGTTCATCATCGCGTTGAACAGCGGCTCTGTGTGGCTGTCAAGGCCCTTAAGTTTGTATCTGGCACATATGAATGCGAACAGGAGTTTCTGCAGCGGGTTGAGCTTCTTGCGGTCGATCCATCCGCGGAGATGATAGAACGGCACGTTGATGTTGTTGCGGCTCTTGACCTTGTTCCAACCGAACTCGGGATTCTCGTCCAATGACACCGCTGCGACGGCACGGAGCCTCTTGGGATCCACCTTATCCAAGCCCACGATCTTCGGCCCGCTTATCCAACCGAAGAAGACGATCTGCTCCTCCGGATCGTAATCGTCCTTGACCGAGAAACAGCCGTAGCCCATCCTGGAAGCGAAAGACTCAGCATACTTCTTGGAAGAACCGGAACGGGAAGAATATACAACAATCGTCATTGAAACCACCTTAGAATATGAAGTGACGTTCGATGCTACGTTTAGTGCATGGTAAGCTGCCAAGGAATTGCGGGAAATCCTTTACGAATTTCCTTGCAATTGTTACGCGTTAATGTTGAGAGGGATGGGGCGAACCCCATCCCTGCGTAGGAGGTGATCCATCTGCAGGTTCCCCTACAGATACCTTGTTACGACTTAACCTTCCTTGCTAAATCTCAGTTTGAAAACCCTAATCAGGGGTCACCTCACTGAAACCCAACTCGGATGGTTTGACGGGCGGTGTGTGCAAGGAGCAGGGGCATATTCACCGCGAGTTTTTGATTCGCGATTACTACGGAATCCAGCTTCATGAGGGTGAGTTACAACCCTCAATCCGAACTACGGACGGGTTTCGAGATTGACTTCGCCTTTCGACGTTGTTGCCCATTGTCCCGCCCTTTGTAGCGCGCGTGTAGCCCAAGAGATTCGGGGCATACTGACCTACCGTTGACCTCTCCTTCCTCTGACTTAGCGCCAGCGGTCTCGATAATGTGCCTCCATTCCGGAGAATGAAGTAGCAATTATAGATGAGGGTCTCGTTCGTTATCTCACTTAAGAGAACGCCTTACGGTACGAACTGACGACGGCCATGCACCACCTCTCTAAGAATCAAGCAAGGTCATTAGCCTGGCTTTCATGTGATAGTCGCCCTTGGTGAGTTTTCCGGTGTTGAATCCAATTAAACCGCACGCTCCTCCCGTTGCGGTGCTCCCCCGCCAATTCCTTTAAGTTTCATCCTTGCGGACGTACTCCCCAAGTAGCAGACTTAACAACTTCTCTCCGGCACTGAATGCAACCGAATTGCCTCCAACACCAAGTCTGCAGCGTTTACACCCTGGACTACCGGGGTATCTAATCCCGTTTGCGACCCAGGGCTTCGTCCCTCACCGTCGGATCCGTTCTAGCTAGACGCCTTCGCCACCGGTGGTCCTTCTAGGATTACAGGATTTTACCCCTACCCCAGAAGTACCTCTAGCCTCTCCCGGTCCCAAGTTTGGCAGTCTCTTCGGAAGTCGGAAAGTTGAGCCTCCCGATTTACCCAAAGATTTACCAAACCGGCTACGAACGTTTTAGACTCAATAAAATCGACCACCACTTGGGCTGCAGGTATTACCGCGGCGGCTGGCACCCGTCTTACCCAGCCCTTATTCCTCAAGTTATCTACGCTTGAGAAAAGCTAGAACAAATGTCCTAGCACTAGGATTTCCCTCATCGGGGTTCCCCCCAGTGTGAAGTTTTCGCGACTGCTGCGCCCCGTAGGGCCTGGATTCGTGTCTCAGAATCCAACTCTGGGCTCCCTCTCTCAAGGCCCATACCCGTCGTAGGCTAGGGGGTACTTTACACCCACTACTACCTGATAGGCCGCAGAGCGATCCTTAAGCGCCGGAACTTTGAACCATGAGTCATTCCAGATCTCATGATCTATGGGGTATTATCCTCAATTTCCCGAGATTATCCCCCACTTAAGGGCACGTTCTCCACGTGTTACTGAGCAGTCCGCCGAGTCCATAACGACTCTCGACTCGCATGTCTTAATCGAAATCCTATAGCGGTGGCCGCCGGCAGGATCAACCGGAGTCAAATCATTGACTTATTTCGTCTCTGATGGATGAAATTGAAACTGGCAGTTTACCATGTTTCACCGCTGTCCCGTTGAACGGCACACTCTTGTTCGAATATCCCGTCTAACGGAACATTCGTAGCATCGAACGTCAGAATTCATGAGAGCACGGCAGGATGGTGTTTCCCTGTCGGGGATCATGATTCTCCATGATTGCGGTCTGAAACCGCGCATTCCCCTGTATATTGCTCAAGTATATAAGCCTATCAGATAGACCTCCCGAGCCACATACATGGATCGTGACTTGACCGAGTATCCGACTGGGTCGGGTGCTCGTCGCATCGCGCAACCCCGTGTAATTCGAGGGAGTATATAAGAATTCGCAAGCGGACTCTTAGCCCCCATTTCACAGGGTCGTTTTCTATCGCAAATCCTCCGGTCCGCATCACTGGGTGATGCCCGATTCATCGCGCAACCCCCCTTATCTTACCCTATTATAAAAAGGTTCAGTATAGGCCGTTTTCAGGTGGTTTTCCGGGCTGCGGAAGCATATCGTGAAGAGATCCTCCGCCATTCGATTCCTACAATATTCATTTCTTATTTCTTTACCTATAATAAGAGGAAAAATGGCACAACCAAACCTTTTTTTACGTTATCTCAATCCCCTTCACACAAGTGGAGGTGGCCCAGCCCGGTAAGGCGCCAGCCTGCTAAGCTAGTGCGCTATGCGCTCGCGTGTTCAAATCACGTCCTCCACGCCATTCTTTTTCGGTACTGATTCTTGAGCCTAGGATGCATCCTTGGGTGAAACATTCTTAACTTCTTAAAGCATATATAAATCACTAAAGGGGGAGGGATGGTGTGGACGAGATTGAACTGGTCACGAGTGTCGCACTATTTCTGCTGCTCGCCTCCGTCTGCGCCATCGTCTTCAACAAGGCCAAGCTCCCTCCGCTGATAGGATACCTGATGGCCGGGATCATAATCTCGGATTTCTGGACACTTAACGAAGCGGGGACCACCGTAGTGGAGACGCTGTCTGACATAGGTCTGATAGTGCTGATGTTCTCGATAGGCATGGAGATCAATCTGAAGAAGGTGCGTAAACAGGGTATGTTCGCGATCGAGGTCGCGATAATCCAGTTGCCTCTGATGGTCCTCGGCGGGATGTTGGGCGGGATGATGATGGGGTTCGATTTCATCCAATGCCTCTGTCTGGGAGGGATAATCTCCGGTTCCAGTACCGCGGTGGTCATGGCTGTGCTGAAATCCCAGAACCGTCTGGACAAGGAACACATCGACATGCTCGTCCTGATAACCATCATGGAGGACATAGGACAGGTCATAATCCTCTCGATAATCACCCCTCTGCTGGCAGGGAGCGAACTCGACGCCGGAGGACTGGCGGCCATGGTCATCAGCATCATGATATTCATGCTGGCCAGCCTGCTCCTCGGGATCAGGTTCATGCCCCGTATCATCAACTGGATATCGGATAACGTGTCGCCGGAGATCCTCACGATCACCACTGTCGGCCTGGCATTCGGCATGGCGCTGCTGTCCAGTTACGTGGGGCTGTCGGTGGCCATCGGTGCGTTCTTGATGGGTATGATGATCGCATCGAGCAGGAAGAGCAAGGATGTGGCCCATGAGATCGAACCCATGAAGGACATATTCATGGCGATGTTCTTCATCTCGGTCGGGATGGAGATCAGCCTCAATTCGCTGGTCGAGAACATAGCGTTGATACTTTGCATCTACATCCTGTTCGCCGTCCTCAAGACCTCCACCGTGTTCCTCGGATACTGGATAGGCAACGAGTCCCCCCGCAACGGGTTCATATCCGCCGTTGGTCTGGTCGCGATGGGAGAGTTCGCCTTCATCATCGCGAAGCAGGCCCTGGACCATCATGTCGTCGACGATGCCTTCTACACCTCCGTGGTTGGGGCCGCATTGGTGTCGATGGTAGTCCTGCCGTTCCTGACTAGGAGCTCGGCCGAGATCTGGGACAAGGGATACGAGAGATGCCCCGACTGGATCTTCGACCGCCTGAAATCAGTCAACGGTGCCAGGGACCGCTTCTACCAGAGGATGTCGGAGCTCTCCAGGAGGAACAGGATGGAGGTGTCGTCATCGGTCACCATGTCCTACTTCATGATCCTGTTCATCGTCGTGGTGGAGGTATGCTATGAGCTGTTCATGCCTGACCTCAGGGCCTGGGGCATAGCGTACTTCGGAGGCACTCCCCTGATATGGAACATCATAATCCTCGTACTGAACATGGCCGTGATCTACTATCCGCTGTACAAGGTCATCGCCACGCTGAAGAACATCCTGGAGACCATGCACGAAAAACGCGAAGGTACAAACAGAAGCAAACTGCTGGACAGATTCAGCGAGACCGATGAGAAGATCACCTCCCTGGCCGTCGGCATAGCGATGCTGATAGTCATACCGAACGACATGGGCATCTGGGAGCACTTCATAGTCCTGTTCCTTGCCCTGGCGGTGCTGCTCTACTACAACAGGAAGCGCATCGAGAAGAAGGCGGACACCGCATTCCTGAAGGACATAGATACCGCGGAGGACGTCACCCTCGATGAATTCGAGACGATGATCCGCAGGAAGATGGAGGCAAAGAGCCCCCGCGAGGAACCGGAGAACACCGTCGTTTCCATCATCATAGATAAACGATTGCGCCCCAGTTTTCTAAGTGAGGGGGTATATTAAGGGTATATAATGTCTTAATATAGGGTCGACCGAGGGATAAGTTTAAGTTGTAGGGTACATGCCCCCCTTTAATGAACCAAAAAACGAACCAATACTACATCGACCATCAGGGTGTTTTTGAGTCCTCAGCCAGAAGCTACCCCCGCAAGTTCCCGTTTGCGATAGTCAAGGGCAAGGGTACTTGGGTGGAAGACGTGGAAGGTAATCGTTACCTGGATTTCCTCAACGGTGCCGGATCACTCGCGTTGGGACACAACCACCCCGAGGTCAGCCAGGCCATGATCGAACTCATCCAGTCTGATGCAACGCTTCACACATTGGACCTCATGACCCCCAGGAAGGAGGAGTTCGTGGAGACCCTGTTCTCCATCATCCCTCAGGAGCTCGCCGCCAAGGCCAAGGTGCAGTTCTGTTCCCCGTCGGGGACCGATGCCACCGAGGCCGCGATCAAGCTGTGCAAGACCGCCACCGGAAGGGGAACGGTCATCGCATTCTCCGGAGGATATCATGGAATGGGACACGGAGCAATGGCCCTCACAGGCAACCTAAATGCCAAGAACAGGGTCCAGAACATCATGCCCGGTGTCCAGTTCATGCCCTACCCCTACTCCTACCGCTGCCCCATGGGACTCGGAGGGGAGGCCGGCACCAAGGCCTGCATCGCATATCTGGAGCGTTTCCTCAAGGACCCCGAGAGCGGTTTCACCAAACCCGCGGCGGTCATCCTCGAGCCCATCCAGGGAGAGGGAGGGGTCGTCCCCGCACCCGCGGAGTTCCTCCAGGCCGTGCGCAGGATCACGAAAGAGCTCGACATCCCCATGATCTGCGATGAGATCCAGAGCGGAATGGGCCGTACAGGTAAGATGTTCGCGTTCGAACATGCGGGAATCGTTCCCGATGTCATTCTCATATCCAAGGCTGTCGGAGGCGGACAGCCCATGTCCGTCGTCGTATACGACAAGAAGCTGGACGCATGGACCGCTGGCGCGCACGCGGGAACCTTCCGCGGCAACCAGCTGGCCATGGTCGCGGGTACCATCGTCATGAAGAAGATCAGGGAGCCCGAGTTCCTGGCCGAGGTCACACGCAAGGGGGACTACCTGAAATCCAAGCTCCTGAAGCTCCAGAAGGAGGTCCACATCATCGGTGACGTCCGCGGAATCGGACTCATGCTGGGAATCGAGTTCATCGACCCCAACGGACCCAAGGATATCATGGGCGTACCGGAACCCTGCGGCGAGATCGCGGCACGCATCCAGCGCCTCTGCTTCGAGAACAAGCTGATCATGGAGAAAGGAGGCCGCAACGGCTCCGTCATGAGATGCCTGTGCCCCCTCAACATCAAAGACGATGAGATCGACCAGGCCTTCGCGATCTTCGAGAAGGCCGTCAAAGAGGTCGAAGCGGATGTCGTCCACTGATCCGGTGCTCCTGTCCGACGACAAGACCGTCCAGGAGACGTTCTCCAGGATGATAGACGAGACCCTCCAGGCCGTATTCGGTTCGTTCTCGGACGACAGCGCGTTCTCCGGGATCGACCCCTACGAACTCAGGGAGAAGATCGGATCCCTCGGATTCCTTCCCGAGAACGGGAAAGGGTTCGAGGAGGTCCTGGAAGCCACCAAGAGGGACATCCTCCCCCACATGCTCCGCACATGGTCCACCAAATACATGCCGCACCTGCACTCGCCGGTGCTCACCGAGTCAATCTGCTCGGAACTGATCATATCGTGCTTCAACGACAGCATGGACAGCTGGGACCAGGGTCCAGCGGCCACCGAGCTGGAGGAGAGCATGGTCCACGGACTGTGCGGACTGTTCGGGCTCCCGAAGGACACATCCGACGGATGCTTCACCTCCGGAGGTTCTCAATCGAACATCTCCGCGATCATCGCGGCCCGCGACTGGTACTGCAAGGAGAAGTTCAACTGGGATGTGAAGATGAATGGTCTTCCCCCGGAATACACCAAGCTCCGCGTCTACACGTCGGAGATATCGCATTTCTCGATGGACAAGGCGAGCCACATACTCGGTATGGGCTACGCCGCGGTCCGCAAGATCCCCGTCGATTCCAGATGCAGGATCGACCTCAAGGCCTTCGAGAGAATGGTCGAGGAGGACGTCAAGGCGGGACTGTACCCGTACTGCGCCGTGGCCACCTTCGGTACCACCGACTTCGGATCTATAGACGACGCGGAAGGCATGAGGAAGGTCTGCGACCGCTACGGCATGCACCTCCACGGAGATGCCGCCTACGGGTCTGGGCTGATCATGAGTGCCAGATACAAGGATAGGATCGCAGCGGTCTCGCTCTGCGATTCCATCACCGTCGACTTCCACAAGATGTTCCTGCTCCCGATCTCCTGTTCCGCGATACTCGTCAGGGATGCGAAGAGGCTCAAGTGCTTCGAGCTCCACGCCGACTACCTCAACCGCGAGGAGGACGAGGAGGACGGTTACATCAACCTCGTCGGGAAGTCCATGCAGACCACCCGCCGCTTCGATGCGCTGAAGGTCTTCATGGCGTTCCAGACCAGGGGAGCGGACGGATTCGGAAGGATCATCGACACGGCAGTCGGCAACGCCACATACTTCTACGGTAGGATCTCCAAGGACCCGGCGTTCTACGCACCCGTAGAGCCCGAGCTGTCGTCCGTGGTCTTCGCCCTTGAGGGCGGAGACGAGCTGAACAAGAAGGTCAGGCGCCATCTGCTCAGCAACGGTACGGTGATCGGACAGACGGTCATGGACGGCCGCGTCATGCTGAAGTTCACGCTCTTGAACCCCAACCTGACCCACGAGCAGATCGATGCCGTCATCGCCGACATCAAGGGTGCTGGTTCTAAGCTCGCTTGAAGCTCGGTCAACGATTAAGTACCGACCGTTTGATTACGGTCGCATGAAGTTCCTATTGATCACGGACCTGCATCAGCACGGCTCCGCAATGGATTGGATCAACAAAGAGATCGAGGAGAACAAGGTCGACTTCGTCCTGCACCTGGGCGACGTCACCGACATGGGTACGTCCGAGGACGCCGTTAAGCTGCTGTCCCAGATCAAGTCCAAAGTGTACGTCATCCCTGGTAACTGCGACCCCAGGGACATGCCCGGTAAGATCGGGGATGTCGCGGTCGACATGCACGGGAAGAAGGTCGTCATCGACGGCCACGACATCGTCGGAATGGGCGGGAGCAACAAGAGCCCGTTCGGGACCCCGTTCGAGCTCGAGGACGACGAGTACTACGACACGCTGAAACAGATCTCGTCCGAGGGCATGATCCTCATGACCCACGCGCCATCCTACGGCATATTCGACGAGATCCCCGGCGGCATCCATGTGGGATGTCCCGCAATCAAGAGGATCGTCGACGAGTTCCATCCCATCTTGGCCATGTCCGGACACATCCACGAGGCCATCGGATGCAAGGTCATCGACGGCACCACGTTCATCAATCCCGGCCCGGCCAAGGACGGTTACAGCGCCGTAATCACCGTGAACGGGAAGGATGTCGACGTGAAGATGCTCCACCACAAGGGCATCTGAGAATTCTGAAACGACAAAGAGGGCCGGATCGCTCCGGCCCGTTTATTCCATCACTGTCTGGATCTCATCTCCCTCTTCTTCCTGCCGTGGCGCCTGATGGCGACGACGATCAGCAGAATGAGGATGATGGCCGCGATAAAGATGATCACCGACACGCCCTTGATGGGCGTGCTTCCGACTGCGAATGCCTGATCGTCCGATGACACCGGGATCATGACATAATCGTCCTGGAAGTGGCTGCCGGTCACCGGCATGTACGGCTTCTCCGCATCCCATCCGAAGATCAGCATCTTGACGATGTCCAGACTGCCGGGCGTGAACGGTACGCCCAACTCGGGCTCGAATCCCCTTCCGATGCTCAGGAACTCTATGTACGAATAAGTCTCCGCGATCTTCAGGGAATAGACGTCGTTCGACAATGCTACCGGTCCGATGCCGACCTTGTCCGAACGCTTCGAGACCACGAACTTGACGATGTCCAGCGATTTGGATCTCATGTAATCCAGGAGCATCTCCCCATCCGTCGAGTCGAGTCCGACCATGTAGCCGTACGTCCTCATCTTGAGGAAACCGCTCCCCATCCCCTGGGTCCTGTCCATCAGGTCCTCGATGACCTCGATGCCGACGGTGGCCACGAACGAGTCCCCGACGACCGAGGCATCCACGTCGATGGTGACCAGAGGATTCGTCCCGGGACGGATGTAGTAATCCGTGTGGGATGTCTCTGGCACAACGCTGTTGTTGTTGATTATGGATGCGGGGTGGCCCTCCTGGGACATGTCGAGTACGTGGGACTGTGCGAACGTCCTGTCCTTATAGACGCTGTCCAGACCGACCAGGAAGTAGTTGTAGCGGACCTCCCCGGTACCGATGCCTCCGATGATGACGGGATCGTCCCAGGTGACGTCCATATTGTACCACTTGCCGTCGTTCATGTGGATCAGGTTCCACATGTGCCCTTCCGATCCTGTATCGTTGATCCCTGTCCCCCTGACGCAGATCGCCTCGATGCCGTTCATGGCACAGAGGTACTGCATCGAACGGGCGTATCCCTCGCAGACGCACTGCTTGTTGACCAGTGCACCGTAGATGTTCCTGCAGTCCTTGGTCTCCAGATAGGAGAGGTTCTTCACGAGAAAATCGTGGATGACCTTGACCTTGTCGTAGGTGTATCCGCACTTCGCCAGCTCCTTGTTCAGGGGCTTCATGGCATCCAATATCATGGAGCACATGTTCTCGTACTGGCTCTTCGTGATCGAATATGTGACCTTGTACTGTCCTCCGGAGGCATCGCTCATTACGATGTGGGCCTCGTTCAGCTGGAACAGGTCCTGCCTCTCCAGCCTTATTGCTGAGACCGCATCGTTCATGACCTCGAAGTCCGTGGTGCCCGAGGGGATGACCTCGTCGAACTTGATCGCGCCCGCCACCAGGCTGTCGTAGGCCTTCTTCCCGGCCGCGGTGAGCTTGTCATAATAATAATGGGGAGCGTCGCTGTAATCCGGAAGGGTGTCCTGTCCTGTTGTGGATGAGTACTTGCTCTTCTCGATCTCGGGGACCCCGTACTTGGCGGAGATGTTGTCGATCTGGTGGCTCACACAGAACTTCTTCCCTCCTATGACCGTGTCGGATCCCACCAGGGTGTAGTCCGTCCTGGGTACGAGTATGGGGACGGTGGAGTCGGGGTCGTTCCATGTCGCATCCATCGCGTACCATCTGGAGCCCATCTGTACATAGTTCCACATATGTCCCGTCATGTCTGACGGGTCGGAACCCGCATTTCCCACGACGCATATGCAAGGGATGCCTAGGTAGTCGCAGAAGTACTTGAACGCCAAGGCGTATCCCTCGCAGACCGCCTTGCCGTTGATGAACACCCCCCTGATGTCGTGGGCGTATCTGTGTCCTTCGCTGTCCGCCGCTGCCTCGTCGTCGTACACCACGTTGTAGAACAGATATTCGTTGATGTCGTCCACGGATGCCTTCCTGGACAGATTGCTGATGTACGAGACCGCATCCGCGAACTCGGAATCTATCGTGTTCTTCACCGACCTGTAATCGGCCTGTGAGAGCTCGTAGCTGGGCTTCAGGATCCCCGTGCCGGTGTTGTAGGTGTACGTTTTTCCCAAGTAGAACAACTCGGGATGGTCGTATCTGATGGAGGCGAGCACATCGGCCACATACTCCTTCAGGATGTCTCCCGTGACGCCGGTATCGATCTCCTTCTCGAATCCCAATATGGAGGCGTACGCCGTCCTGTACACGGCCTGCTCCTTGTCGGGGAGCGCGTTGTAGTAGTAATCGTCCGAGAAGTCGATGACGGACGCGTCCTGTTCCTCGGAGAGCATGACGACGGCCGCAGAGGCCGTCGCGAACAGGGAAAGGATCACGACCGCTGTCAACACCGGACCTTTCTGGAAACTCATGCGTGCTGGATGTAATGACCGAATAAATAGGGAACGACCCTTTTAGACACATTCCCATCCCTACTTTTTTAGGCGGATTCCCCTCTCTTTGTCTCCCTATTAATAGGGTGTGCCCCTAAAATGGACAATCTTTAAATAGAGCACCATAATTAAAGGGCTCGATTACTATGGCACTTTGGCAGGGTAAATCCAACAGGAAGCCCACTGGCGGCAGATACGTCCCCAGTCAGGGAAAGAGAAAGTTTGAGATCAGCAGAGAGAAGCACTTCACCAAGATCGGTGCGACGAATCTCAAGCAGTATCGCGGAATGGGCGGAAGTGTCAAGATTGGTATGCTCAGCACAGAGTACGCAAATGTCATGGACAAGAAGACCAACAAGGTCACAAAGGCAAAGATTCTGACGGTTAAGTCGAATCCCTCGGATCCCAACTACGTTCAGCGTAACATCATGAACAAGGGAGCCACCATCTCCACAGAGATCGGAGATGCCATCATCACATCCAGGCCTGGCCAGGATGGAGCAATTAACGCAGTGCTCATCGAGTAATCACATTGACACAAACCTCTTACCTCACCCTAAAGGGTGAGTCCACTATCTTTTCTGAATTCCAAGGGATAATCCTTATTACTACTTCCTCGATGCATCATCCATGACATACGATCCGGATGTTGCGATTACACTGTGGCCAGAGTACTTCGACGCGAATCTGACCAGGGCCCAGGGCAGGAGACTGCCGAAGGAGCTTTGCGTACCCAACCCGAATCTCGACTTCATAGCGAAGGGCGCGATGATCCTCGACCTCGAATACGAGATCCTCGAGGACATGTCATACCCCAAATTCCCCCGCGAGAAGCACGGATGCGTCCGCGTGGAGAGGAGAGGAGACATGACCAAGACCGAGCTGCTTCCCAAGATCGCAGAGGTCCTTGTCAAGAATCAGAGCAGGTGAGCAGATGATCTCAGCCCTCGACTCAAGAGTCATCGATGCCAATTCGGAAGCGTTGGGAATCCCCGTCTCCACACTCATGGACAACGCAGGGAAGGTGGTGGCGCAGTTCCTGAACGACCACTATCCCGAAGGGAACATACTCTTCGTGTGCGGACCCGGTAACAACGGGGGCGACGGCTTCGCCGCAGCGCTCCTCCTGGACCCCGAGAGGGTCACAGTGGCACTCCTCAGGAAATCGTCCCAGATCCACTCGGACATCGCCAAGCAGAAGTATTCCAAGCTCCAGTGCAAGGTCGAGGAGTACAACGTCGCTTTGCTCAACGAGGCGGACGTCATCGTGGACTGCGCGCTCGGCACGGGTATCAGAGGCAAGGTCAAGGACCCCTACAGGCAGTTCATCCTCGAGGCCAACGCATCGGGCCTCCCGATCGTCTCGGTGGATGTGCCTTCCGGACTCGGATCCGACGTCACAATCCTGCCCCAGACCACCATCACATTCCACGACGTCAAGGTCGGTATGAACGACGACAACTGTGGCAACATCCTTGTCGCGGACGTCGGCATCCCTGTGGATGCCATGAAGTTCATCGGACCTGGTGACGTCCTCAGATACCCTCTCCCGGACGAGAACAGCCACAAGGGGGAGAACGGCAGGCTCATGATCATCGCCGGCGGACCCTACTTCGGAGCCCCAGCGATGTGCTCCATGGCAGCCCTGCGCACCGGTGCGGACATCGTCAGACTGTTCACGCCGGAGACCGTGGCACATGCCATCTCGACCTACTGCCCCGTACTCATGATCACACCGCTCCCCGGAGACCATCTCTCCACTGAATCGGTGGACATGCTCCTGGAGCAGTCCATGTACTACGATGCGGTCCTCCTCGGACCCGGCATCGGCAAGGACCCTGACACCATGCTCGCGGTCAAGGAGTTCGTCAGGAAGTGCAAGACCCCAATGGTCATCGACGCCGACGCGCTCACTGCGATCATCGGCATGGAGATCCTGTCCCCTGCCATCATAACGCCCCACAAGGGAGAGTTCCGCAAGCTCGACAGCCAATACGGCGGACCCGAGCCTCTGGCACAGTCGATGAACGTCACGCTCCTCCTCAAAGGGCACGTCGACACCATCACCGACGGTAACGCCACGAGATACAACAAGGCCGGGACCCCTGCGATGACCGGTGCGGGTACCGGAGACGTCCTTTCCGGCGCCGTGGCGGCACTGCTGTCCAAGGGACTCAGCACCATGGAGGCGGCTGCCCTCGGAGCCTTCCTCAGCGGGAAGGCGGGAGAGTACGCGTTCAAGGACAAGTCCTACGGCCTCATCGCCACCGACATCATCGAGGAGATCCCGCACGTTCTCAGGGACAACCTGAGGTGAAGATGGAGCTTCAGCCGGTCTACGGCATCCCCGCCCTGAAGGCGGACAACTGCCTCGTCATCTGCGACCTGCACATAGGCGTGGAATCCCATCTCAGGGCGAAGGGTTTCCATCTCGTATCACATACATCTGACATGCACCAGGCCATCCTGGATGCCGCCGACGAGGACATAGGCAGACTGGTAGTCATAGGCGATGTGAAGGACTCCGTGCCGGGTTCAACCAAGCAGGAATATGCCGAGATCCCCGATTTCTTCGAGAGCCTGTTCGAGCGCTTCGATAACATAGAGGTTGTGCGCGGCAATCACGATACCATGATAGAGGAGTTCCTCCCGCCCCGCGTACGCATCCGTCCCGCCACAGGGATCAGGATCGGCGATGTGGGGCTCGTCCACGGCCACACATGGCCCTCTGCAGAGGTCATGGAGGCCCAGACGCTCGTCATGGGGCATAACCACCCCGCCGTGATGTTCAGGGACGGCGTTGGCAGGCAGATGACAGAACCGTGCTGGTTCAGGGGAAGCTTCGCCAAGACAGAGGACGAGAAATATCCGAAGCTACCGGAGAGGTTCATCGTGGTCCCCGCGTTCAACAGGATGCTGGGAGGGTCCCCCGTGAACGTCACAGGGGAGGACCTGCTTGGCCCCATCCTCAATAGCGACCTACTGGACCTCGACGAGGCCCACATTTACCTTCTGGACGGTGTGGATCTCGGCAGGCGTTCCAACAATATGATCAAGGGCCGCGAGAACACCAGGTTCAAGGATTCGCTGAAGACCCGTGCGAAATACAGCTGATCAATACGAGCTGCCGCGGTAGCTGTACTTCTCCTTGTCGATCTTCTCCCTCAGCTTGATCTGGGCCTGCTCCTCCTTCTTCTCCCCGGAACAGTAGGGGCATCCGCCGCCGGCCACCCTGTCGGCCACCGATTCCATCCACATATGGCCATGCTGGCACTGCCACCACTGAGGCTATGTGGAACTGATCCTGACAAGGTCCGGATTGGTGCACAGGTTGATGCAAAGATGCCATTCGGACACTATGGGCGAACCATTCTGCTCCGCCCATTCCCTGAGTGAGATTTCTCTTCCCATGAGACCACTTGGATGTATAATCCAAGTATCCTAAGATAAAACTATGCAACCAAAAGGAAACGGAGAAAAGGAAGTGGGTTGGAAAGGATTTGCGGGCGGGAGGGGTTTCCCCCTCCCTTGTTTGGGTTTATCAGTTCCTGGTGATCGTGTCGTAGACGGATCCGTCAGCGTTCTTGATGACCGCTGTCAGAGGCATCTGTCCGGGCAAGCTGTGGGTCGCACAGGAGTTGCAGGGGTCGTATGCCCTGAACGCCATCTCGACCATGTTCAGCAGACCGGGGGAGACCTCGAAGTTGTGGATGAGTCCCTTTGCGACCTTGGCAACGTCCATACAGATGGGTCCGTTGTTGTTGGTCGTTCCGACGACAAGGTTACAGGCGGTGACGATTCCGTCCTCGTCGCAGGTGTAGTCGTGTGTCAGGGTTCCCCTGGGAGCCTCGACACATCCGACTCCGCGTCCGCCGGGGTGGATGTCCTTCTGCTTGATGTCGCTGTTGGTGAGATCGGGGTCCTCAGCATCCTGGAGACACTTCTCTGCGCAGCAGATCAACTCGATGATCCTTGCCCAGTGGGTGACCAGTGTGTGCTGGCATGCTCCCTCGACTCCGTTGTCCCTGAGGATTCCCTTGTATCTCTCGAACTCCTCCTGGGCGATCGGTGTGGGCATCTCCTTCGCGACGTTGAGCCTCGAGAGGGGTGATGCTCTGTACATACCGCTGTCGGGTCCGGGAACGAGTCCCTTGTATCCGGGCTTCCTCAGGTAGGGAAACTTCTCGTAGGACCAGGGCTCGACTGCCTCTCCGATGTGGTCGAGGTAGTCGTAGGGGTCGTACAGGTCGTGGTCCTCTCCCTTCTGGTTGACGACCTTGACCTTTCCGTCGTGGATCTCGAACTGTCCCTTGTCGTTGACAAGTCCCATGTGGTATGTCTCGTTGTAGTAGAGGTCGGGGTTGAGGACGATGTTCATGTACTCGTTGTTGGCGAGGACGACGTCGTTGAAGACCTTCATGGAGGTCTTTGCGAACTCGACCATGTCCTTTGCATATCCGATGATCTCCTGCTGCTGCTCCTTGGTGATCGCGGTGGTGACTCCTCCCGGTACTCCCATGACGGGGTGGGTGGGCTTTCCTCCGATGATCGCCTGGATCTTCTGGGCCTCGGCACGGGTCTTGATGACCGCGCTTCCGAGCTCGAGTCCGACACGGGCAACGACTCCGAGGACGTTCCTCTCCGCAGCGGGTGCTGCGGGTCCGCAGACGAAGTCGGGTGCAGCCAGTGCGTAGAAGTGCGCGATGTGGCTGTGCACGAAGTGTGCGTTGTAGAACGTGTCCCTCAGGAGGTACGCGGTCTCGGTGGGCTTCGTGTTGAAACATCCGTCGATTGCCTTTGTCGAGGCCAGGTGGTGAGCGCCGGGGCACACACCGCACAGCCTTGCCGTGATCTGGTTGAGCTCTGTAACTTTCCTTCCGATACAGAATCTCTCGAATCCCCTCACCTCGGGGACCTGCCAGTAAGCGTTCGTTACATCTCCCTTGTCGTCAAGGAAGATCTCGATCTTTCCGTGTCCCTCGAGACGCGTGATGGGGTCAACGGTCACTCTGTTTCCTGTGACCTTCTGCTTGTCATCCCAAATGATGGGTCCTGCCATTTTACTGACCTCCTTCTACAACTGCTTTCTTAATCAATGACTTTCCGACGGTGAATGCGTAGAAGTATCCGAGGGGATCCTTGATCTCCGACATGATCTTCACGATCTCATCCTCTCCGATCACTCCGTCATCCTCGCGGATGGGGAACATGGAAGCGATAGCAGTGAACACGCTTGCTCCGTGCTCCTGGACATCAGATGTGGGTCCGTAGCATCCACGGCAGGGCTGTCCTACCCTGGTGCACCTTGCACCGCATCCGCCGACGGTTGCGGGTCCGAGGCACAGGATTCCCTGGTCCATCAGACATACGTCGGGCTTGATGTCGACCTCGTACGGCTCGTAGATGTGCTCGATTCTGAGGTTCTCCTTCTTCCTGGGGCACTCCTCGCACAGGGTCTTGGATGTGATTCCGACCTCGGTTCCCTTGGGCGGGAGAGGCACTCCTTTGTATGCGAAGTCAGCAACAGCCTTCAGCAGATGGCTGATGGACTCCTGGAGCGGAGGGCATCCGGGGATGTAGTAGTCCACATCGATGACCTGGTCGAGAGTCTTGACCGTGTCGTAGACGACGGGCAGTGTGAGCTCTCCCTCAGGTGCCTGGTATGAGGTCTGGGGAACGACGGGTGCGTCCTTGTGGTAGTCTGCCTGGAAGTTGGCGGAGGAGGGGGTCTTGGTGTAGACGTAGTCCAGGATCTCCGCTGCCTCTCCGGGAACGAGGTTCGCCAGAGCGGGGCTTCCTCCGAAGCATGCGCAGGTTCCGTATGAAACAACGACCTTGGACTTCTGCCTGAGCAGCTTGACCATGTGTTCGTTCTCGGAGTTCCTGACGGCTCCGGAGATGATCGATACGAGGATCTCTCCGTCGGCCATTGCCTCGATGTCCTTCTCCTTTCCGTCGGCGGCGATAGGCCACATGACGATGTCCGCCATGTCTCCGATGGTCAGGATCCTCTCGTTGGTGTCAAGGAGTGAAACGTCGCATCCACCGCAGGCTGCTGCCCAGTAGATGGCCAGCTTGAACTTTCCTCCTGGGGGCGCTCCGGGGAGCAGCTCTCCGAGGTCGGCTGCCTCGAGTCCGATCTTCTCGACGTATCCGTCAGGGCACTCGTGGTTGACGTCCTTAAGGTCCTTGCGCTTCTCGGGCGCGGCCTCCTTCTTAGGCTCATCTTTCTTCTTGTCCTTCTTGAATAACTTGTCAAGGAATCCCATATCAGTTCGCCTCCTTCTTGAGGGGTGTGGGTCCGAGCGCCTTGATGGTGTCGACGAATCCGCAGACTGTTGTCTGGAACTTCTCTCCCTCGGATGCGGAAACCCACTCGAGTTTGAGTCTCTTGGGGTCGAATCCGTACTGCTCGAGGACCATCCTCAGCAGTGCGATTCTTCTCCTGGCCCTGTAGTTACCGCCAATGTAGTGGCAATCTGCGGGGTGGCATCCGAGCACCATGACTCCGTCTGCTCCCTTGGAGAAGGCCCTGAGGATGAACTCGGGGTCGACACGTGCGGAGCACATTGTCCTGATGATACGGAAGTTTGTGGGCATCTGAAGCCTTGCGACTCCAGCTCCGTCTGCACCGGCGTATGAACACCAGTTGCAGCAGAATGTTACGATCCTAGGCTCAAAGTCTGCCATTTCACTGACCTCCTACGGGGTAATCCAGACATGCGTCGATCTCGGCGCAGATCTGCTTGTTCCTGAATCCTCTCTGCTCCATCGCTCCTGCGGGGCATGACGCGACACAGCATCCGCATCCCTTACAGAGACCGGCGTTGACGTTGCTCTTGTATGCTCCGTTGGGCTGCTGGATCAGGGTGATTGCGTTGAAGTCACAGCATCCTACACAGACACCGCAACCGTCACAGCGGTCGGGGTTGGAGGTGGCGACGATACCCTCTGATACGTACTTGGACTTCGAGATGACGGTGAGCATCCTGGAAGCTGCTCCGGAAGCCTGTGCGATACACTCGTCCATGAACTTGGGCCAGTGTGCGGCTCCTGCGACGTAGACTCCCTCTGTTGCGAAGTCGACGGGCCTGAGCTTCTGGTGTGCCTCGAAGTAGAATCCGTCCTTGGAGATGGGGACCTTGACCATCTTGGCGAGCTCCTCCTTCTCCTCCCTGAGGGGTGCGATTCCGGTTGCAAGCACGAGTGTGTCAACGGGGACCTCGAGCTCCATTCCGAGGGTCGCATCGAATGCCTTGACGACGTTTCCGTCGTACTCGGGGAGTTCGTTCTCGACAGGGTACCTTAAGAACCTGACGCCCATCTGGCATGCCTTGAGGTAGAGCTCCTCGCGGTATCCGTATGTCCTGATATCCTTGTGGATGACCGTGACATTCGCGGTGGGGTCCTTCATCTTGATCTTGATCGCGTTCCTGAGCATAGATGCGCAGCAGACACGTGAACAGTAGTGGACCTTGTCGTTCCTGGAACCGATACAGCTGATGAAGGCAACGTCCTTGCCCTTGAAGTCGCCTTCCTCGAGTTTCTTCTCGAGTTCGATCTGAGTGACGACCTTTGCATCGCTTCCGTAGTTGTACTCAGTGGGCTGGTACTGTGCTGCTCCGACGGCGAAGAGGACCGCTCCGATGGGTGCCTTTGTGCCGTCGCTGAGCTGAAGCTCGAAGTTACCCTTGAATCCGGGGATGTCCTTGACTGTGACTCCCTTGTGGACGGTGATGAGCTTGCAGTTCTCAACCTTCTTGATCGTCTCTTTGAGGTAGTCGGCGACTGCGACTCCGTCCTCCTTGAAGGCGAAGTTGCGTGCGAATCCTCCGAGCTCCTTCTCCCTCTCGACGAGGTGCACGGGGAAGCCCTGTGCGGCGATGTCGAGTGCAGCGTTCATACCGGTGATTCCTCCTCCGATGACTGCGGCTGCCTGGGTGACGGGGATCTCTGATCCCTCGAGAGGCTCGAGCAGACATGCCTTGGCGATTGCCATCCTGAGAAGGTCCTTTGCCTTGGCAGTTGCTTCCTCGTGAGCGTGCATGTGGATCCACGAGCACTGGTCACGGATGTTGGCCATGTTGAACAGGTACTTGTTGAGTCCTCCGTTCCTGCATGCCTCCCTGAAGAGGGGCTCGTGTGTCCTGGGTGTACAGGATGCGACGACGACCCTGTTGAGGTCGTACTCACTGATCGCGTTGGAGATAGCGTCAAGGCAGTCCTGTGCACATGCGTACTGAGACTGGTTGGAGACGACGACTCCGGGGAGTGTCTTCGCGTACTCTGCGACTGCAGGTACGTCGACCACAGATCCGATGTTGATACCGCAGTGGCAGACCCATACTCCGACCCTGGGCTCCTTGCCGATGACGTCCTTCTCTGCAGGGTACTGCTTGGGGGCGCAGGGCGTGAAGTCCTTTCCGACGATCCATGCTCCGGCCTTTGCGGAGGATCCGCATGCCTCGGCGACGGATGTGGGGATGTCCTTGGGTGCTGCGAAGGCTCCGGTGACGAAGACTCCGGGCCTTGTTGTCTCGAGCGGGTGGAAGACGGTGGTCTTACAGAATCCGTACTCGTTGAGCTCGATTCCCAGTGTCTGGGCGAACTCCTCTGCTCCATCTGGGGGTGTGAGACCGATTGACAGGACGGCCATGTCGAATTCCTCGGTGACTCCGTCGTTGTTGTCGTCGGTGTAGCTGATGAGCAGTTTCTTTGTCTCGGGGTCCTCCTCGATGTTGGCGACACGTGCACCACGGTGCATGTTGATGCCGTACTCTTTCTGACCCCTCTCGATGTATGCCTCGAACTCTTTTCCGTAGGACCTGATATCCATGAAGAAGATGTCCTCCTGGACGTCTCCGTGCTCCTTGGTGATCATGGCCTGCTTCGTCGCGTACATACAGCAGACGGAAGAACAGTACTTCTTCCATCCCTTCTTCTGGGACCTGGATCCGCAGCACTGGATGAATGCGATCTTCTTGGGGGGTTCTCCGGACGAGGGGACGACAATGTGTCCTCTGTGGGGACCGGATGCGCACATGATCCTCTCATACTCGATTGCTGTTACAACGTTCTGGAACCTTCCGTATCCGTACTCTGTTGCGACGTGTGCGTCCCAGACCTTGAATCCGGTTGCAGCGATGATGGAGCCGACGTCGAGTGTGATGAGTTCGTCCTTGTCATCGTAGTGGATTGCTCCCTTCTGACAGGTCTTGGCGCAGTTTCCGCACTTGTCCTTGGTGAGTTTCATACAAACCGAGGAATCGATGACAGCCACTCTGGGCACAGCCTGTGCGTGGGGGATGTAGATTGCCCTCCTGGTTGTGAGCCCGAACTCGTATTTGTCCGGGATGTTCTTGACAGGACACTTTGCAAGACAGTCTCCACAGCCGGTACACTCCTTGGGGTTTACGTACCTGGCCTTCTTGAGCACTGTGACCTTGAAGTTTCCTGCCTCACCCTCGACTTTCTGGACCTCGTGATAGGTCAGAACGTCAATGTTCGGGTGTCCGTTACAGTCCGCCATCTTAGGCGAGAGGATACATGCGGAACAATCATTCGTAGGGAATGTCTTGTCGAGACGGCACATGATTCCACCGATTGTGGGGTCTTTCTCCACAAGGTAGACATGAATGTCCCTGTCTGCAAGATCAAGCGACGCCTGAATACCCGCAATTCCTCCTCCGATAACCAATGCCGATTTACTCAAACCATTGCCTCCTTTAAAGGAATAATTTCGAGATAGCATCAGGATATATTAAGGCACATTAAGCAAGCGTTAAATATGATATTGTCATTTTATTGAGAGTTTTGTTTTTCGGCTTTTTTCTGAATTACAATTTGTTTAATTTTCCCGAAATCTCACATGTGCCAGCATCTTTATTTTCGATAATGATTTGTTTTATCTTTTTAGATAATGCAACTTGATTATAGGTAATTTATCATCATTTACTTCGTTTTTAGGCTAAGTAAAATAAGTGGTATTCTGTTAACGGTGTTAAGATAAACGTTATATATAGAGCCGAAAAGAGCTGATCGAAGGCAAAAATGTGCTGGCTATTGTTTTCATCATGGATGCGGCATCCATCCATCAAATAGCCTAAATTTATTTAGGCAAGACTAAAAATGGGGGTCGTTCCCGCCCATTTCCCGCCGTCCTCAGATATCGAACAAAATGTTATTTTTGATGAACCCATAACCTACCGTCATGGTAGTGAAATCGGTCCGCGGAAGAAGGCGCTACATAGTGTTCACGGTACCCTCCGAAACAGGGAGGACCGACGTCCTGGATTCGTTGGGGACACTGACGGAGTCCATGGTCGACATCCGCGTGATCACCTCCTTCGGTGGCAAGGCCGTGGTGAGATGCTCCCCGGGGGAGATCCAAGCCGTCTCCGACCGCATGAAGGAGTGCTATCCCGGCTCCGAATCGCTCATCACATCGGGCACCCTCAGGAAGATCCGCGAAGAGTATCCCGAGCTGAAGGTCCCCCAGAAGAAGAAACGCCGATCGCTATGACGGTTTTCATCCCCTGAATCCGAATATATTCGGACAGTCCTTTTATAATACTTTTAGAATCTCGTCGCGTAAAGATTTAGGAGCAGCGATTATGCAACCCGGACAAATGGCTTATGACAGGGGGATAACTGTCTTCTCCCCTGACGGAAGACTTTTTCAAGTAGAATATGCCCGTGAGGCGGTCAAGAAAGGATCGACCACCATCGGACTGAAGTACAAGGGCGGAGTGGCCCTCATCGTCGACAAAAGGGCGTTGAGCAAGCTCCTCGAGCCCAAATCCACCGAGAAGATTCACGACATCGACGAGTACATCGGATGCGCAACATCCGGACTCGTGGCTGACGCGAGGGTCCTCGTGGACGAGGCCAGGCACGACGCTCAGGTCCACAGGGTCAACTACGGCGAGAACATCTCTGTCGAGATGCTCGTCAAGAAGGTCTGCGACTACAAGCAGCAGTTCACGCAGTACGGCGGAGCACGTCCCTTCGGAACGGCCCTGCTGGTAGCTGGAACCGATGATCTGGGAGTGCATCTCTTCGAGACCGATCCCTCGGGAGCCCTCGTGGCTTACAAGGCGACCGGTATCGGGAACGGACGCGCAGCAGTCATGGATGTGTTCGAGAAGGAATACAAGGATGACATGCCCTTCGCGGCCGCGATGAAGCTGGGACTGAAGGCACTGGAGGCGGCCATCGAGGAGAAGCCCGAGGCCGGCACAGTGGAGATCGGAGTCGCCGAGGTCGGAAAGAAGTTCAGAAGACTCGACGAGGACGAGATCAAGGCCCTGCTCAAGGAAAAGAAGACAAAAGAGAAGGCGTGAGGCGGCAACATGGTGAGCCTTGACGATGCAATCACAGCGAAGCTGGAGAGTCACGGGGAGACCTTCGAGATCCTCCTTGACCCCAAGGTCTTCGACCTGATCAAGCAGGGAAAGACGTTCGACATCGTGGATTACATGGCGGTGGAGGAGGTCTTCAAGAACGCCAGCAAGGGCACCAAACCCGCCGAGGACAAGGTCAAGGAGGCCTTCGGGACCGACGACATCGCGGAGATCGCGAAGAAGATAGTTGAGAAGGGTGAGATCCAGATCACGGCCGAACAGCGCAAGGAGATGCTGGAGGCCAAGAAACAGCAGGTCATCACCTACATCGCCACGAATGCGATCAACCCGCAGACCCATACACCCCACCCGCCGACCAGGATCCAGCTGGCATTGGAGGAGGCGAAGTTCCATGTGGACCCCTTCAAGCCACTGGACAAGGAGATCGAGGAGGCCATGAAACTGCTCAGGCCCCTGCTCCCCATAAGGTTCGAGAAATCCCGCATCGCGATTAAACTCAACGGTGCGGACTACGGACGCTGCTTCGACGACCTTATCGGCTTCGGCATAGTGGAGAAGGAGGAATGGACCGCCGACGGTTCCTGGATCGGTGTCATGGAGATACCGGCCGGCCTCATAAACGACCTGACGGACAAGCTCAAGCACAAGACCAAGGGCACAGCGTCCGTCAAATTGATAAACTGACATTCGCGAGAGTGATAAAATGGAAAAAAGAAACGCCAGACAGACACGCGAGCTCGTAGTGCCCGGCGACATCCTCGACGGAACGGGGATGAGGCCCGGAGAGAACGCTTACGTGCTGGACGGTAAAGTTCGTGCCAGTGTTATGGGAGTAAGGAATGTCTTCCAGAACACTGTGGGAGTCATCCCCCTGAGGGGTGGCTACATGCCGACATCCGGGGACACGGTCTTCGGAGTGATCGTAGACATCGGTCCATCCAACTGGTTGGTGGACATCGGCGCGCCCTACCCGGCGCCGCTGCACGTGAGCGAGGTCCCCTGGAAGGTAGAGTTCGGGGACACATCCAGATTCCTGACCATCGGCAACGTGGTGCTGCTGAAGGTACTTTCGGTCGACGAGAGCAAGAAGATCTCCGTCACCATGAAGGACTCCGGTCTCAGGAGGATCGAGGGCGGAAGGCTCGTCAAGGTCTCCCACACCAAGGTCTCCAGGGTCATCGGTAAGAGCGGATCCATGATCTCCATGCTGAAGAACATGACCGACTGCCGCATCACCGTCGGACAGAACGGATGGATCTGGGTGGACGGCGACGACGAGAACGCCGACGTCGCGGTCGAGGCGATCAAGATGATCGAGGACCAGGCTCAGAGCAGCAACCTGACAGACAGGATCAAAGAATTTATCGAAAAGAGGATCCCTCAGGACGAAGAAGAAGAGTACGATGATGAGGGGGATGAGTGACCATGAGCGGACACACTGATATGGTATTGGTTGATGAGAACGGCCTGAGGATCGACGGAAGGACCGCCGAACAGCACAGGCCCTTCAAGGTTGAGGCAGGAGTCCTCAACAACGCGGACGGATCCGCATACGTAGAGATCGGAAAGAACAAGGTCCTGGCAGCAGTCTACGGACCCAGGGAGTGCCACCCCAGGCACCTGCAGGACCCCACCAAGGCGATCGTGCAGTGCAAGTACAACATGCAGTCGTTCTCGGTCAGCGACAGGAAGAGGCCCGGACCGGACAGAAGGTCCATCGAGATCTCCAAGATCATCTCCGAGGCATTGGAGAAGGTCGTCCTCACCGAGCTGTACCCCCGCGCATCCATCGATGTGTACATCGAGATCCTCCAGGCCAACGCCGGGACCAGGTGCGCAGGACTCACCGCCGCATCCGTCGCACTCGCCGACGCAGGGATCCCCATGAGGGACATCGTCCCCGCACTGGCATGCGGAAAGGCGGACGGACACGTCCTCCTCGACCTCAACAAGGAGGAGGACAACTACGGACAGGCCGACGTCCCGATAGCGATCATCCCCTCCACGGACGAGATCGTCCTCCTCCAGATGGACGGAAACATGACCCGTGAGGAGTTCGACTACGGAATCAAGATGGCCATCGCGGGCTGCCACGAGCTCAACGAGCTCCAGAAGGACGCCCTCAAGAGACGCTACTCCAAGAACACACAGGAGGCTTCAGAATGACCGAGATAATGTCCGAGATCAAGCGCGACCACATGCTCAAGCTCATCGCTGAGGGCAAGAGGCTCGACGGACGCGGACTCTCCGACGTCCGTGACATCCAGATCCTCACCGACGTCATCGAGAGCGCGGATGGATCCGCGAGGATCAAGCTCGGAAAGACAGAGGTCATCGCGGGAGTCAAGATCATCCCCGGAACCCCGTTCCCCGACACCCCCAACATCGGAGTGCTCACCACCGGAGCGGAGCTCATCCCCATGGCGCACCCCTCCTTCGAGTCCGGTCCGCCCGGAGAGGACGCGATCGAGCTGGCACGTGTGGTCGACCGCGGTATCCGCGAGTCGGGAATGGTCGACGTCGAGGCACTGTGCATCACCCCCGGAGAGGAGGTATGGATGTGCTTCGTGGACATCTATGCGCTGGACTACGACGGCAACCTCTTCGATGCGGCGAACCTCGCAGCGGTCTGCGCACTGAAGACAGCGGTCATCCCCGGAGAGCAGTACGGAAAGGGAGAGAACAAGCCCCTGCCGATCACCTGCACCCCCATTTCGATAACCGAGGCCAAGGTAGGTAATGATTTAATAGTAGACCCTAATTTCGACGAAGAACAGATCTCTACCGCGCGTCTTACCGTCACGACGGACGACAACGGTAACTTCAGGGCCATGCAGAAGGGAGGCCGCGGTTCCATCACGCTCGATGAACTCAGCCTCTGTCTCGACAGGGCCGTAGAGAAGGGCGCCGAGATCAGGAAAATCATCGGGTGAATTCCATGTCAAAGAGAACAGAGAAAGCAGGAAGTTCCGGAAGGTTCGGAGCAAGGTACGGAGTCATCGTACGTAACAGGATCAAGACCATCGAGGCCCAGCAGAAGGGAAAACACGAGTGCCCCGTCTGCCACCACATGTCGGTCAAGAGGGTCAGCTCCGGTATCTGGTACTGCAAGCACTGCGACACCAAGTTCGCGGCATCCGCTTACAGCCCCAACGCCAAGAAGGAACTGTCTCAGGTATCAGAGCAGTGAGAAGATCTGAAGGGTGACCACGATGAGCACGGAAGAATACAGATGTGCCAAGTGCGGCGAACCTCACAGCATCAACTCCCTCGGACTCCAATGCGAGAAGTGCGGATACAAGATCTTCCTCAAGGACAGACCTGTCGACAAGAAGGTCTACAAGTCCGATTGACATGATCACGGCCGAACTCAGGATAAACGGTCCCGCGGCACCCGTCGCGGTACCGACCATATCCCCCGAGGCGGGCAGGGAACTCCCCCGCACCGAGACCAGGGTCGAACTCCGCGGCGAGGAAGCGCTGATACACATTAAGGCGACCGACACCACGGCAATGAGGGCGGCAGTCAATTCGTACCTCGAATGCGTCCGCGTGATACAGGACATAGGAAAACTTACCAAGGTGAATCAATGAACGGAATCAGCCCACAGCTCCAGAACCAGATCGCCCAGTTCCAGCAAGTCCAGCAGCAGCTCCAGGCCGTCACCTCCCAGAGGGTGCAGATGGACGCCAGCAGGCGTGAGCTCGTAAAGACCAAGGAGGAACTCGACAAGAGCACCGGAACCGTCTACAGGACATCCGGAGCCTTCATGATCAAGGTCGAGGATCTGGATTCCCTCAAGGCCGACCTCGATGAGTCCATCGAGACCATGGAGGTCAGGATCGGCAGCCTCGAGCGCCAGGAGAACTCCCTCAAGGAGAAGTACACCTCGCTCCAGGAGACCATCAACAAGGCCATGGGGAACACCCAGGAATAAACGGACTTCACCATCTCTTCCCCCGGGACGACCGTCCCGGGGATACTTCTATATGAAAAATCCAAGATATCAGTCGTATGACAGATGCGCTTGTACTCTCTGACGTGCACAAATCGTACGGCCAGAGGGAGGCGGTACACGGAGTATCGCTCACGGTCAAGGAAGGGGAGATCTTCGGTCTGATCGGCCACAACGGTGCCGGAAAAACCACGATCCTCAGGATGATATCGACGATCCTCAGGATCACATCGGGATCGATCGAGGTGTACGGGAAGGACGTCACCAAGGATGCCGACGCCGTCAGGTCTATGATCAGCTACCTGCCGGAGGACGCCGGTGCCTACAGGGATCTTACCGGAAGGACATATCTGTCGTTCATAGCGGATTTCTTCGCCACCGGGGAAGCGAAGGATGCCATCGTCGAGAAGGGCATAGAACTTGCGGACCTCGGCGACAAGATCGATTACAAGATCGACACCTACAGCAAGGGAATGATGCGCAGGCTGCTCATAGCCAGAGCGATCATGACCGCACCCAAGCTCGCCATCCTGGACGAGGTCACCTCAGGACTCGACGTCATCAACGCGTACGAGATCAGGGAGGTCATCCGCCAGATAGCGAAGGGGGGCGTGACCGTCATCATGTCGTCCCACAACATGTTCGAGGTGGACATGCTGTGCGACAGGGTGGGAATGATCGACCAGGGCAACCTGATCGAGGTCGGTACGCCCGAGGAACTGAAGAGGAAATACGGAAAGGACAGCCTCGAAGAGGTGTTCGTAACGGCGGTGAAAGGAGCATGACCCATCTCAGCAACATCATGAAGAAGGAGATCAGGGAGCTCATGACCCCCGGCTCCGTGGCATCGGTACTGCTGATGGTCATCCTGTTCGCATTCCTGGGAAGCTTCCTCGGAGGGGAGATCAGCCACAGCGTATCGCTTCCGTCCATGGGGCTGGTGGACTTCCAGACCGTCACCACGGAGGAAGGCGAATGGGACGGCTACGAGATCCTCAGGGCCTACTACGAGGCCAACGGTATCTCGAGCGAGGACTTCGAGAAGATGGTGGTCATCCTGGAGGAAGGCGACATACTGGGCCAGATGACCGAAAAGGGCCTCAGCCTGGTATTGGTCATGGACGAGAACTTCGCCGAATCCGTGTACGCAGGGGTACGCGGTCAGATCCATCAGTATTACGTCTACAAGCAGACCGGTATGATCAGCGGTGCCGTATCGTCCGTATCCGCGACATCCATCATCGGCATGCTCAACAACAGCCTCTCCGCATACCTGATCGGAACGGAGGAGCTCCCGCACCACTACTTCCTGTCCAACCCCATCGACGGGGCGCACATCACAACCTACATCAACGGACAGCCGCAGGACGACGTCACGCCTTACGACATCTCCAACGCGCTGACCGGACAGACAATGCTGATCCCGATGATCATAATGATCGTCATCATGATGATCGGAAGCATAGTCATCAGCTCCATGGGTTCCGAGAAGGAGAACAAGACCCTCGAGACCCTGCTCACGCTCCCGATCAAGAGGTCCACCATCGTCACCGGTAAGATCCTTGCCGCCGCAGTGGTGGGACTGGTGTTCGGACTGGCATACATGCTGGGCATCAGCATCTACATCGGCTCCATGACCGGGATGGCCATCTCCGGAACGGATGTGGACCTGAGCTCGTTCGGTTTCACCCTGGGCATCACGGATTACATCCTCATCATGTTCTCCATGTTCCTAGCCATCTCCTGTGCTCTGGGCATCTGCATGATCCTCGGAGCGTTCGCCAAGAACTACAAGTCCGCACAGACCATGACCATGCCTCTGGCTATCCTCGTGATCATCCCGATGTTCGTGATCATGTTCTCCGGATTCAGCAACTCGAACCTCCTCATCCAGATCATCCTTTTCGCGATACCCTTCAGCCATCCGATGATGGCGATGGACGCGCTGATGAACGGCGACGTCATGTTCGTGGTGTTCGGACTGATCTACATGGCGGTGTTCGCGGCTGTATCGATCTTCATAACCGTGAAGCTGTACAACTCCGACATCCTGATCACCGGACTCGGCCAGAACAAGTACGTCGAGATGCTGAAAGGTCAGGGCAAGAAACGCAGATGAAACCCGATGGCTGACGGTGCACACCGTCGGCCTCCATTTTTTAAATCCCGTATGCATGGCCCCGTCCATGTTCGGTGAGATCGCGGAGAAGCTCAGAGGCAGGAGGAAGGTCATCCTCGTCCACGGCAATGCGGACATGGATGCCGTAGGGTCCGCCTACGCGCTCCAGAGGGCCTTCCCTGAAGCCGACATATTCGCGCCCAACGGGATCGACCGCGTGACCAAGGTCGTCGTGGAGAAGATCGGCATCGAGATCCTGGAGGAATGCGACCTCACCGCCTACGAGCAGGTCGTCATAGTCGACACGTCCTCGCCCGAACAGCTCGAGATGGACCAGAGCATCCCCGAAGGTGCCATCGTCATCGACCATCACATGTCCACGGGCAAGTGGGAGGGCTACGATTTCTACTGCGACAGCGAGAAGACATCCTGCTGCGAGATCATCAAGGACATCCTGGACGAGAACGGCATCGACATAGACAGGAACATGGGTCTGATGCTCATCGGAGGGATGATCACGGACAGCGGGCACTTCCAGTTCGCCAGGCCGGACATGCTGACCGCATTCTCGGACATAATGACCAGATGCGGCATCGACATGGACGAGGCCTACAACCTCACCATCATGCCGGTGAGCATGTCCGAGAAGATCGCGATGCTGAAGGCGATCGAGAGGACCAAGTTCGACCGCGTTGGGAACCTCATCGTTGCAACCTCCTACGGGAGCAGCTTCGAGGCATCCTCCTGCCGCGCCATAATGGCCGCGGGAGCGGACGTGGTCTTCGTGGGATCCCAGAGGGATGAGACGTTCCGCCTCAGTACCAGAGCGACTCAGGAGGCCGTCCGCAAGGGCGTGAACCTGGGGGACATCATGAAGGGTATCGGCGAGGAGACCGAGAACGACGGCGGAGGGCACGGAGGTGCCGCGGGACTGTCCGGGATCGGCGATGTCGAGGCCATGCTATTCATTTGTATGAAGAGAACGATGGAGGTCTTCCGGGACATAAAGTCCAGGGACCTCCTTGGAAAGGAAGATTGAAGCTCACCTGAGTTTGGTGAGTCCATCGAGGACCTTCTGGAGAGCCGCACGGTTCTCGGGGTGTGCCTCGAAGTATTCTGCGACGGGGGCCAGCGTCTTGGCCATTCCGTCGGTGACTCCGGTCTTGAGGTCGAAGGGCGACAGCTTTCCGCCGAAGTACGCCTCCTCCAGCTCCTCGTAGGAGTTGTAGGTGACGGGCCCGCCGTACTGCTCGGGGCGGTCCACGAACAGGCATCCGTTCCTGGGGATGATGATGTACTTGCACAGCATGAGGACGGGGTTGACCTCCTCGTTGCCCTCGGCATCCAGCTTGTCCATGGGGCAGTAGGCCTTCTTCATCTTCTTGGCGATGGTCTCCCTGTCGTCATGGATCGTGATGTTGCCCTCGGGCTTGCTCTTGGACATCTTGCTCTCGATGGGATCCATCCTGTTACCGCCCTTGAGTCCGGGGAGCAGCGGGGTGTGGAGCGCGACGGGCTTCTTCCAGCCGAGCTTGTCGGCCGCATCCCTGGCGAGCATGTGGGCCCTCCTCTGGTCGATACCGGCGTATGCGACGTCACAGTTGAGGAAGAATATGTCCGTGGCCTGAAGGATGGGATAGAGCACCTTGGAGGCGTCGACCTCGGCCTCGTCCTCGGACCTTCCCATGATCGTCATGGCCCTCTTGACCCTGGACAGGGATGTGACCTTGGCGACCTTGATGACCTTCTCCCAGTACTCGATCTCCGAGCACAGGTCGCTGGCGTACTTGAACTCGACCTTGTCCTTGGGAACTCCGAGTGCGATGAAACAGTCCTGCATGTATCTGGCACATGTCCTGATGTTCTCGATGTCGCCGCCGAGCTTATCGTTGATGTACGCATGCCAATCAGCCCAGAATATGGTGACCTTGAACCCTGCGTCGCAGAGGTCCCTGATCTTCTGAGCCACGAGCACCCAGCCCAGGTGGACGGTTCCGGACGGCTCGAATCCGATATATGCGGTCGGCTCCGGCTTCTCCGTGAGAAGGGCACGGAGTTCCTCTTCGGTAACGAGCTCTTCGGTATTCCTTGTGACCAAGGCCAGTCTCTGTTCGACATCCATTTTTATCGAATGTCGCAACGTCCCCCTTATATTAAGGGTTGGCGGGACACAGTGTGTCTCGGTGTCTGCATGGGATTCTGCCCGAACGATGACCGATTATGGATATTCTATTGATTATTCAATTTGTTTTATTCATTTTTCTAACAACATCGGAGATGCAGCTTAACTGCAGTGATTTCCTTTATCTATTGATTCTCTAGAAACAAAGGGCATGGATCCAGTCTCCGTCTCGGTCATCGCACTGTTCCTGTTGCTCGGCTGTGCTCTCGGAACGATCACCGGACTCGTTCCGGGGATCCACGTGAACACCTTGGCGACGATGATGTTTACATCGTATCCCGTCATGCGGGATGTCCTCGGCCCCCTCATCCAGGAGGATCTGGTCCCGATAGCGGTCTGCGGGGTCATCATGTCAGCATCCGTCGTCCATTCATTCATGGACTTCGTACCGTCCGTGTTCATAGGGGCACCGGATGCCGAGGATGCGCTGTCCGTCCTTCCCGGACATAAACTATTGCTCGAAGGGCACGGGATGACGGCGGTACGTGCTGCCGCGGTCGGCATCCTCATAGGGTGCTCCGCCGCCATAGTTATGGCCATACCGTTGCAGTACATCATGCTGAACGGCGCGGCGGAGATCCTGAACGGAATGACATGGTACGTCCTGGTCGCGATAAGCGGATTGCTGATGATCAACGAGTACAGGAAAGGGACGCTCGTCCCGGGCATCACCGCCTTCATCCTGGCAGGTGTTCTGGGATATGCCGTGATGAACCTCCCCATTCCCTCCGGCGGGATACTCGGAGAAGGAACGCTGCTGATGCCCCTGCTCACCGGACTGTTCGGTCTGCCGGTCCTCCTGGAATCAGACGGCGGACATCGGTTCCCCGAGCAGACCGACGACGGGAAGGATCCCGTAGGACCTGTCCCCGGACTGAAAGGCGTGATAATGGGCACGGTGGCCGGGTGGTTCCCGGGGATAACATCCACGGTGGGTGCGACCGTCTCGTCCACGGTCATGCCAGACAGGAGCCCGGAGAGGTTCATCTCCACCGTTGCCTCCATAGGGACCGTGACCACGGTCCTATCATTGGTCACGCTCTCGGTTTCTGGCGGAGGAAGGTCGGGTACGGTCATCGTCATCGGACAGATCCTCGGGGAGTCCATCGGGGGATTCGCATCGGTGCCGTTCACCATGATGCTCCTTTCTGCGGCGGTGAGCTCGGTCATCGGTTATGTCCTGATGATCAAGGCGGGACGCGTGATGGCCGGAGCGATCACGGGAGTCGACCAGAAGAAGCTGGCACATATCGTCATAATCTTCCTGCTGGCACTTACGTTCCTGACGACAGGCGTATGGGGATTGGCGATCTCCGCGATGGCATTGACGATAGGTTACATCCCGGTGAGGACCGGTTGCGGAAGGACGATGCTCTGCGGCTGTCTCATCCTGCCGTGCTTACTGCGATTCCCTCTTGGATTCCGCCTTGGACAGGAACTTCTGGGAATCGACGATGAACCTCTCGTGCGTCCCCGAACCGATCTCCCCTGCGGAATCGTAGACCCTTACCGAGAACACCAGCCTGCGCCTGTCCACCTCGATAAGCTCCGTCTCGCACACGACGGTCATGCCGATCGGCGTGGGTGCGCTGTGGGCGATGTCTAGATGGGTCCCCACGGTTGAAAAGCCCATGTCCAGATACGGGCCGACGCTCTCGGATGCGGTCTTCTCTATGAGAGCGATCATCGAAGGAGTGGCGAACACCGGGAGGTCCCCGCTCCCCACCGTCGAGGCCAGGTTCCCCTCGTCGACCGTGACGGACTGCGCCCCTTTGATACCTGTGCTGAGCATGCTCCGCAATACATCGGATGGATAATATTGGTTCCGTCGCAACTTCATATGGAACATTCATATAGATTCGGGACCTGGGTCTTTACATGAATATGTCGAGAGCAGAGTTGCTGGCATTGCTCGCCATGGCATTCGGCCTTCTTATGGACGGCCTGGATGCTAGCATCGTCAACATCGCCCTGCCCTCGATCGCAGAATACTTCGGGACCGATACCAACGAGGTCGCGTGGGTCACCATAAGCTACTTCATGATGATCGCGGGCATGATGCTCATCTTCGGAAGGATCGCGGATTCAGGTCACATCAGGAAGATCTACATCGCCGGGTTCGTCATCTTCGCGGCCACGTCCTTGGTGTGCGGACTGTCGCAGAACCTCATGACCCTGGTGGCGGCCAGATGCGCCCAGGGTGTGGGTGCGGCGATGCTCGCCGCGGTGGCCCCGATGATATGCGTCAAGTTCATACCCGCCCGCAATCTGGGGGTCGCGATGGGAGTGTTCATGCTGGCAGGTTCCATCGGATTCGGCTGCGGACCCGCCGTGGGAGGGATCATCGTGGACCTCTCATCATGGCACTGGTGCTTCTTCATCAACGTCCCGATAGGGGTGCTGGGGGTGCTGATGGCGCTCCGCGGACTGCCCAAGGACCATGACATCTCCAAGGCCAGGCTCGACCTCAAGGGCAGCCTGCTCATAGCCACCTGCGTGATCAGCGCCGTATACATCCTGGAGATGTTCACCAGGGACGGTCAGGGACTCGTCTGCGCCGTTCTCGGAGCGGTCGTGTTCATAACGCTGGCACTGTTCGTTTACGTGGAGAAGAGGGTAGACCACCCCATGCTCAACGTTGGGATGTTCAGGGACTGGAGGCTCGGTGCTTCCCTGATGTGCTACATGCTCATCAACGTCGCCTACATGGGGATCTACTACATCCTCCCGTTCTACATGATCAAGGAGCTGGAGCTGGACTACGCCTTCTCCGGGATCGTCATACTGATTCCCAGCGTGGTCTGCGCACTGATATCGCTGCCTGCGGGCCGTTACTGCGACCTCCACGGCAGGAGGGGCACCGCCATAGCCTGTGCGGCGCTCATGATCGTGACATCCTTCGGATTCATGTGCTTGACACCGGAGCTGGGCTGGTGGCCGTTGGTCCCCGTGGGGATCATGGGCGGTATCGTCTGGGGACTCTGCGGGCCTTCGGTGGCCAGCAGGATCATAGATCTGGCACCTTTGGAGGAGAAGGGCATGGCATCCACGCTCTCCAACCTCATGTACTATGCCGGAGGGAGCATAGGTACCGCGCTCTTCGCCACGCTCCTGACCTTCGGTGCTGGCAGCATCGGGATACCCATAGAGGACATAGCATCCGAGGCCTTCATGGACGGGTACGTGTTCACGATGGTCTGCGCCATATGCATCGCGGCGGTGGCCGTGGTCTGCGCATACGCCATCAAGGAGAATCGCACTCCCGCCGAAGAAAGCGGAGCTTTCTGACCTACCTCGACGATGGGTTTACTTATTAAGAATGGGATACGGAGTCCCATGGGATTGGAAGAGCAGCTCTACGACGAACTATACGACCTGAGGGAACGGCTCAGGGACGAGGGCAGGAACGCCACGGGGAGGATCCCCCCGGTCTGTTCCGACGAGGCCCTCAGGGAGATGGCACAGCGCGTGCCCACCAAGATCGAGGACTTCATAGCTATCGTCGGCATAGGGCAGCGTTTCCTGGATGTCTACGGCGAGCGTTTCCTGGCCATCACGAGGAAGTACGCCGTGTCCGCGGCCAAGGGTTCCGACCTGGCCAACGACACCGCCACCACGCTCAGGGAGCTAGAGAAGAAGCTCATCAACATCAGCAGGGCGAACCGCCTCCTGTACCAGGGGAAGATCTCGGCGAGGAACACGTTCGACCTCATGAAGATCCCCGACCTTGAACCGCTGGACCTCATATTCGGGAGGAAGAGGGTCCTGAGGCTCTGCGACATGGCGGAGAGCAAGGAGGACGAGAGGAACTACAAGCACCTCAACCAGGTCATCCGTGAGGTCAACAGGGAGATGAGGGAGAAGGGTCAGTACGACCTGTACATAGGATACCCGTTCGTCCAGGGGAAGATGCCCAACGACGACTTCGACATCCGTGCCCCACTGGCGCTGTTCCCGGTGACGCTGGAGAAGGATCCCCGCACGATCACGCTCACATACGACTCCTCCCGCGACGCCATGTACAACAACACGCTGATCCTGGCGTATATCAAGGCGATGGGTCAGAACAGGCCCCTGCCCAACAACATCCTGGAGGACTTCGAGCCGGACACGTTCATCGACGACACGCTGGAATTCTTCCGCATCAACGGGATCGACATAGGGTGCGAGCACACCAGTCCCGAGGAGTTCATCGACTACAAGACGGGCGAGTTCCCGGACTATCCCCCAGGACAGATGGAGCTCGTGCCCAACGTGGTCCTCGGCAAGTACCCCACATACTCCAGTTCGATCCAGAGGGACTTCGACATGATCCTCTCCGGAGGGGAGATCAACGGCATCCTCACCGACCTGGTGGAGAACCTGGACAAGACCGACTTCCTTTCGGACAAGCCCGACCCGCTCTCGCTGGAGGAGATCCAGGAGAAGGGCATGGAGGCATCGGAGAAGGACCTCATCTACATCAATTCGCTCAACAGCGCCCAGGAGAACATCCTGACCGCCATCGCCAAGGACGACGAGATAGTCGTCCAGGGGCCTCCGGGGACTGGGAAGTCCCAGGTCATCACCGGACTGATAACGTCCGCCATCGTGAGGGGCAAGACCGTCCTCATGGTTTCGGAGAAGAAGACCGCTCTGGACGTGGTCTACTCGCGCCTGGGGAACCTGGCCAAGTACTGCCTGCTGATCGACGACGTCGGTAACAAGGACCTGTTCTACAGCCAGCTGGAACGCATGCTGTCCACCGGCGTCCCGAAGCGCGGTACCGACCTGGAGGAGATCTCGGAGAGCATCGACAACGACGTCGAGATGCTCACCAGGATCGCGGACACCATGTACACGCCCGGGGACTTCGGGATCGCTCCCTACAAGCTCTACGGCCTGGAGAAGGCCAACCTCTCGGACGAGAGGCAGTTCAGCGAGTACAAGGTCCTGAAGAGCAAGATCGACCCGCGCCTCATGACGCTGAAGTACGATGAGGTCTCCGACCTGCACAGGAACTACAGAAACGAAAGCCTGATGAAGAACTTCCACGACTACACCGAGCTGGCATCCGGCAACCCCTGGCTGACCCAGATGAGGACCGACCTCTCCGAGTACAACATCGGCGAGATGAAGGCGGACCTCATGGACCTTGAGATGCAGATGAAGGAGTTCAACTCCAAGGGGTTCATGGGAAGGCTGTTCTCCAAGGGCAAGGTCAACAGGGAGGCCACCCTTATGGCCTCCAAGTACTTCGACAACTACAACCAGCACACGCTCAACGTGCTCATGGACGACCCCCAGAAGATCGTGGAGGGTCTGGACGACTACGAGAGGTTCGCATCCCTCGGCACCGTCTACAGGAAGCTGTCCAAGGACGAGAGGCTGTACGGCGACGACATTCTGAGCGTCTCGGACAGCACCAAGATGAAGTTCTCGGACAGCAACGACAGGATCTACAACTGGATCCTGAACGAGCACCTGATGAAGTTCGATGCGGAGCACAAGGACATAATGCAGCAGATCTGGGACTTCGACAGCATCATCCGCGACATGGACCGCAAGATGGACCAGAAGCGCAGGCTCTGCAAGGACAAGGTGGAGGAGATCCTCCAGGACAACCTCAGGTACATCTCCGAGTCCAAGAGGCGCGGGGACATCAACAGGATCATCGAATCCAAGAGGAAATGGAACCTTAACAAGTTCATCAACCGCTACGGCTACGAGCTGTTCAAAGGAGTCCGCATATGGCTGCTGACCCCGGAGGTGGTGTCTGAGATCCTCCCGCTGGAGATGGGTGTGTTCGACCTGCTGATCTTCGACGAGGCGTCCCAGATGTACGTCGAGAAGGGAATCCCGTCGATCTACCGTGCGAAGAAGGTCGTCGTAGCCGGCGACCACAAGCAGCTGAGGCCCTCCAGCCTCGGTGTGGGGAGGATAGAATGGGATTCTGACGAGGACGACCTGGACGACGACGTCTCCGCCGCCCTGGAGGAGGAGTCCCTGCTGGACCTGGCCAGGGCCAGGTACGACTCCATCCTGCTGAACTTCCATTACAGGTCGAAGTACGAGGAGCTGATAGCGTTCTCCAACTACGCCTTCTACGGCGGAAGGCTGTACGTGTCGCCGAACGTCAAGGAGCCGGAGAGGCCCCCGATAGAGACGATCAGGGTGGACGGGCTCTGGGAGAACAAGTCCAACCGCGCGGAGGCGGACAAGGTCATCGAGCTCCTGAAGAACATATTCAACACCAGGAAACACGACGAGACCATCGGCATCATCACTTTCAACGCTTCCCAGAGGGACCTGATCAACGATATCCTGGACGACGAATGCACCAGGGACGGTTCCTTCGGGAAACTGGTCACCAACGAGATGAGGAGGTTCGACAACGGAGAGGATGTGGGACTGTTCATCAAGAACATCGAATCCGTCCAGGGTGACGAGCGCGACATCATCATCTTCTCGATAGGCTACGCCAAGAACGCCGAGGGCAAGCTGATGCAGAGGTTCGGCTGGCTCAACAACAAGGGCGGGGAGAACCGTCTGAACGTGGCCATCTCCCGTGCCAAGAAGAAGATCTACATCGTCTCCTCCTTCGAGCCGAAGGAGCTGGAGGTGGACGACAAGAAGAACGAGGGTCCGCGCGTGCTCAAGAAGTACCTGCAGTACGCGGACGCCATCAGCAGCGGCAACAGGGAGCTGGCCGATGCCATATTACACTCATTCGGAGACGAGCGCTGGGTCGAGAAGGAGGAATTCGACTCCGGCCGCATCGCGGACAAGGTCTACAACGCACTCCTCAGGAAGGGATATTCCGTGGAGAGGAACGTGGGTATCGGAGGATACCAGATAGACATGGCCGTGAAGCAGAACGATCGGTACATACTGGGAATCGAGTGCGACAACCGCCTGTACGAGATGTCCAAATCCACCAGGGAGAGGGACTACCACAGGCAGAAGTACCTCGAATCCAGGGGATGGAAGATCCACCGCGTGTGGACCCCAGGGTTCTGGAAGAACCCGGACAAGGAGATATCCGGTATAATCGACGCAATAGAGAGGGATTGAATGAAGACCACATTGAAGATAGAAGGTATGATGTGCGAAGGCTGCGTGGCGAAGGTCTGCGAGGGACTCCAGGCCGTTGACAAGGTCATCGGCGTGAAGGTCGACCTGAAGGCGGGCAAGGCAGTGGTCGAGCATGACGGCGCATCCGACCAGGCACTGATCTCCGCGGTAGTGGACGCGGGATTCAGGGCATCGGTGAAGCGCGGACTGTTCTCATGAGGACGCGCGTATTCCGCATAGGCGGCATGTCCTGTGCGGCCTGCTCCGGCAGGATCGAGAAGGCCATCGGCGCCATAGCCGGCGTGAGCTCGGTCAGTGCGAACTACGGCAACAACACCGCCACGGTGACCTATGACGATTCGGTAGTCACAGAGGACATGGTCCGCGATGCCGTGGAATCGGCGGGATACCAGCTGATCAGCGACGACCGCGAGAAGGCCGAGAGGCAGGAAGTCGAGGCCCTCAGGATCCAGAGGAGGGACCTCATGATCGCGATACTGTTCGCGATCCCCCTGAGCATCATCGCCATGGGGCCGATGCTCGGACTGTCCCTGCCGTGGGACACCAGGACGGACTGCATCATACAGCTGGCACTGTTCATTCCCATCATGTATTCGGGCAGGCGCTTCTACAGGAAGGGCTACCCCGCACTGTTCTCCAGGAGCCCCACCATGGACTCCCTGGTGGCGCTCAGCACCACCGCCTCCCTTCTGATGGGACTGTACTACACCTACGTGGCATTCGCATCGGACGAGATGATGCACATAATGCTAAGCTTCGACTCGGCCGGAATGATCATCGCGCTGGTCAGCGTCGGCAAGTACATGGAGGCCCGTTCCAAGCACAACACCAACGATTCGCTGAGGAAGCTCCTGTCGCTCGCACCCAGCAAGGCTACGGTCATAGTCGACGGAAGGGAATGCGAGGTCGATGCATCCACGCTTCTGGTAGGGGACGTGGTCCTGGTCCGCCCGGGTGAATCCATACCCGCGGACGGAACGGTCATAGAGGGATCCTCCGCTGTCAACGAATCGATGCTCACAGGCGAATCCATCCCCGTCTCGAAGACGGTGGGTTCGATCGTCTACGGTGCGACCGTGAACGGGAACGGGAGCCTGAAGGTCAGGATCGAGAAGACCGGCGACGGGACCGTACTGTTCCAGATAGCCAGGATGATGGAGATGGCACAGGGTACCAAGGCACCTGTGGCACATGTCGCGGACAGGGTCTCGGCGGTGTTCGTCCCGGCGGTCATACTCATCGCAGTGCTGTCATTCGTCGCATGGTACGTCACAGGCATGATGCTCCCGGACAGCGGATACGACCTTGAGTTCTGCCTGACGATAGCCATCTCGGTGCTGGTCATCTCCTGCCCCTGCGCCCTGGGCCTGGCGACACCGCTGGCCATAGTCATCGGCACGGGGAACGGATCCAAGTACGGCATTCTGTTCAAGACCGCCTCGTCCATAGAGGCGGCAGCCAAGATCGACACGGTGATACTGGACAAGACCGGTACCATCACCAAGGGCCATCCCACCATAACGAGGATAATCACCAGATCCGACGAGGACGCGTTCGTATCGATCGTAGCTGCGGCGGAATCCGATTCAGAGCATCCGATCGCCGAGGCCATCGTCAACTACGCCAAGGACATGGGGCTGGAACTGCCTCCCCACTCCGACTTCGAGGCGGTCACCGGACAGGGCATCCGCTGCAACGTGGACGGGAAGTCCGTGCTGGTCGGGAACCTGGCACTCATGCATGATAACGGCATCGACGCCGTGGATTCCCCGGGGATCATGGTCGCCATAGACGGGACCTACTCCGGTTCGATAGTCGTGTCCGATCCGATAAGGGACGAGAGCCCGAAGGCGGTCGGACACCTGAAGGAGATGGGCATAGCCGTGAAGATGGTGACCGGCGACTGCAGGGATACCGCTGAGGCGATAGCCTCCAAGGCCGGCATAGACGATGTCGTCGCGGAGACGAAACCCCAAGACAAGCTGGACATCGTGAAGAGACTGCAGGTCCAGCAGAAACACGTCGCAATGACTGGGGACGGGATCAACGATGCCCCCGCACTCACCCAGTCCGACGTTGGACTCGCCGTAGGTTCCGGTACGGACATAGCGATGGAATCGGCGGACATAGTCCTGATGAACGACGACCTCAGGAATGTGCCAGCAGCGTTGGAGATAGGAAGAGCCACGCTGAGGAACATCAAGCAGAACCTCTTCTTCGCACTCGTATACAACGCGATCTGCATACCGATCGCCGCGGGACTCCCCGCGGTGTTCGGTTACACAGACCTCGTCATGGTCATGCCCATGATCGCCGCTGCTGCGATGTCCTGCTCATCCATATCGGTGGTCAGCAACGCCCTGAGGATGAGGGGATTCAGGCCCAAGTCACTGAGCAAGTCTGACTGATGTCACGTTGAGGGTACCGCTCCCGCGCTTCCAGACCTTCTCCGAGGAGACGATCTCCAGCGGATGCGAGTACAATGGGGAGTCGATCGTCATCGATTCGTACTCCCCTCCCTCGCCCATGATGCTGATGCCGGTCCTCTCGCGGATCTCCTTCAGTTCCCTGACCGATTCCTCGTCGATCTCGCGTCCGAGCCACTCCGGTCCGAGGCCCTCTGCGTAGCACCCGACGATTATCGCCCTGATGCCTGACTGGAGGAATGCGTCCATCACGAGGTCCTGGTCCTTCCTCCACAGGGGAGAGAGGACCTTCAGGCCCAGGTCGTTGCAGACGAGGTTCATCCTGTCCCACTGGTAATCGGACCAGACCGCCCCGGTTATGACGCCGTCCACGTCCAGACCGTCCAGCGCCTTCCTCAGGCCTTCCATGTCGCCCTCCTCGGTGCCGGTGCTCGGTGCGGTGACCAGCTGCTTTCCCATGGCCTCCGCCATCACCGGGACTACGTTCAGGTTGGGGGTGTGGAAGATCCACGACGCGGCATCCTCCGGCATGATGTTCACTATGTACGGGACATCATGGCCCATCTGCTCCTCGATGTAGAGGGAGAAGGCGGAATCCTTGCCTCCGGAATAAAGGGATGCCAACCTCATGTGTCCGCCATCCACGCGCGCCCATAAAGAATTTTAGAAGGTACTGTATCGGGTTACTGAAGGTGAACCGATGGCCCTCGATGCGAACGCGATAAAGAAGCTTGTTGCCGAAGAAGCAGTGAACAGATACGTCAAGGACGGGATGTTCGTGGGTCTGGGGACCGGATCGACGGCGAAGTTCATGATCGAGAGGATCGGGGAGCTCGTCAAGCAGGGTTACGATCTGACGTGCACCGCTACATCGGTTCAGAGCGCGAAGCTGGCCAAGAGCCTCGGCATCAAGGTCGTCGACCTGGATGAGATCGACCATCTGGACATCACCATCGACGGGGCCGACGAGGTCGATCCCGACATGCAGCTCATCAAGGGACTCGGAGGTGCCCTCCTGAGGGAGAAGATCGTCGCCGCTGTTACGGTAAGAGAGATCATCATCGCGGACGAGTCCAAACTCGTGGAGAAACTCGGCACGAAGGCACCCCTCCCGGTGGAGGTCCTGCAGTTCGGACACCAGCACACCAAGTTCGCCCTCGAGAGGCAGGGCTGCAAGGCGGAGCTCAGGATGAAGGACGGAAAACCGTTCGTCACCGACGGCGGCAACTACATCTACGACTGCAAGTTCGAATGCATCGAGAAGCCGTTCTTCCTGGAGACCAGGATCGACGTCATCCCCGGTGTGGTGGAGAACGGGCTGTTCCTGAACACCGCGGTGGATGTTCTAATCGCCAAGACCGACGGCTCAGTCGAGAGCATGGCCGAAAGGGCCGCTCCCAAAGAGGCCTGAACGGTCCCCCTGCGAAACCATTAAACCCTCCGCCGAGTTGATGCTCTTTACTTATTCCTATTACGCGTATATTCACGCGTGTGGACAGGGGTCGTTTATTTATACAACTTCGATAATAGCACGTCCCGATTCAATTCAAGGTGTATACCATGAAAATGCCCAGAACAATCAAAAGATACTGCCCGACCTGCAAGGCCCACACCGAGCAAGAGGTGGAGAGGGTCAAGAAGAAGAAGGCAAGCGAACTCAAATGGGGTCAGAGGAGATTCAGAAAGGTCACCGCCGGTTACGGAGGTTTCCCGAGGCCCAAACCGGAAGGAAGGGAGAAGCCCACCAAGAGGATCAACCTCAGGTACAGATGCACCCAGTGCAAGAAGGCCAACATCTCGCCCTGCATCCGTGCCAAGAAATTCGAGCTCGTGGAGTGATCATCATGACCGGAGATTTCATCAAGATCAAATGTCCAGACTGCGAGAACGAGCAGATCGCCTTCAAGAGGGCGGCGACCAAGGTCACCTGCCACGTCTGCGGCGCAACTCTCATCGTCCCCAAGGGCGGGGTCGGAGAGATCAAGGGCGAAATCGTTGAGGTAGTCAACTGATGTCAAGGGTCAGGGGACTCCCCGAGAACGGTGAGCTCGTTGTCTGCACCGTCAAGAGCGTGAAGAACTTCGGAGCCTTCGTCACTCTGGATGAGTACGACGACAGGGAAGGTTTCATTCACGTAAGGGATGTCGCCACTGGCTGGGTTAAGTACATCAGGGACTTCGTCAGAGAAGGCCAAAAGATAGTCTGCAAAGTTCTGGGCGTGGATTCAACCAAAGGTCACATCGACCTTTCCTTAAAATCCGTCAACGATCATCAGAAAAGAGAGAAGATCCAGCAATGGAAGAACGAGAAGAAGGCAGAGAAGCTTCTCGAGATCGTTGCTGAAAGGATGAGCATTGACATCGATAAGGCCTACAAGCAGTTCGGGAACGAACTGCTTGAGGCATACGAGACACTGTACAGTGCCTTCGAGTCCGCAGTCGCGTACCCCGAGGACTTCCTCTCGGAGTTCAGCGGAAAGTGGACGGATACTTTTATGGAAGTCGCCAAGGAGAACGTCGCGGCACCCATGGTGCAGATCGACGGCGTCCTTGAGATGACATCATCAGCCCCCAACGGAATGGAGCTCATCAGGAACGCACTCATCGCCGGACTGGCAGCTGCCGACGGAGCGGCGGTCGAGATCACCTGTATAGGATGTCCCAGATACAGGGTCGTCGTCAACGCTTCGGAATACAAGGAGGCGGAGGACATCATGAAGACCGTCACGTCGACGGCCATCGAGTCGCTCACATCGAACAACGGCACCGCCGTTCTGAAACGTGAGAACAAGTGACATGAAGTCCGATATCCGCAAATGCGGCAAGTGCGGCAGATACACCTTGTCCAGCACATGTGCCAGCTGCGGATGCGAAACCGTCTGTCCGGTACCTCCGAGATACTCTCCCGAGGACCGTATGGGCGAATACCGCCGCAAGGCAATACTCGAGGAGTACGGGGAGAATGGAAAACATCATAACCTATGACTGCAGGCCCGATCTGAAGAACGTGGTCTTCATCGAGGGACTCCCCGGAGTAGGGAACGTAGGCAAGCTGGCAGCGGATTTCATGAGCTGCAAGCTCGAGGCGAAGAGGATGGCGACCATCCTCAGCAGCGACCTCCCGCCCCAGGTCTTCGTGGACAACGAGAGCTATGTGTACTCAGCGTGCAACGAGCTCTGGTACGTCAAGGACGTGAAGGACCACGACATCATCTTCCTCGTCGGGGACTTCCAGGCCTCGACCCCCCAGGGCCAGTTCGAGCTGGCCAAGTTCATCTTCGAGAGGATAGTCAAGTACGATCCTCAGCTCATCATCACATTGGGCGGATACGGCATAGGGGAGATCGTCAACCAGCCTCGCGTGCTCGGTACCACCAACGACCAGAAGATCAGGTCGAAGCTCGAGAAGGTGGGCGTGACATTCGTCCCCAACGAACCCCAGGGCGGCATAATCGGTGCGGCGGCGATGTTCCTGGCACTTGCGTGCGAATACGATATCGCAGCGGCATGCCTCATGGGGGAGACCTCCGGATTCCTGGTGGACCACAAGAGCGCAAAATGCGTGGTGAATGTGCTGAGCAAGTTCCTGAAGGTCAAGGTGGACACGTCCGACATGGACGACAACGTCAAGCAGATAGAGCAGATCAACCAGGAGGTCGAGGCCATGGCGGTTCAGGACCCGGCGGATCTGTCGTACATCAAGTGACGCACCCCACCTTTTTTATAATGCCTACGCATCCTCCGAATCAAGTCCCCACTTAGCTCAGACTGGCTAGAGCGGCTGACTGTAGAGTGTTTTCGGTAAAACCGATACAGCCGCTGAAATCAGCAGGTCCCCTGTTCAAATCAGGGAGTGGGGACCACCTCTTACTACCTGTTATTCTTATCCAAGGCCGTTGGTGGATTATGTCAGTATAAGGTCGACCTTTCCTTCCAGATAGTCGACAATGTTGTAATGCGTAATCCCGTCATGAGACATATCCAATCTATCTAAAGAAAGAACGAATTTCGGAGAACTGTCCTTTATCGGGGAGAACGCTCCGAACTCTCTCTTTATCGTATCGTCATCCGCCATCAGGTATGCCACCTGGATGAAGCACTTCTTACCGTCCCTTATGGCGATGAAATCCACTTCGCCCCTGTATGTCTCCCCGACATATACCTCATAACCTCTGGAGATCAACTCCTGATAAACCAGGGTTTCAAGGAAGTATGTGTCCCTTATGTCGATAGAATTGGTATTGATGAAGGTCATCCCGTTGTCCAGAGCATAATATTTTGCCACGGAATCCATCACCTCCTTCCCGGAGATGTTGTATTTCTTCACACCTTTGATCAAGAATGCCTTCTCCATCCTATCCAGGTAATTGTAGACTGTCTGCAATGAGAGGTACTTCTCTGAATTGTGCATCTTGTTCAGATAATCAACGACGTTCTGGGCGGAGAATCTTGAACCGCTGTTCGCCAATACGAAAGATGCCACGCGTCTGAGTTTCTCCATCGTGCGCTCATTCTTTCTTTTAGTAAGATCCTTCCTGAGTATCGATTCAAACAAGTTCTGAATGTACTCTCTCACTGCACTCTCTGACGGCTGCTGGAAACGCTGTGGATATCCCCCCATACGTAGATAGTCTTGGAATGTACCATCTCCTGCTTTCTTTCCCGACATATCGAGGTATGCCTGGGCCTCTGAGTACGTGAATGGCTGGATGAGGAATTCTTTGGTTCTACCAACCAGAAGAGTGGACAGATCTCCCGAGAGCATTTCGCTGTTACTCCCGGTGATAAAAATTGAGCAGTCATATTTTGATTTGAATGATGCTATAGCTTTCTCAAAATGTTTAACATGCTGGATCTCATCGAAGAATAGATAGTATCTCCCTTTGCCGATCCTCTCTTTGACATAGTCGCTAAGATCCGATGCATTTTTGATGTAATCGTAATCCATGTCTTCAAAATTGATTGAGATCTTGTGTTCATCGTCCGCCTTTATCTCATCCTTCACCGCATTGAGAATAACTGATTTGCCTGCACGCCTCGGACCCACTATGACCTTGACCGTGTCCATCTCATAATACGGTCTGATCCTTTCCAGATACTTCTCACGTATCAGAATACCTTCAGACGACATAAAATATCATTAGTTTGAAATTATTAAAAAATTTCTATAAATTCCAAACTAATAATCAACAGAGATCTATTGTATAATGATCTGACTGCACAAAAATAGTTCGGCAATTGTCTAAATACGATGTAAAAAAAACACTTTTATTCTTCTGATAATCGATATAGCAAGTGGTAAAATCAGAGGGTGGGGACCATCCTTATCCAGCATCTCAGATGATTGATGTTTTGAACAGTTTTATCCGAACATTTCCAATCAATCATGATACTGTTCCTGATGGCCCGCTGTCTTACCTTTGAAGATTGTCCATTCCGAATATTCATACATGTAACAAAAACTTGAGATGCATCTTATGCTTAGAAGTATGTCAAATATATGACTTACTTCTCAATATAACTATATATCAAGCAACTAATATTGAAAAGTAGATACGAAAAATGATTTACATCTCAGTGATATCATGATGATAGAACGCAACTATTACGTTGACAGATTGAAAGAAAAGATGTGGAATGATTCCGTGAAGGTGATAACTGGATTGAGGCGTTCCGGTAAATCATTCTTACTGTTCAAACTGTTCAAAGAATACCTTCTATCCAACGGAACAAAGGAAGATGAGATCATAGAAGTTCAATTGGATGATATTGCAAACGCCAAATTGCGCCATCCCATAAGATTGTATGAGCATATAGAGTCCAATTGCAAGGACGGAAAAAGGAGATTCGTCCTGATAGACGAGATACAGATGGTCCCCAAGATAAAGAATCCATACGATGAAGAGGGTGGTGACATAACATTCTACGATACCCTGAATGGATTGATGAAACTGGGATATCTGGACATCTATGTGACCGGCAGCAATTCCAGGATGCTCAGCACGGACGTCCTTACGGAATTCCGTGGGCGCGGTGATGAGATCCGTATACACCCCCTATCCTTCTTTGAGTACTATTCTGCGGTAGGCGGGGACAGGATGAAAGCATTCGATGATTATCAGAGATACGGCGGGATGCCGCATATCCTTTCCATCGATTCGAATGAATCCAAGGAGAAATATCTCAGGGATCTTTTTTCGGAGACCTATCTGAAGGATATTCAGGAGAGACACCATATCGAAAGGATGGATGTGATGGAAGGTACGATAGACGTCCTGTGCTCCAGCATTGGTTCTCTGACCAATCCCTCGAACATCGCCAACACGGTATCGGAAAAGGCCAGCAATAATACCGTCAAAACATACATCGATTACCTGAAGGATGCGTTTCTGTTCTCTGAAGCAAAGAGATACGATGTGAAAGGAAGGAACTATCTGAAATACCCCATGAAATACTACTGCGAGGATATCGGCCTCAGAAACGCCCGCCTGGGATTCAGACAGATCGAATCCACACACATCATGGAGAACATCATCTACAATGAACTTATCAACCGCGGATTCAACGTGGATGTGGGCATGGTGACGATGGATAAAAAGGATGAATCCGGCAATCTGGTTCGCAAACGTAAGGAAGTGGATTTCGTCGTGAATAAAGGTGGCAGATATCTGTACATACAATCCGCGTTCTCCATCCCCGACGATGAAAAGATGAGTCAGGAGAAGTCATCTTTGCGTCACATTAAAGACTCGTTCCCGAAGATCATGATCCGCATGGACACCCTGGGCAGGTGGTATGATGATGAAGGATACCTCCACATCAACCTTCTTGACTTCCTGATGGATAAGAATTCGGTATGAGCTTGGAGCAGTCCGGTATATCCATCGTGATTCGTATGTTCATCCGGACTTGTAAAACACCTTTGTAGGGCGAATGTGCCAGTTACACCCGTGATTAGAGGGGTTGTTTGTCAAAGAAAGAGTGTGGTAAAGGGGGATTGTTGGGGCGGGCCCCCTGTCCCGCCAGATAAAAAACCGATTACTTCAGCTCCTTTGCCGCCTGCCCGACTTTACTGACGACTCCGCCGACCACGTTGTAGTTCCAGGTGAACTGGTCAAAGATCAGCAACTCGGTATTACTGATATCGATCTTCCCATTGTCATCCAGGATCTCCTCGTCTGCGAGAACGTTCACAATCTTTCCCACGACAGCATACATGGTCTCCGTCTTCACGATCTCGGCCAGTTCGCACTCCATAGTCACGGGGAACTCCTCCATGACGGGCGCATTCACGTGTATACTCCTCGCCGCGTGGAGTCCTGAGCGCTCGAACTTATCGGGGACCTTGTTCCCAGACACCACACCTACGTAGTCCGCAGGCACAAGATTCTTCCTGTCTGCGAGACTGACGGTGAATGCCCTGGTCCTAAGGATATTCTGGGTGGTCCTGTGGTCCTCATCAATCATCAATACGATCTTGTCCATCTGACTGATGGTTCCCCAGGCGGCACTCATGGAATTCGGTTTGCCGTTTTCGTCATAGGCCGAGACTATGAGGACGGGCATCGGACAGATTGCAGGTAACGATCCCAATTCCTTCTTCATTTCATTCCCTCTTTATGGTATCAGAATTCTGGTTATATGCTTTGGCGACGCATTTCCATTCTCCGCCCATCTTCAGCAGGAGGAGATAATCGGTGAAGTCAATCCTCCCGCCCCATCCCTCCTCCAGGACACGGACGACGGCCAGATTCTCCTCGATATCCACGACGTCTATCCTCGACTTGAAGGACTCTCCGCCGGAGACGGTATCCACATTGTGATAGAACTGTTCAATGGAACCGTGTTCCAGTTTCCCGTCGAGGAATCCGAACAGGACCGCATCGTCGGTAAACAGCTCCTTCGCATAGGCGCTGTTGCCTTCTGCTACGCTCCTGGTGAACTTTTTTGCCGCTTCCTCTACCGCCTTGTACTCTTCAATAGAAGACCTCATATATTGGTGCAAGTCTTACTGCTTATTAAGTATGGTACTAACTATAGTAACATATACTCACTATGAGGAAAGTTATATGGAAAGGTGCATCTCCGACGAGAACCTGTGTAATACTGGTTTCAGTTACACCCTGTCCCTGATCAACGGGAAGTACAAAATGACCATCCTGTACACCCTCATGGAGTTCGGTTCCGTCAGATTCAACGATATGAAACGCTACATCTCCGGCATCTCGGACAAGACCCTTAGCACCGCACTCAAGGAACTCGAGAAGGATGGTCTGATCCATAGGGAGATGTACCCCCAGATCCCTCCGAAGGTGGAGTATTCGCTCACGGATATTGGTAAATCGCTCATTCCCCTCCTCGATGGGATGTGCGAATGGGGCGACAAACACCGTCCGTCAAATTACTGACAGCCCATTCATTCGGTTTCGGGCAATACGGATGATGCCTCTGCGGGTCAGCGTTAAGTACCCCGCTTTGAGGCACCAGGCATAAATTCCAAATCAGGGAGTGGGGACCACTTTCCGTTCTAACTGACCATTACTCTCCCATTCATTCACATTATCGATCACTGCGATTGCAACAGCCATTCATAACATCTGATTGTTGAAATTTGAAAATCTTGTAGTCATATACAAAATTTTGATTAGTTGGATATCGTTTCGGAGATTATCTTATCCAGCGAAGGAAGGCCATGGATACTACAATGCTGATATCGCTCATCGTCGAGATCATATTGGTATGGTCGGTGCTGACCGCAGTCCAGTTCCCATTGAGGAAGGCGGAGCACAGGCTCGTTGGTTCGATCGTCTTCCTGGTGAAACTGATCCTCATTCCGGTGGTGGCCCTGCTGTTCGTGGGCATCGATTGGGTGGTGCCATACAACCACGGCGAGATATTGTGCGCCGCATACATAGCGCTGATCGGCGATGTGGCCGCGAGCCTGGTCGAGTACATCGTACGCAGATTGATGGCCCGGAGGAATGCCGACGATGGATCGCACCACAGATACGATTACAGGGTCGGCATGTCGATCGGTCTGGCTGTATGCTTCGCCATGCTGGCTTTCGCAACGGTGAATGCCGAGACAATGAAGATGGATACCCACGAATGGCAAGCGGACGGCCTCGAACAGGAGCACACCTTCGCTTTCACGGCCGACATGCATGCCGGTTCGTCGATGTCGATGGACGCCCTCAGGGATTTCTGCAAACAGGTCAACGATTCCGATGCCGAGTTCCTGATCCTCGGAGGCGACGTGACCGATGAAAAGACCTCCTATGAGGAGATGGTCGAAACTTACGAGATACTATCCTCTGTCGATATCCCCGTCTTTTTTGTATTCGGCAATCACGACAGGCAACCAAGGGCAGATCTGGTCGGAGGGCGCACATACACCGACGGGCAGCTGTTGACTGAGATAGAAGGTGCGGGGATAACGATCCTGGCCGATGACTATGTGCAAGTTGCCGGCGATCTCGTGCTCCTCGGAAGGGAGGATATCAGCGCCGGCGATGCGAGGAAGGACTGGTCGGAACTGGTGAACCCTTACGGAGGGGCTCTGATAGTCGCAGACCACCAGCCATACGACAGGGATCAGCTCGATGTTGAAATCTCCGCATTGCAGCTCTCCGGGCACACCCATGCCGGGCAGCTGTGGCCCCTGCATTTCGTATACGACCTTCTCGGTCTCCCCGTATGCGGGGAATATGATCGTCCCGGGACCCGTCTCTATGTGACACCGGGCACGGGCGGCTGGGCACCGCTACTGCGCACCGAGGCCCAGAGCGGATGGGAGCTCATTACGCTGCGCCCATGAGATCCTGGGATCACAGGTTCCTGGGTCGGAACCGGGTACGGGTACGGTTTCGATGACGCATCCGTCTGTTTTGTAGGGTGGATGGACACAGGAAGGGACATCGATCAGGGACTAGGGTCTTATCCAGCGCTCCTGATTTCATCACGACTGCGCCTGCTCTAGCTATTTTATAGTCATAGTCTGATGGTCCGATATGCCCGATGCAAGGATCGTGAGGTACTCCATAGCGGTCAATGTTACCGTGATCGTACTCGTTCTGTACATGACCGTGAACGTCATGTTCCGTATCGTCGATGTCGTCGATTATGCTGCATCGCAGGACGTCTACCTGTTCTTCACCGATTGGTCCAACTATCTGGCCGCCATAGTCTCCCTCGGGACGCTCTACTGCATCCACAAGGGGATCAGGAGTCCCCGCATCCTGTTGGTGCTGAAGCTGGCTGCCGTGACGATGCTCACGATCACATTGGTTGTGGTGGTCTTCGTCCTGGTCCCGTACCAGGGATGGGTCATACTGCTGAATCCGGAGGGCTCGCTCATGGCACATCTGATAAACCCCGTTCTGATGATCGTGGATTTCCTGTATCTCTCCGACATGAAGCCCATGGGTACGAAGGAGGCCCTGCTTTCTACGATTCCGATGCTGCTCTATGTGGTATTCATCGTAGTGTTCCTGATCATAGCCGGCAACGACGATCTGGCCCCGTATCCGTTCCTGAGGATCCATTCGCAGCCCGTGCTCATGACGTTGCTGGTCGGCGCAGGGGTGTTCGTCACGGAGTTCGTCGTATCATATGCCTACACGAAAGTCGTGAAAAGGACCAATCCCAACCTCCGCCAAGCATCCATATGATGTGCAGGGTTCTGCCCAGACGGCATGGACGATGCCAGTCGCAATGAAGGTTGGGTGTCAAAATAGAAGTTTCAGAGGCCGGGATCGAGAACGTACCGGCCTCCGATAGTTTTAGCTCAGGACAATCCGCTGAACAGCCTGGAGAAGGCCACCTTCAGGCTCTGATAGCCGTTGATGTTCTCGTAGTCCTCTCTGGTGTATTCGGTACAGTATTTCAGATCCTCCTCGAAGGCATCATCCATCTGCTTCCCCAGTTCCTTCGACAGTATCACGGCGTTGGTCTCGAAGTTCAGCACCAGGGACCTGTCGTCGAAATTGGCCGAACCGACGGAGCAGTACTCCCCGTCCACGACCATGGTCTTGGAGTGGACGAAACCCCTGTTGTACATGTACACCTTCACACCGTTCCCCATGACGGAATACGCGCTGCTGATGTTGCACCAGAACACGAACATGTGATCGGGCTTGTCGGGTATGATCACCTTGACATCGACACCGTTCGCCACCGCAACGGACAGGGCGTCCTGGAGGGAATCGTCGGGTATGAAGTAAGGCGAGTGCAGATACACGGACTTCTTCGCGTTCCTGATCAACTCCAGATATTCCAGCCTCACAGGGTTGAAATCGGCCACGTCTGGACCTCCCGAGACGGTCAGCACCCTCTTGTCCCCGGTGGTGTAGTACTCGGTGTTCCCGTAATAGTCCTGAAGCCTGTCCGGCGGACAGAGGGGTTTGCCAGTGGCATATTCCCAATCCATCTGGAACCTGACCTGTATCGCCTTGACGGCATCTCCCGAGAGCCTTACCGCTGTATCCCTCCAGAATCCGAGGGGGCCCTTTCCTAGGTATTCGTCACCGATGTTGAATCCGCCGCAGTATGCGATCTTCCCGTCGATGACCCCGATCTTCCTGTGGTTGCGGTTGTTCTTCTTGGGGCTGAACATCAGCCAGAGCACCTTGTGGAACACCGCGAACTCACCGCCGGCCTTCCTGTATACCTTTATGGATCTCTTTGGACCTTTGCCGACCCCGAAATCATCCGTCAGGAGCTTGACCTCGACCCCTTCCTTCACCTTCTGGGTGAGGATGTCCATGAGCTCGTTCCCCAACTCGTCATCCCTGATGATGTAGTATTCCAGATGAATGTACTTCTTGGCATTCCTGAGATCCTCGTACAGATCCCTGAACTTGTCCTCACCCAGCGTGTACAGCTTCACGTCGTTGTTGTTCGAGAAACCCAATCCGCCAACGTTCAAGATGGCATTGGCGGTACGCTTGTAGTCGGGATCCGGCTCCGCTTCCAGGAGATCCTTGCTCAAAGGAAGGACGTCATCTATCTCGTCATCCTTCAGCCCCTTCCTCTGGTACTTGGATTTGGAGTAGAACGTCTGTCCGACGAACAGGTATAGAACGAATCCGACAACTGGAAGGACCACCATGGCCAATCCCCACAGGAGAACCCTGGAGGGGTTGTTCTTCTCGGTGAAGAAGAGGATAAGCAGGAAGATTATGTCAGCCTGTATGATCAGCTGCGTCAACCAATCGATCATGATTTGGCCCCCATCGCTATCCTGACCTCGACATCGGCGACCAACAGGAGCATGAAGATCGCGATGATCAGGTCCGAGACGTGCTCTATGTATTCCCAATAGTTCTCTGCGGGCAGCAGGGCCTCTATGGCCATCAGCGTGAACGAGACGGCCAATATGGCCCAGATCACCTTCTTGAGGAGTCCCTTCTTACCGTTCGTGATGGCAAGCGCCATGAGGATTATGATTATTCCCAGGACGATGGTGATGCCCGTGATGATCATCCCTTCCTCAGGATGATCGGTGTACAGATACTCGGCCACTCCCATGAATGAATCGCCCAGGAAGGTACCCAGTCCGACGACCATCACATAACTGCGGAGAAGCTCCAACTGGGTGTTCTTCTTGGACATCGTCCTGTGCGCCTTGATCGCATACAGCAAGGCAACAACCGCGCTGCCGATACCTGCGACCAGACAGTACATCTTCGCGTCCGTGACATAATCCGGAATCAGCACGATATCGTCGGTGAAGGCGCCCAGGAGGACTATCGCCGCCTCGACTATCAACAAGACCGCGACTATCCAGAAGATCAATCCGATGGATCTTGTGTCTTCGAAAAACATCATTCCAAAACCACTGGAATGACAATCGACTAACGGATATTTAATCGGCCACTGTTCGGTCCTCTTTCCGGGGATAGTTCTCGGTCCCCCGGTAGCGGACGATCTGCGCCTTCCTATACACCGATGTCGGGATGTGCATGGCAAAGCGGCTCAGACTCGCCATGGCCATGACCGTCTTCATGGGAACATCCTTCTCACTGCCGACTATGATGTTCCTGTGCTTCACGATATCATCGAGGAACCCGTCCAGATCGGTGGCATCCGATAATGTGAGTACATGACCCAGCTCATGCAGGAGATGCCCGTCCGTACCGCCGGTGAAACCTATGCCGTACTCATTCGCGCAATCCCTCGCCCTCATATTCTCGTCGCGGAACATACCGCTGCAGATCACCTCGTAAGCATCGAACCTTCTCGAAATCTCCGGGTCCAATCTTCCCCTGTCGATCGCTTTCTGCACCCCCTTGACGGATGACAGATAACCCAGGGGATGCGCCGCCGAGACGACGCAATTGACATCTTCGAGGGAATCGAGTATCCACTGCGTACCCTTGTCTATCGCCAGCCAAGGGTTGGGGGAGAGGTTCGGCTTCACGTTTTCCGTCCAATACTCTTCCATCTCATCGTAGCTGTAGAAGTACACCAGTATGTGGGGCCCATCCCAGGAACTGATCTCGATCCCTGGGACAATGAACAGGCCGTAATCCTTGTTCAGTTCCTTTGCGTTCAGGGAGCCGACGATGAGATTGTGATCCGTTATCGCCAGACCCACTCCTCTCTTCTTGGCAAGGGTCAGGGCCCTCTTCACCGATGTGAATGAATCTGAATGAATGGTGTGGAAATGCATATCCGCGCATAGCATGTTCGATTCCCGGATCCAATCCATATCCGGTCTCTCGAATCTGACCCGGCCATCCGCTGAATTCTGCATGGCCGTGTATAGCGGTCTCGTTATTTCATTTATCTTGACGGTGTGCTCCCATCGGTATTCGCCGTGTATCTGACGGAACCCCCGGCACCCTCGGACTCTTCACATGCATACGATGCGCTGATGATCCTGATTGTGATAGTCGTGTTCGCGGTACCCATACTGGCGAAGAGAAGGATCTCGTGATCGGCGTCGCCAACCGTTATCTACATCCGAACCGATAACTGAAAAGTGTTCGAACTCTCCCTAGATGCCTATCAGAGTGCCGGCGTCGGCGCTGTGGTCCTGATAGCGGGATTCTTCCTGGTCAAGCATTCCCCGCTGCTCAGGAAGTACTGCATCCCCGCAGCGGTCATAGGCGGCCTGGTGTTCTCACTGATCATGCTGGTCACCTATGAGGCCGACATCATGGAGGTCACGTTCGACAACACGTTCTCGGACCTCTGCATGAGGGTGTTCTTCTGCTCCGTCGGTTTCCTGGCATCGTTCAGCATGCTGAGGTCCGGAGGCAGGATCCTCACCGTGATGGTCGTCATGATAATCGTCCTCGTGACACTCCAGAACGTGATAGGCGTCACAGCCGTGTCGCTGTTCGGCCAGGATCCGAAATACGGCCTCGCCCTGGGATCAATATCCCTCTGCGGAGGGCACGGGACGGCAGCGGCATACGGGAGCCTCCTGGTGGAGGAATACGGACTCGTGGGGGCGGATGTGGTTGCCATCGCATCGGCGACCTTCGGACTCGCCATCGCGGGTTTCATGGGCGGGCCTCTCGCGGGGCAACTCATAAAGAGGAACGGCCTGCACCCAGAGTCGGCCACCCTGGAGTCCACCGAGGAAAAGGAACAGCCCATCGTGAACGAGCGCTTCCTGAAGGCATTGATCCTCATAGTAATCTGCATGGGTGCTGGCACATTCGTGAACGCAGGCCTTGACGGCGTGGGGATCACCGTTCCCGGTTACTTCGGGGCACTGGTTGTGGCCATAGTAGTGAGGAACGTGGCGGACCTTTCCGGATACGAGGTGCCCGAGAAGGAGATCGAGGTCGTGGGATGGATATGCCTGTGCGTGTTCCTGGCCATGGCCCTAATGGCCATGAAGCTCTGGCAGCTTGCCAGCCTGGCGACGACCATGATTGTCACACTCCTGATCCAGACCGTGGTCCTGGCCGCCTTCGTGTATTACATCGTGTTCAGGCTGACGGGCAGGAACTACGAATCCGCCGCGCTCTGCGCCGGTACAGTGGGTTTCGGCATGGGTGCGACCCCCAACGCCGTCGCCAACGTGGAGGCCCTGATGCTGGAGCACGGTCCGGCACCCATGGCCTACTTCATGATCCCGATCCTGGGCGGGGTGTTCATGGACATCATCAACGTGAGCATCCTGACCGTCTTCCTCAACGTCCTCTGACGTCAGTTACTGATTGGAAGCTCAATCCAGAAGACTTCTCCCCGCCTCGCGGACACGCTCCAGCATCTCCGCGTTATCCTTGGAGAGCCCGTCGTCCCTCGTGCTGTGGAGGAAGATCGATGTCTCGAAATTCCTGCGCGTCAGGATCCTCTGCATCCTCTCCGCCGTGGGCTGGGCGTGCTTGATGGGTGCTCCCGCGGATACGATCACGAGGGCCTTCCTCTTCGGAGGCTCCGGCTGCTCCGTGTACAGCTTGAACGTCCTGTCCTCGTACATGTAGTACAGGCCCGTGGCCCTCCCGAAGTAGACCGGTGTGGCCACTATGAGCGCATCGCAGTTCCTCACATCCTCAAGGACCGGATTCAGATCATCATTCAGCGGACAGGGCTTGCCCTGCTTGCAGTTGTGACAGCCCTGACAGTCCATGAAGTCCAGCCTGTTCAGGAAATGGGTGCGGACGTCCGCTCCCGGTATGGCGTTCGCGGCCTCCATCGCCAATGTGGAGGTGTTCCCTTTGCGCGCGGGGCTAGCCAGTATGACACAGACCATCTTGGACATGATAATTCTCGAAGGAGTTGTATGATACATCCAACTATAATACTAGCGCATGTCCTGGTACTGTGATGGGTGATTTTGGGCTATCAGGCTCAAAGCATTAATCCTATGATGGGGATTCCCTTCCCACCATGGAAACGAGAAACATCGAAAAGGCCTACCTGGATTCCAAGATCGTGATGAAAGGGGATTACCCGTACTTCATCAACTCCATATCGGACGGCAACCCGCCCGTGACGCGCGAACTGCTCGACGAGATCGTCGGCGGTTTCCAGAGATTGGCAGACATGGACACCGATGTGTATCTCGCACCTGAGGCCATGGGTATACCCATCGCCTCGGCCCTGACCATGCGCACAGGTGTACCCTTCCAGATCATACGCAAGAGGGGGCACGGGACCCCCGGTGAGATCGTGATCACCAAGAGCACCGGATACGAGACATCCAAGCTGTATGTGAGCTCGATCGAGCCCGGTACCAAGGTGATCCTCGTGGACGATGTCCTGAGCACCGGAGGGACCATGGAGGCCACCGTCAAGGCCCTGCGCGACCACGGCATCATAGTGGAGAGGGCCCTGGTGGTCCTCAACAAGAGCCCCGACATCGAGGCTTTCTCCAAGAAGATCGATCTGGAGATCTGCTCCCTGATCGACGTCGGCGTCGAGGACGGGAAACCCGTCATCAAGAACAAGAAGACCGGACTGCTGTGAACAATCACTCCAGGAAATCGTCCAGCGTTCTTACCGAAGGTGCGGTTTCGACCGGATTCCAATCCGCATCCACAAGGGACACCTGCTTGCATCCGCCGCAGTCCAGACACCCGTAGCACACCGGCCTGTTCACGCATTCCCTGCACATGTGGCTGTTGTAGACCGGGCTCCCGATCTCATCATCCGTCAGGAGATGCCTGTCGTATGGACTGTACAGATTGTATCTCGGTCTCCCGAAGAACCTCCCCAATCCCGACCTGTACGCCCATCTTCCCTGTTCCTGGAGGGTCTCCAGCTCATATCTGGCCCCGTCCTTATAGAACACGGATCCGACGTAGTTCACTATGAGGTTCACACGGTTCTCCTCGCATGCCCTGCTGACGGCCTCGATCCATTCGTACCTGCAGGGCCTCCTCCCTCCGAATCCCTCTCCGGAGAGGTTCACCTGCTCTATCTGACCCGACGCGACAGCGGGGAATACGTCGACGGGCGATATCATAGGTGCCAGATTGAGCTGTTTGTGCTTCGCAGGGATCCTCTCGAACACCGGCCATCTCTCGTCGAACGCCCTTTGCGTCTCGCAGGTGATGCTGAGGATGACGTTCTCGTAGCCATCCCCCCAATCCTCCGGGAGGCAGCCCCGGATCCTGCCGACCCTCTTCGTGAGGATGTAGAATATGACGTCGGGGCGTTTCCTGATTATCGACCACATCTCATCGCGCCAGGGGTCCGCATCCTCGATGAACGTGTCCGAGGTCATGTTGATGCTCAGCATGAGTCCGGACGGGACCTTGTAGCGCCCCTTGCGGTCCTTCTGCAGCGGCAGATCGAATTCCTTGGTCCTGGAGACGGTGTCCGAATTCTCCGGGACCCCCCTCATCTCGTCCAGGAAGAACATGTAGCAGTTCTCGCACCCTTCGCTGCACCTCCTGCACCCGTGCCAGGGATTCCAGGTCCTTGGATTCGTCGTATCTCTCACCTCCTGCCTTGCAATCAACTATGCACATGCGACAATTTAGGTGCTCGCAAGGGACATCCGGGATTCCAGACCCCGACCTAGCCCTTTATACCTCAGCAACTGCTTTTCTTATCATCCATTGGACGTGGAGGCGGAGACATGGACTCGAAGAAACTTCTCCTTTTGGGGGTCGTCGTCATAGCGGCTATCGCAGCGGTGATGATCGTCTCCTGGGGTACCCAAGGCAACGAAAACGACAAACTCCCCAAATACACGGTGACCGGAGAGACGGACCTGGATGGTAACTTCTTCATCTCCTTCGTGTACTCCCAGAACATCATAATGATGGACGGGAAGGGGAACGTGGTCTGGAGCCATCACGAGGACGATCCCGCCGACGGGACCAAGGCAGGATTCTGGGACTTCAAGAAGCACGTGATCGACGGTAAGGTGTACTACAGCTACCACGACCAGAACGGGAAGGACGACCAGACCGAGACCTGGGACAGGATGGGGCTCGAGGGCTACGCTCCGGGAGAGAGGGTCATCCTCGATTCCAACTTCAATGAGGTCAAGCGCGTAAGGTTCGAGGAATCCACCACGGTGGATAAGGACCATCCCCTGGACGGACACGACTTCCTCATGATAGACCTGAACCACTACATCATGTCCGGATACATCAAGGACACAGTGTACAACATCCCAGGCTATGAGAGCGGATCAGAGGTCATCTACTCCTATCTTCAGGAGGTCCAGGACGGCGAGGTCGTCTGGGACTGGAGGAGCATCGACTATCCGGAGATCTACGACCTGGTCCAGACGGACGCCAACCCTGATGCGAGGGATTTCGCCAACGTCAAGGGCGCCCCCGACTACATCCACTTCAACGCCATGCGCCTGAACGACGACGGCGACCTCGTCTGTTCCTTCCGCCATCTGGACACCATCCTCGGACTGGACCGCACCAAGGACATGGCCAGCAACGAGCAGATCAAATGGAGGATCTCGGGCGTGCATGACGAGTTCGGCCTCACCGAGGACGAGAAGACCTCCGGCCAGCATTACGTCACCGTCGAAGGGGACATCATCCGTGCGTTCGACAACCACAACATCACCGGCAAGACCCGCGTCGTGTCCTACGAGATCGATCTTGACAACAGGGAGCTGAAGGAGTTCAAGCAATACAGGATCGACGGCAAGTTCTCATCCGCGTGCGGATCGGCTGTGCACATCAAGGACGACATCTTCGCGCTGGGATGGGGACGTTCAGAGAACGATTCCGTCAACATGTGCGTCTACGACTTCGCGACGGACACCGAACTCATCAGGATGACCCTGGAGAATGCCAACAACTTCACTTACCGCTGCGCCTACTACGACTGAACGGTCATCTGGCACATGCGTGAATGGATAGTAATGCGGGGTATGCGAAGAAGCCCCAGAGCATCATCAGCATGCCCCCGATCATCATGCCGACGGTCGGTATCAGATAATAGGGCACCAGCAGTAGCAGGGCGCCTACGATCATCCCCTGGACGTAACCGACGGCGGCCTTCCTGGCCGTGGTATCGGGGACCTCGTATCCGAGATACAGCCTGTCCATGATCCTGGCCGCGACCAGCCCGTACATGAATCCCGCATAGCCGAGCGTGTCGGAAACATCCCCTTCCCACACGGTCAGGGTAACCACGAACAGCACCGTGAAGACGGCTGCATAAGCGACGTTCGCCAGGATGTACCTCCTGTCGTCATCGTAGGTCAGATCGGTGACCTTCCATGCTATCGCCACCGCGGCCAGTCCCACCGTGATGCCCGCGAGCACATCCAGCGGAGTATGCGCACAGAGCACCAGCCTTCCGATCACGATCAGGACGGTCAGGACTATGAGGGCTGCGGACAGCATCCTCTTCCTTGTCATCAGCGCCGCGGGCAGCAGCGACGACGTCACGGATGCCGTATGACCGCTCGGCAGGGCATATCCTCCCGAGTTCGTTCCTTGAGGCGGCTCGATCAGTCCGGAATCCAGCTGCCACGGTCTCGGCTGGGCTATGCCGAACTTTACGCACATAGAGAACACAATGGACGATACGAATCCCATCGCGAGGATCTCCCCCTGCTTCTTGTCCACATACCAGTAGAACAGGGTCGCCAGCAGTATCGGCAGGACGAGATAGAACACCCTGGACGAGAGGATCACGAACAGCGTCTCCACTATGGGGTTAGCCAATCTGAAATCCTGCAGCGGGAACAGCAGCTCGATCCCTGTCCACATCTTGCCTCAGCCTGAACGGATATTGCTCACGGTTATATGTCAATGACTCCTCCATCCCTTCATGGAGATCCCAAACCATATCGAAGTGCGCGGAGCGAAGATCCACAACCTGAAGAATATAGACGTGGACATCCCTCTGAACAAGGTCGTCGGAATCGCGGGCGTATCCGGTTCCGGAAAGTCCTCCCTGGCTCTTGGGACGCTCTATGCCGAGGGCTCGAGACGTTATCTCGAGGCCCTGTCCACATACACCCGCAGGAGGATGACCCAGGCATCCCGTTCCGAGGTCGACGACATCCGTTACGTTCCTGCGGCGCTGGCATTGCATCAGCGCCCCGGGGTCCCCGGGATCAGGAGCACGTTCGGGACCTCTACCGAACTGCTCAACAACGTCAGGCTCATGTACTCGAGACTGGCCAACCACAGGTGCCCCAACGGGCACTATCTCGAACCGAACATCGACTTCGCCGCCATGATCGACATTAGGTGCCCCGTCTGCGGTGCCGTCGTCAGCCCTCCAAGCGCGGAGGACCTGGCGTTCAACAGCACCGGCGCCTGCAAGAAATGCGGCGGTACCGGGGTCGTCCACGAGGTCGACGAGAGCACCCTCGTCCCCGACGAGTCGAAGACCATAGATGAAGGAGCTGTCCTGCCGTGGCAGACCCTGATGTGGTCGCTCATGAAGGACATAGCCAGGGACAACGGCGTCCGCACCGATGTCCCGTTCAGGGACCTGACCGAGAAGGAGAGGGAATTCGTCCTCCACGGGCCTCCGAACAAGCATCATCTGCTCTATTACAACGAGAAGTCCGGCAACGCCGGGGAGATGGATTTCACATACTACAGCGCGGCCTACACCGTCGAGAACGCCCTTTCCAAGGTCAAGGACGAGAAGGGCATGAAGAGGGTGGAGAAATTCCTGAAGTTCGGAACTTGCCCCTGCTGCAACGGGACGAGACTGTCCGAGGAGGCGCGTGCCCCCCTGCTCAGGGGGATCTCCATCGACAAAACCTGCCAGATGACCCTTTCGGAACTCACGGAATGGGTGAAGGGCGTGCCTGGTTCCCTCCCGCCGAAGATGGTCCCGATGGCCGAGAGCATCTGCGAATCGTTCCACGACACGGCCAGGAGGCTCCTGGACCTGGGATTGGGATATCTCACGCTGGACCGTGCCACGTCCACGCTGTCCACAGGTGAGAGGCAGCGGGCACAGCTCGCAAGGTCCGTCCGCAACCGCACCACAGGAGTGCTGTATGTGCTGGACGAACCGTCGATAGGCCTGCACCCCTCCAACGTGGAGGGACTAATCGGCGTCATGGACGACCTGATCTCCGACGGGAACTCGATCGTCCTCGTGGACCACGACACGCAGATCCTCCGCCGTTCGGACTGGATTGTCGAGCTAGGCCCAAAGGCGGGTGCCGAAGGGGGCAACGTCATCGCGGAAGGCACGGTGGACGACCTGATCTCGGACAAGGGCTCCATGATCGGAAGGTTCCTGAAGGAAGGCAATAACGACCTTCGGAAGAGATGCGGGAGGGACGAGGTCTTCGCCAAGGGATCCATAACGATGAGCACCGACCGTATCCACACCGTCAAACCTCTGAGTGTGAGGATCCCGAGGGGCCGCATGACGGTCGTCACGGGTGTATCGGGAAGCGGGAAGACCACGATGGTCCTTGACAGCCTGGTCCCTGCCATGGAATCCGCCATCGTCGGCAGGGAGCTTCCCTCCCATGTGAAGTCTGTGGACCTGGGCGGCATCAGCCGCGTGAAGCTGATAGATGCCACCCCGATAGGGATCAACGTCCGCTCGACTGTAGCCACCTATGCGGATGTCCATGACGAACTCCGCAAGGTGTTCGCTAGGACCGATTCCGCCAAGGACAGAAATGTCAAGGCAGGGGACCTGTCCTACAACACAGGCAGACTGAGATGCCCGCTGTGCGACGGTACCGGCTCGATCAGCCTGGATGTGCAGTTCCTTCCTGATGTGGACATACCCTGTCCGGACTGCAACGGGTCCCGTTACTGCCCGGATGCATTCAAGATCACGAGGACTTCGAAGAACGGCGGGACCCAATCCCTGCCTGAACTGATGGAGATGGATGTTGACACGGCCCTGGAGGCCTGCAGCGACCTGAAGGTCGTGAGGAACAGGCTCCAGATGCTCCACGATGTGGGTCTCGGTTATCTCACGCTCGGGGAGGCCACCCCCGGCCTGTCCGGAGGAGAGGCCCAGCGCCTGAAACTGGCCAGCGAGATGGTCCGCGGACAGGACGACACACTGTTCATATTCGATGAGCCCACCATAGGACTCCACCCGCTGGACGTCCAGGTCCTCATGGGCATATTCCAGCACCTGGTGGAGCTGGGGGCCACAGTCCTGGTCATCGAGCACGACCTCGATGTCATAAGGAACGCGGATTACATCATAGACATGGGCCCGTACGGCGGAGAAGAGGGCGGGACGATAACCGTGTCGGGAACGCCAGAAGATGTGAAGGCGTGTCCCGACAGCATCACCGCCAGATACCTGTGATCAGTGGTGCATCGGCTGTATCGGCGGCTGGTCGCCGTCGAGGAACCTCTTGACGGTGGGAACTTCCACCATGCTGCAGATCAATTCCGCGGCATCGTTACCCTTCTCGTTGTAGGGGATCAACGCACCCTTGGCCAGATACGGGAAGACGCTCCTCTCGCCCGATCCGAAGTACGTGCTGATGACGCAGAACTCCGTCAGCATACCTGCGTATATGGCGGAATCCACGCCGTTCTCCTTCAGGATGTCCAGGAGATTCGTCTCCTTGAAGCAGTTCATGTGCTGCTTGTCCACGATGATGTCAGAATCCTTGACCTCGAGTCCGGGGAGCCATTCGTCCGCGTCGTCGCCCTGATAGCCTGTGTGGGATTCCCCGATGAAGCGGATCAGGATGACGGGGCATCCGTGCTCGCGGAATACCTTGGCGAATTCGTTGATCCCCTTGACGGCGGAACCCATCCTGCTTTCCCAATCTGGCACATTCAGCGAGAACTTCCTTTGGGGATCGACGATGACCAATGCGACCTTCTTCCCCCAGACGTAATCACAGATCATGCACGTGGATGCACTTGGAGGATAAAACCTATTATGATTGTTCCGAACCATGTTCGGAACTCTTTATTTAGAAGACCGTGACTTCTCGTTCCGTTCAACATGGATAAGCTCTCCGCTCTCATAGTCTTCCTCGGTGTCGCCATAGCATGCACCGCAGGTGCGCTGATCCTGGTCGAATACGAGGAATTCAGTATCGACTACGATCTGGGTGACGGAGAGCTGTCCGGGAATGCCCCGGTGAAGTACCATCCCGGCGATATCCTCGAGCTGCCCAGCGCCACGAAGGAGGGCTTCTTCTTCATGGGATGGGTCCTCAGCGAAGATGACGAGGATTTCTTCAACGGAAACACAAAAGGCCTCAGGGGCAACATAACCCTGATAGCCGTGTACTCGCAGAACCTGAACGGTTGCTGGGAGAGGTTCAACCTGAGCGGCGAGTACAGGGATTGGTTCAACTCGTACACCATCAGCGGACAGCAGACCTTCAAGCACATGTATTACGACGTGGAGAGAGGCGAGTACTACATGCACAGCGACTACATGAAGGTCTACACATACTACAACGGCATCAGCAGGACCATATCGAATTCCTACGAGTACTGGCCGACCGAGGTCGACTGGGAGGTCACCGGCGAGTGGACCGAGACCATCGAGACGGTTGACGGAGTCAAAGAGTGCAACGTCACCGAATTTACGTATGGCGACGGATCCGTTCAGACTGTCTGGGGTTCCGACGACGTCTGGTACGAATACAAGCTTGTGTACGTCGAGAAAGACCGCTACGGCAATATAGTCAGCACCACCACATTCACCCTGAAGGACTACGGAACCGACGAGATGCCCAAGGACTGTACCGTGGATGTCGTCGCCGAGAACGGGATCACCGTCTCCGGTAACGAGAGCCCGTACACGCTGGGCGACATCGCGACACTCACCGCGACCGTCGGCAGCGGTACGACCTTCGCAGGATGGTACGATGCCAACATGAACCTCCTGTCCAGGAACCTGACGTACAAGTTCACCGTCGTCGGGGACATGACGATATACGCCCTCAACAACCAGTCGGATGACGTGACGTTCGCTTCGGATACACCTGTCAACCTTGACATCGAGGACATATTCAGCGACGATGCCGTCTTCACGATCACCAACACGGATACGCTGGAATCCGAGACCGTTACGAACGAGACCTACACCTTCCTGAACGGAGGGCCTTACAGGATAACCGTGACCGATACCAACGGTGTCCACAAGATCTACTCGGTGAAGGTCACCGGACTTGCGGACCGTGTATTCGAATGGAAATTCAACGGAAAGACCTACAACGTCACGCTGGGCATCGACTACGACGACCTGCTGAAGGCCAGGAGCCTGTACACTGTGAGCGAGAGAGCGTACTCTTCCAATACGTCCCACAACACCTCGTTCGTCACATACGCCTACGAGAAGGACTTCATGGCGCCGTACATGGACCAGCTGGTGGAACTGGTGCACACCGCGATGGTGGGCAAGAACGACACGGTCAACGACTCCAACGTCGTGAACTGCCTGCTCAGGTTCGTCCAATACATAGAGTACGAGACCGACCTGGACACCATGGGAGCGAACGAATACTGGAAGTTCCCGCTGGAGACCCTGTACGACCAGGGAGGGGACTGCGAGGACACCTCGATACTCTTCGCCGCGATGGCGCATGTGTTCAAGGAGAAGTACGGAATGACCTACCACTGCGGATTCGAGGTCATCCCCCAGCATGCGATAGCCATCGTGAAGCTGTCCGGCTCCGGATCCTACCAGACCAACCCCAGCGGATGGCTGTACTGCGAGACCACGGCCAAGGATTCCTCCGCCACCGATGCGGGAGAGATCCCACCCAAAATGACCGTCTACAGCAGCAAATACGGAACACAGTACGTTAAGGAGTACTTCACCAATTCCAAGTACTACAGCGACAAGACCTCGGAGATGTTCGCCATCGACTGATTCGACGATTGACACTACAAAGGTATTAATCGGACGAAACGGGTTGCTGGAACATAGGTGACGATATGCAGCTGTACCATGACGGGGACGTCGATCTGAGCATTTTTGAAGGGAAGAAGGTGGCCGTCCTGGGATACGGTTCCCAGGGCAGGGCACAGGCGCTATGCTTCCACGATTCAGGCATGGACGTGACCGTGGGGGTCCGCAGGAACGGCCCCTCCTGGAACCAGGCCAAGGAGGACGGTCTGAAGGTGGCCGAGCTCGCCGATGCAGTCAAGGGCGCCGATGTCGTCGTTGTCCTCCTGCCGGACGAGGTCCAGGCATCCGTCTACAAGGAATCCGTAGGGCCGAACCTCAAGAGCGGTGCCGCTCTCGCTTTCGCACACGGGTTCGCGATAACGTTCAAGACCATCGTCCCGCCGAAGGACGTTGACGTGATCATGATGGCCCCCAAGGGGCCGGGCAACATGGTGAGGCAGATCTTCCTCGAGGGATTCGGGGTCCCTGCCATGGTATGCATCAACCAGGATCACACCGGGAACGCGATGAAGATCGCATTGGGACTGGCCAAGGGGATCGGGGCGACCCGCAGCGGCGTCTTCGAATCCACATTCGAGAGGGAGACCCACACAGACCTGTTCGGAGAGCAGGCCGTGCTCTGCGGAGGCCAGACCGGGCTCATCAAGAACGGATTCGAGACACTGGTCGAGGCGGGATACCCGCCGGAGATGGCCTATTTCGAGGTCCTCCACGAGATGAAGCAGGTCACGGAGCTGATCAACAGAGGCGGACTAGACCTCATGTGGCACGAGGTCTCCAACACCGCTGAGTTCGGCGGTCTCACGAGACGCGACAGGGTCGTCAACGAGTCCTCGAAGGAGGAGATGAGGAAGATCCTGAAGGAGATCCAGGACGGGACTTTCAAGAACGAATGGGTCTCAGAGTTCGACAACGGCCTCGTCAACCTGAAGAGGATGGAGGACGAGGAAGCCAAGCTCCAGATGGAGGTCGTCGGCAAGGAGATACGCAGGCTCTTCCAGAGGAAGTGATGATATGAACAGGATAATCATCAGGACAAGGAACGCCGAGTTCAAGGCGGAGCTCGACGACTCGGACATCTCCAACGCCATTTGGCTCTCGTGCCCTCACAAGCTCGACATCAACATGCTCGGTTCCATGATATACTGCGAGCTCCCGCTCAATGTTATCCTTCCAAAGGAGAACAGGACCACGGAACTCGAAATCGGGGATCTGGCATATTGGCCTGGACCCGGAGCGTTCTGCGTATTCTTCGGCCGTACGCCGCTCAGCGGGGAGGACGGGAAACCTGTCGCTCCATATCCTGTAATAAAGATCGGGAAGATCGTCGGCGACTGCAGGGAACTGGAAGACGCCGGTGACAGGCAGCGCCTGACTATTGAACAGACCTTCTGATCAGACGATCGTGAACGAGTGGTCGAAGTCCGTGAGGATCTCGCATCCCTTCTCGGTGACCAGTATCGTATCCTCGATCCTGATCCCGCCGACTCCCGGGATGTAGATGCCGGGCTCTGCCGAGACTATATTTCCTGCATGCAGGATCTGCTCCGACCTCGGAGAGACGGAGATCGCCTGATGGACGTCCATGCCGATGCCGTGACCGAACGCGTGGATGAACGTTCCCTTGAACTCCGAACCGTCTATGATCTTCCTGGCGGCGAGATCCGCGGCATTCGCATTCGCACCGTCGCGATACTCCGCGATGCCTGCGAGCTGTGCCTCCCTGACGACCTCGTATGCCCTCTCGAGCACGTCCGCGGGCTTCCCGAGGAATATGGTCCTCGTCATGTCGGAGCAGTATCTGGCATATTTGGTCCCGAAGTCGAAGAGTGCTGTATCTCCCTTCTTCAGCCTGTAGTCGCAGGGCATGTGGTGGGGCTGTGCGGAATAGGGTCCGAAGGCCGCGATGGTATCGAACGCGTTCCCGGAACCTCCGAGCTCGCGCATCCTGTTGTCCATCCTTGCCGCGATCTCGATCTCCGATGCCCCATCCGAGATGTAATCCGGAAGCTCCTTGGCGACCTGGGAGGAGATCCTGCAGGCCTTCTTCGTGGCCTCTATCTCCTTCTGGTCCTTGACCGACACTGTGGCCTCGATGGCCTTGGTCGCGTCCACGGGCTCTATGTCGCCGACGGTCCTCTTCACGAACTCGACCATGGCATAGGTGCTGGAGTGGACGTTGAACCCGACCTTCCTGCATCCCTTGAGGGCATCCTTGATGAAGTTGTCCCTCTCCTCCCTGTTGTGGTAGACGCAGATGTTGCCGACGCCGTCCTTGGCGGACTCCTCCTCCAGAGGGCTGACTATGACATTCAGCGTACCGTCGTTGCGCACGATGGCGAAAGAACTCTCGAAGCATCCTCCCGGCTGCTCCGACAGGTACCAGAACGTGGAATCCAGGAAGGGCTCGCCATCGTTCATGACGACCACGGCGTCCATGCCCTCCGCGTTGGCCATTAGCCTCTCGGCCCTAGTACCCTTCATCAGATACCTACCCATTGGTTCTTGACGATCCTCTGGAGAGCGGATATCGCCGAGAACACCGAAAGGTTGGATGTCTTGGGGTTGATGGGCGACGGCACGTTGTAGGTGTGGGTGGTCATCTCCCCGAACTCTCCCTTGATCCTGAGCTCGTGCGAGTTGATCTTGATGTTGGGGTCCACGGCGATGGTGACCATCGTCCTGTCGAAGCCGATACCCATGATACTGACGATGGCCGCGACGTTGACGTTCCTGGGGAACAGCTGGACGGCCTCCCTGGCGGTCCCGGTGTACAGGATGGTCTTCTCCTTGATCGATGACAGGTCGATCCCCCTGTCCTGGACGTACTTGACGTCCTGGAAACTGACCGGGGGCTTGGTGGTGATGAGCTCGACCTCCTTCACCTCTCCGACGGTGGATGCCCTGAGCCCGTCGGTACCGCATATGGCACCAGACGGGATGTAAACCTTGGCCTCACACTGCTTGGCCTTCTCCGTGACCATCTCCCTGAAGTCGTCGTCCACGAGGGCTCCCACGGACATGACCATGATGTCCACTCCCCTTGCGACGACCTTCGGGATCACATCGCGTGCGGCCTGCTGTGTTGCGCATTCGATGACGAGGTCGCAGTGGTAGAGCTCCTCCTCCACATCCTCGACGAGCTCGGCCTTGTTCAGGGTGTCTGCGAGGGCCTGGGCACGCTCCTTGTCGGTGTCAACGAGGTAGATCCTCTTGACTTCCATCATCTTGTCTGCGGCCTCGGCGAGCTTAGAGCCCCTTGAACCGCATCCTACTATCGTTATGCGCATGATACCCCAGTTGGGTTCAGGCTAGAAAAAAGTATCCCTGCGGAGACGATGATTCCGCCTTGAGGAAGGGAGGGGCCCAAGGCCCCATTTCTGTCATCATCCGTAGACGATGAGGTCCTCGTCATACTGATAGGTCTGATGGATGACGACAGTCGAGCCGCTCCACGTCACCAGCGCACCGTGGATCTCCAGCGTCTCCATGTCCTCGCTGAAGGTGCAGTAGTACTGCCCGTGGAACTCCTCGTCATGATAGACCGCGATAGATTCGACGATCATGCTGTAATGATCTCCGCTCTGATACAGTATCCCGCCCCACATTCCGATATTCTCCGGCCCTGACATCGTTAAGACCCTGACAATGCTTCCCTGCTGGTACATGAAAAAGAGCTTTATGTCGACGGACTCGTTGTCGATGACCTCACCGTTGTTGAGGATGTAGGATTTCTCGGTACCTACGTAAAACCTCTCTTCAATGTCGGCCTCCACGGGCTTCAGCTTCGATTTGTCTCCGTAGACCACCTCGTACTGGGCTATCTTGCCGATCTCGTCGAAGGTCGCTGTGTAAACCACTCCGTCAGTGAAGCGGACCATATCGAAGATGAAGTTCCAGCTGTCGTATTCAGCCGTTGCCATGTAATAGTCGGGTCCGGCCTTGGTGGCGACGAACATGAACGTCTCGTCGATATCGTTGGTCACCGTGTAGAAGACCATCGAGCTCTCCACCCTGTCGACCGTCAGGGTGTAGTTGAGGTCCGTACGGTCCTCGACACCATCCCCGGAGATCTTGGTGGCGGATATGCCGTTGAGCACGGTTCCAACCTTGGGGATGTTCTTATCGGTATTGATCGCCGACTGGGCGTCGACCATGGGATCCGATCCGGAGGTCGAGCGCTTGAAGGTCAGGACGTCGATGCCCAGATAGGAGACGGTCTTGACGATCAGCTTCCCTCTCTCCATGTACAGATATCCTGGATACGCCGTTTCGTCCCCGTATGTATCCTGGGTCATCATGTATCCGTCGCACATGATGCACAGGGTCGTGTTCCCACCCATAGTGAGCTGATAACAGTCCTCTGAGTCCTGGTACTTCTCTATACTTGCCGTCAGATGGTCGTCTGTCTGGATATACACCGGCTCTCCGTCCTGATAATATCCGAATTCGTGCATGACCAGTTCCCACTCGCCTGTGGGATCGTTCGAGTTGCCCGCTCCGGAAACGACCCATGACCCGAAGAACACGGCAACGACCGCCAGGGCGAGTACCGGAAGCACGTACTTGAAATCCATTCGAAATTCCTCCTCTCGGGAATATCTGTTTCCCTAATGAAAAGCGAATCACATCAGATGGTTAAAAAGAACAATCGTCCGACAGCCAATCCTGAAGGGGTTCAAAGCCTTCCTTCCCACTCGGACATGAACTCGTCCAGATATCCGACCATGTAATCATGGCGGTGCTGGGCCATCCTCTTGGCGGTCTCCGTGTTCATCATATCCTTCAGAAGCAGCAGTTTCTCGTGGAAGTGGTTGACCGATGTGCCCTGGTTGCTGAAGTACTCCTTCTCGGACATGCCCTCCTTCGGAGCATCCCCGGGGATATACATGGCACGTCCCTTGCTGCCCCCGTATGCGAATGCGCGGGCTATGCCGATGGCACCGATCGCATCCATGCGGTCAGCGTCCTGAACGATCTTACCCTCCAATGTGCCAGGCACTACTGAGTCCTTGCCTTTAAACGATACCTGCGAGATTATGTCGCAGATGAAAAGCTGATCCTCGATGAGAATGGATTCGGAGTCCATGAACGTCCTCGCGTTCATGAACCCGTTATCACCGAAAAGTTTCCGGTCGTCGACATCATGAAGCAGCGCCGCCAGGCGCACCATGTCCATGTCCCCGCCCTCCTGGGCGCAGATGGTCCGGGCCAGATCGTGGACCCTTATGGTGTGGTAGATATCGTGACCGCTGCTGTCACCTTCGAATATTTTCCTGGCGAATTCCTTCGCCCTTTCGAAGGTCCCTTCGTCCATGCTCACCTTCTCTTGGGGAGCTTGGGCATGCCCTTGGCCTTCACGTGGAGATATCCGGCGACGACCAGGACTATGAGCAGAATGTAGATTGCCTGGTAGACGTATGCGTTGTCTGACCCGGCGTCGTCCGCGACCTCTGGCTCGGAAGAGAGGTACATCATCCCGTCGTCCTCTGCGGAAAGGTCCGCCACGGGGAGGACAGCGAGGGAGCACATCACGAGAGCGAGGACCGCCAGTGCGTATTTACTTGCCATGATGACCGCATCCTGTGATAACAATATAAAACCTAACCGTGTTCCCGCCTCCATGGAGAGGTACAGGCTCATCGATCACACGGCGGACATGATGGTCAAGGCCTTCGGCGACACGCTGGAGGAATGCTTCGCCAATGCAGCCTACGCCCTCTTCGACCAGACGGTCGACCTCTCGAACATAGGGACTGCCGAGGAGACGGACATCCGCGTCACCGGGGAGGACGACGAGGACAGGCTCTTCTCCTTCCTGGCGGAGATGCTCTTCATCGAGGACGCCGACAACCTCATCCTGAAGGAGTTCCAGGTGTCTTTCGACGGCGACGATGTGGTCTGCCACGCAAAAGGGGAGACCTTGGACAGGTCCAAACACAGGATAAAGTCCGAGGTCAAGGCCGTCACGTACCACATGATGGAGATCGACAGGGAGACTCCCTCGGTCACCGTTCTCTTCGACGTGTAAGGCTGAAGACTCAACCGTTTTAACCGTGCTAGCCATTAAGGGATATGATGCTCAGATTAGGATGGTTCTCCACAGGCAGGGGCCCCGGGTCCCGCAATCTTCTGAAAGCCGTCATGGACCAGAAGGAGAAAGGCACTCTGGACGTAGAGATAGCCTTCGTCTTCTGCAATTGGGACAACGACGAGGAGGACAATCCGAAGAGGGAACAGCGCCAGATGTTCTTCGACATGGTCAGGGGCTACGGCATCCCTCTCGTCACGGCATCATGGAAGAAGTTCAGGCCGGACCTCTGGGAGAAGGACCAGAAGGAATGGCGCGACGGGTACGGCAAGCTCCTGAGGGAGCTCACCGGCAAGTACGAGTTCGACCTCGGCATCCTGGCGGGATACATGCTCTGGATGGATGACGAGACCTGCAGGCAGTACGACATGCTGAACCTGCACCCCGCGCTCCCGACCGGCCCGAAGGGCACATGGCAGGAGGTCATCTGGCAGCTGATCTCCGAGAAGGCCGACACCCAGGGCATCATGATGCACATCTGCACCGAGGAATGGGACAGGGGTGCCGCGCTGACATACTGCGGGTTCCCCATCCGCGGAGGCGACTACGATGCGCTGTGGGACCAGATGGAGAGAAAGCTGTCTACCAAGACCCTGGATCAGATCAAGGCCGAGGAGGGTCAGGACGAACCTCTCTTCAAGAGGATCAGGGAGGACGGCGCCAAGCGCGAGCTCCCCCTGATAGTGGCGACCATCCGCGAGTTCGCCGACGGCAAGGTGGAGATCAAGGACAAGCGCCTGTACTCGGAAGGGAAGAGACTGGATGCGCCCTATGACCTGTCGAGGCAGGTCGACGCATCCCTGGAGTGATCCGATGCCGGACGAATTCGACCCTACAGTCGAACTGGGGCTGCCTCCGGACAGGTACGTCGTCTGCACATGCAGGGGGTTCCTGACCAGGAACGATGACATGAGGCAGCTCTGCGGAAGGTTCATCGAGAAGGGCGAGGTCCTGTACGACGTCCTGAACAGGTACGACAGGCTCACCGCATACGTGCTCAACCGCGAGGACGCCACGGCCGGCAGCCATTACAAGTGGTGCATCCCGTTCCTGAAGGCGTACGGTGCCACCGACCACCTCCTCCACAAGTACAGCGCGGAGGACCTGGTCATGATGCCCCACGCGTCGAGGACCATGAACTACATCTCCGGGATCCTCCCGACGCACATCACGACCACCATCCTGGAGCACGGGATGATGGAGGTATCTGAGAAGCTGAACGCACCGCTGTGCGAGGTCTCCGAATCGAAGCTCTGTATCGACCAGACCATGATGGGGCGCTCCGAGGCGAGGAACCTGAAGGACCTGTGCAAGGAGATCACCAAGCTGAAGGTGCCGAAGAACTTCTACGAGCTAAACGTCCCGACCGAGCTCCTCGAGGAGGACATCACGATAATCAAGACCCTGGATGCGATAATCGGAGGGGGCATCCCCGAATCCGGAGCTCTGGGTCTTATGGAATCCGCGGACATCATGACCTCCCACAAGAAGGCCTACCGCCTGCTGGACATCAGGAGGCTCAGCATGATCGACCTGGACTGCACCATGTATGTGGGGAGCTCCGCGACGGACTTCCAGCCCATGGACCTGGTCCGCGAGGCCGGAGGGCTGTCGATCTCGTTCAACGGGGAGGAGTTCGCCGTGAGGGGGAGCAACGTGGCCATCATATCCGACGACACCACGGTGGTCTCGATCTTCGCCAGCGTCTTCAACGACAAGGGTGTGCTGGCATCGTACGACCTGGCAGCCAACTGGAGCAGGAAGTACCTTGAGGAGATGGACTTCCCCGACAGGAATCTCCTGAACACGTTCCTCAGGGAGCATCCGAAAGAACTCCCGGAGGTCTATGCGGTCAACGACGGGAACGTCGACGAGATCTCGAAGAAGAGCGAAAAGTTCCGCAAGAAGATCCTCGGCAAATGATTATCCAGAAAGAAAGATGAGTGCTCCAGACGGGATTCGAACCCGTGTGTCAGCCTCGAAAGGGCTGAATGATTGGCCGCTACACTACTGGAGCAGTAAACAAGTCCATCACGAACTCGTTTATAAGGATTATGAGAACCCGATCCCGGCCGAGATTTTCTTTGAAAAATCGGTCCGCTAAAAGGTTAATATCCACCGGAACGATATCGTGATGCTCTGGTTTGGGAATCCTGACCAGATACATCGAGGAAACTGTCATGTCGATGATATCTCTGAAATGCCCGTCCTGCGGCGCACCGGTGGAACTCGGTTTCGGAAAGACCAGGGGATACTGCGAGTACTGCGGGATGATGGTCAAGGAGGAGATGTCCGAAGCGGAGGCGGCCAGGAGCGAGAGGAACGGCGAATTCCTCGAGGCCGTCAAGGCTTCCATGAGCTGCATAGAATCGAACGACTACGAATCCGCGATCAAGTACGCCAACAAGGCGATGGAGTCGCTCTCCACGGATCCAGCGCCGTCCCTCATCAAGTTCGTGGCCTATCTGGATTCCGACCTCAAAAAGGCGAGATCCGCATACAGCGTGGGCCACAACCTTCTGGACCAGAGGCAGTCCGTCGCCATGGACGACGACCAGTACAGGTCGGTCCTTAATGCCTTCGTCCGCAACTATCTCGCAGCCAGGGCCAAGGACATCAACCGTTCCTTCCTGGCCCTCAGGAAGATGGGTCCGGACGACCTGCAGAACATCAGGAACTACGAGTACCGCAAGAAGATCGAGGACTACCTAGGTTTTCCGGAGGTCAAGGAGGCAATGTGCCAGGCTGCTTCGGATTGCATCGATGTGTGCGAGGGGAACCTCAAGCTCAGCGGATCCTTGGACGCAGGCAGCTGGACGTCCCTGAAGGGTGCCCGCGACCGCGATGTGTTCAGAGTTCTGTCCACGGTTTTCATCGATCCCACCGTGGCGCCCCGCGTGACGAGCTATGTGCAGAGGTACGTCGACGCGATGGGCCTGAAATGGGAATCCATGGCCAAGAGCGGGCAGATAAACGCCAGCAAGGACCAGATCAAGACATACCGCTACGAGAGCGAGATCTGCCTCAAGTGGCTCAGGAAGTACTACTGAACGCGTGCGCGACTGACAATGTTTTTATAAGGTCGCTTATAATCGGTAGGATCGGAAGGATAAAAATGAGCGACAATGAACCGCTTGAAATGCCTGATGAGGACGTAACACGCGTACGTCTGCCCAACATCAAGGAAGCAGAAATGTTCGGGATAGCGGATCAGCTGCTCGGAGCCTCCAAGATCAAAGTCATGTGCGAGGACGGTGTATCCCGCGTAGGACGCATCCCAGGAAAGATCAAGAAGAGGATGTGGATCAGGGAAGGCGCCCTGCTGATCATATCCGTATGGGATTTCCAGCCTGACAAATGCGATGTCAGATTCAGGTACACTAAGACACAGGCCGTCAACCTCAGCAAGAGGGGAAAGGTCCCGAAGAACCTGGATATTTTCTGAAGACGGTGGGTCAGCATGCCCTCTTACGAGGAGGCCTACGCCTATCTTGAGAGACGTGTCGACGCTCTCAAGACCAACAAGACAGGCGACGAGAGGCAGACGGATGCGGAGGTCTTCGACAAGAAGACCCTGATGACCATCTACGAATTCATGACCGACGGCTACATAGACGCGGTCCACTACCCCATTTCCACCGGGAAGGAGGGTAACGTCTTCTACGCCACCGACGAGGACGATGAACCTCTGGCGCTGAAGATATTCAGGACATCCACGTCCACCTTCAAGAGGGTGGCCAAGTACGTGGAGGGGGACCCGAGATTCAGGGGGGTCACCGGCAACCGCTGGAAGATGATCTACGCCTGGGTCAACAAGGAGTTCAAGAACCTCGACAGGTACAACGAGGTCGGGATCCCAGTCCCGGAACCAATCACATTCAACAAGAACTGCCTGCTCATGGAATACATCGGGGACGAGACCGGTCCGGCGCCCCAGCTCAAGGACGTGGTCCTCGAGGATCCGGACGAGACATACGAGCAGGTGCTGTCATTCATCATAGACGGATGGCAGGAGGCGCACCTGGTACACGGTGACCTCAGCGAATACAACATACTGATGATGGACGGCGAACCGATCATGATCGACGTCGGCCAGGCTATGACGAGCGACCACTACAACGCAAGGGAGCTGCTGGAGAGGGACATCCACAACATCAACAGGTTCTTCAGGAACAGGGATGCCGACGTGATGACCGACGCAGAGGTGCTGGAAGAGACGCTCAACGACAACGAAGGGGAAGAGGAATGAGATCAATCAGAATACCGGCCGACAGAGTGGGAACGCTCATCGGCAAGAACGGAGAGACCAAGAAGGTGCTCCAGAACATCTCCGGCATCAAGCTGGACATCGACACAGAGGAAGGGGAGGTCATCATCCACGACGAGGTGGAGCTGGAGGACCCCCTCATGGCCTTCAAGATGATGGATATCGTCAAGGCCGTCGGAAGGGGATTCAACCCCGACAAGGCGATGAGGCTGTTCGACGATGACGAGTACTTCGAGCTCGTGGACATCAAGGAGGCCATCGGCGACCGTTCCAACCAGGTCCCCCGCGTCAGGGGAAGGCTCATAGGCAAGAACGGCAAGACCAGGAAGCTGATCGAGGACCTCACCGGATGCGACATGGTCATCTACGGGAACACCGTCGGGCTCATCGGCAACTCCGTGAGCCTCCCGGTGGCGAAGCATGCTGTGGAGCTCCTGATCCACGGCAGCGAGCACGCCACGGTCTACCACTATCTGGAGAGCCAACGCCCCATGCTCAGGATCACTGAGATGGGATTCGACCTCTGAGGGATAACATGGAGGACTGGGTCTCAGAGAATTTCGAGACGGCCAGGGAGCTTGCGGCCTCCGGCCTTTGCGACCACTGCCTCGGGCGCATGTTCGCCAAGATAGGCACCGGCATGACCAACGACCTCCGCGGAAGGCTTATCCGCGAGGGGCTGACTGAGAAGGGCATCGATGCCCCCGCCGAGGACTTCTGTCCTCTATGCGAGAACGTCTTCGAGATGCTGCCGAGATTCGCCGAGGCGGCCGCGGAGAAAATCAACGAGGTCGACTCCGAGAACTTCCTCATCGGGACCAGGGTCGAGCCCGAGATCGCCGAGAGGGAGAAGGAGATCAAGGAGAGGTACAACCTCGAGAACTCCGAGACGATCAAGGCCGAACTCAACCGTGAGATAGGCAAGCTGGCACTTCCGATGATACACCGCCCCGTGGAGTTCAAGAACCCACAGGTCGTGGCGCTAATCGACACCCGTTTCGCGGATGTCACGTTGGACATCGCACCGATCTTCATCGCGGGACGCTACAACAAGTTCAGCAGGGAGATCCCGCAGACCATATGGCCCTGCAGGGTCTGCCACGGGAAGGGATGCGACCACTGCCACGGCGAGGGCAAGATGTACCCGACCTCCGTCCAGGAGATCATCGGCGACATCGCGCTCCAGATGGCGGACGGCCAGGAGCACTTCTTCCACGGTATGGGACGCGAGGACATAGACGCCTGCATGCTGGGCGACGGAAGGCCCTTCGTCCTGGAGATCAGCCAGCCCCGCCATAGGGACATCGACCTGGACGAGCTCGAGAGGAGGGCGAACCAGACCGACATGGCGGCGTACAACAGTCTGAAGTTCGTGCAGCGCGAGGCGGTGGAGCGTTACAAGGCCGCCGCTTCTGACAAAATATATCGCGTGCACGTTAAGGCAGAGGGTAAAGTTAATAAAGAGGAGTTAGTTAACGTTGCCCTATCGTTCAAGGACGTCAATATAGACCAGAGGACTCCTCGCAGGGTCGAGCACAGACGTGCTGACCTCGTGCGCAAGAGGAAGATCCACTGGTGCACGGCGGAATGGGACTCGGATGATTCCTTCGATCTCGAACTCGAGACCGACTCGGGAACATACGTCAAGGAGTTCGTTTCCGGCGACGAGGGCAGGAGCGTACCCAGCTTCTCTGAGAGGCTCGGGATACCTTGCAAAGTGGAGACCCTCGATGTGTTGGCGATCAAATTCGAAGAACAATGAAGGGATATCAATGCAGGCATCCAGCGGAACAAGGACAAAGACCCGCATGAAGCTGAAGAAGTCAGCTAGGGCACGCGGGCTCTCACCTATCACGAAAGGCTTCCAGACCTTTGAGGCAGGAGAGAAAGTCAACATCATAATCGACCCGAGCGTACACAAGGGCATGCCCTTCTCCAGATTCCACGGTCTCACCGGAGTCATCATCGGAGAGAGGGGAGCAGCGTACGAAGTCTCCGTCAAGGACGGAAACAAGACCAAGATGGTCGTCGCACGCCCCGAGCACCTCGTAAGGAACGTCGACAACTGAAGGTATCAACATGACTGAGCGCTACGTCACACTCGCAGAAGTAAGGGACCTCCTTGAGGAGGTGGCCGAGAGCAGGAAAGGAACAGCTGGAATGCTCGAAGACGAGGATGTCCTCCTCGCATCACAGAAGGCAGCGCTTGACCACGCGCAGAAAGTCGCAACCATTTCCCTCGAGGATGCCAACAAGCTCGTCGAAGAGGTTAGCAAGCTCGAGGAAGTAACGGATGCCATTGCTGTGAAGATCGCGGACCTCCTCCCCCAGTATCCGGAAGAGGTCCGTGCAATCTTCTCGAAAGAGAGGATCACGCTCAGCAATGACGAGATTAACCAGATCATTGAGATCGTAGGCAAGTACATCTGATACTCAGAGGTAATCCTATGGAAGAGTACGCATACATTCTTGATTACTTGCCGCAGGGCGTTCCGTCGGCTGGATTCTCCAAGAAGGAGCCCATATGCTACGCGCTCGGAGACGAAGAGTTCAAACTTTTCGAGCTCGTCGCCAAGGCCAACGCACCGGTCACCATCGGGGAGAAGACCTTCATCGGGAAGGACTCCGAGACCCAGAAGCGCGACCTGATCGACCACGTCAAGCGCCGCATCACGTTCGACGATCTCACGACGAACGCCGTATCGGAGCTGGAGTTCGCTGTGAACGACATAGTCATGGCGAACCAGGAGAAGTACGTCAACTTCTTCAACATCGCAGAGGCCATCAGCATGCGCAAGCACCTGCTGGAGGAGCTCCCCGGACTGGGAAAGAAGTCCCTGACCGTCATCCTCGACGAGAGGAAGAAGGCCAAGTTCAAGGACTTCGCAGACCTGGCCGAGAGGACCGCGATCAAGAACCCCGAGAAGCTCATCGTCGACCGTATCCTCCTGGAGATCAAGGATCCCGAGAGGAAGCGCTACCTGTTCGTGCACAGATGAACGACACAGGCAGACTCATAGCCGACACCGGCATCATCCCCAAGAAGAGCAAGGGGCAGAATTTCCTGACCGACGAACGTGTGGCCGACAGGCACATCGGCTACGCCGGGATCAATAAGGACGACAGGGTCCTGGAAGTGGGCCCCGGACTCGGTATCCTGACGGAACGTCTGGTGGAGGCCACCGACCATCTCACCTGCATTGAGCTGGACGACATCCTCGCGGAATACATCACGAAGAACTTCGGCGACCGTCTTTCACTGATCCACGGTGACGCGGTGAAGGTCCCCTTCCCGGAGTTCGACGTCTTCGTCAGCAACCTTCCATACAGCGTCTCGACGCCCATAATCTTCAAGCTCCTGGAATACGACTTCAGGACCGCCGTCGTGATGGTGCAGAAGGAGTTCGCGGACCGCATGGTCGCCATGGTCGGGAGCCCGGATTATTCGAGGCTCACCGTCAACCTGTTCTACAGGGCCGAATGCGAGATCATGGAGAATGTGCCAGCATCAAGATTCAACCCCCGTCCGAAGGTCGATTCCGCCATAGTCAGGATCACCCCGAGGAAGGCGCCCTTCGATGTCCTCGACGAGAGGACGTTCTTTAAGGTCGTCGAGGTCACGTTCAACCACCGCAGAAAGAAGATCGGCACCGCGCTGAAGGGTGCTCACATGATGCAGTCCGGCGATGACGTCCCGTACATCGACGAGCGCGTGGAGCACCTAAGGCCGGAGCAGATAGGCGAGATTGCCGATGCCGTGTACAGACTGAAGCAGTGAACCGCTTATTCTCCACATCCAGTCTGGATTGAGCCAAAGAACCTTTAACACCGAACCCATACTGCATGCGATAGCATGCAGATAGGAATAGTAGGGAAACCGAACGTTGGTAAATCCACATTCTTCGGAGCGGCCACGATGGCGCCCGTGGAGATCGCCAACTATCCCTTCACCACCATCGAACCCAACAAGGGAGTGGCACACGTCCGCACGCCCTGTCCGTGCAAGATACTGGGCGTCACGTGCACACCCCACAACTCACTGTGCGTCAACGGGACCAGGATGGTGCCCGTCGAACTCCTGGACGTCGCGGGACTGGTCCCCGACGCGTGGCAGGGAAAAGGACTCGGAAACCAGTTCCTGGACGACCTCAGGCAGGCGGATGCCCTCGTGAACGTCATAGACGTCAGCGGATCCACCGATATCGAGGGTGTCCCCGGGGATGTGGGCTCCCACGACCCCACCGAGGACATCATGTTCCTCAGAAAGGAGATCGAGTACTGGATGAGGGAGATCCTCAAGAACGGGTTCAACAAGATGGCCAGAGCCGCCAGAATGACCGGCCAGAAGCCGGAGCAGATCATCCAGGACAGACTCGCCGGACTCAACGTCACCGAGGCTCAGGTCAAGAGGGCGCTCAGCGCCGTGGACCTGCCGGACGACATCGTCAACTGGACCGACGACGACCTGCTGAAGCTGTGCGTCAATATCAGGGCCCAGTCCAAGCCCATGATCGCCGCCATGAACAAGGCGGACATCGCCCCTCCGGGCAACATCGAGAAGGTCGAGGCGATCAACGACATCTGCGTCGTGACCATGGCAGAGACGGAGCTGGCACTAAAGAAGGCAGCCGCCGCGGGGCTCATCGATTACACCCCCGGCGACCCGACGTTCACGATCAAGGAGGGCGTCACCCTCAACGAGGGACAGAAGAAGGCCCTGGAGTACATGAAGGCCAACATGGAGAAGTACGGAGGCACCGGCGTCCAGAAGTGCATAGAGGATGCCGCCTTCAAGATGCTCGACCTCATCACCGTCTATCCGGTGGAGGACGAGAACAAGTTCACAGACCATTTCGGAAGGGTCCTGCCGGATGCCTTCCTGGTCCCCCGCGGATCCACCGCCAGGGACCTCGCCTACAAGGTCCACACGGACCTCGGGGACAAGTTCATTCGCGCCGTGAACGCCAAGACGAAGCGCACCGTGGGTGCGGACTACGTCCTGGAGGACGGTGACGTCATCAGGATCGTAGCGAACAAGTGATAGAATGGGGACATGGGACGTCAGGATAATAAGCGCCTCCTCGTCGCAGGACGGGGAGGAGCCAGTGGTGGAGCTGTTCGGGAAGACCCGCGACAAGGAATCCATCACCATCCTGGCATACGGTTTCAGACCGTACCTGTTCGCGGTGGACCCCAAACCGGACCTCGAGCAACAGATGAAGGAGGACCCGGAGGTCGTCTCCGCCGAGCACGACAGGCTCCTCTACAAGTCTGAGATGCACGACGTCCTGAAGGTCACCATAAAGAGCCCCTGGAAGCTGTCGGAATACAAGAACAGGTTCCAGAGGAAGGGATACAGGGTGCTCTCCGCGGACCTCTCCTTCCAGCACCGCTTCTTCTACGACAACGACATGGGCTCATGCATCAAGGTCACGGGAGAGACCATCGAGCGCCAGTACTACACCGATCTGGTGGTGAGGATGGACTCCTTCGAGAACATACCCTCCTTCGACCCTGGGCTCAAGGTCCTCTCGTTCGATATCGAGAACTCGGTGGAGCACGAGTTCATCTACACCATCTGCTCCGTCATCAAGGACGGGGGGGAGATGAGGAACTGCGACGCCCTGACAGGCGACGAGGTCAGCATCATCAACGGGTTCGCCGACCTCATCAGGAAGGAGGACCCGGATGTCATAACCGGATACAACATCGACAACTACGACATCCGCAAGATAATGGACAGGGCCAAGGTCAGGAGAATGAAGGACGCCCTTCCGTGGGGACGTGACGGAAGCCAGCCGAGGCTCGTCAGCGACAGGTTCTGGAGAGTCAAGGGACGTCTCGTGTGCGACGCGTGGTGGGCGGTCAAGAAGCAGCTCCGCCCGAAGCAGGAGACGCTCAACGCCGTGTCCATGATGCTCCTGGGGGAGCAGAAGCTCGACGTCGACCCGAAATACATGGATTCCGAATGGGCGAACGACAGGGAGAAGGTCATCAAGTACTGCTTCAAGGACGCAGAGCTGGCACTTCGCATCCTAATGCACGTCGGGACCGTCCGCAAGGACATGGATCTCGCCGCCGTGTCCAAGCTCACGATAGAGGATGTCATGACATCCGGATCGTCACAGCTGGCCGATTCCCTGCTGATCCGTGCGGCCGACCGCAACAAGGTCGGCGTCCCGCTGATGGGCGCGAGGATCGCCGGAGCGGACCAGATCGAAGGGGGATACGTTCACAGCATGACCCCCGGACTCTACCATTGGGTCTGCGTGGAGGACTTCAAATCCATGTACCCCTCGCTGATCATAGCCAAGAACATCTGCTTCACCACCCTGTGCGAGGACGGGGAGATCGTGAGCCCGTCAGGGGCCAGGTTCATGTCCAAGGAGAGGAGGGAGGGACTGCTCCCCAGGATCCTGGAGGACCTGATGAAGGAGAGGGACAGGATCAAGAAGCAGATGAAGCAGACCGCCGATCCGGACGAGCACAACTACCTGGACGGACTTCAGGCCGCGGTCAAGGTCCTGATGAACACCTTTTACGGCGTGTTCGCATCCACATTCTACAGGTTCACCGACAAGAGCATCGGCGCAGCCATCACCGCGTTCGCGAGAGCGAACACCATCGGCATCATCAATCAGGTGGAATCGGAAGGCACCCACGTGATCTACTCGGACACCGACTCCATCTTCATGCAGTCCCCGGAGCACAACCTGGAGGGGTCCGTGAAGTTCGGGGAGATGATGGCGGAGAGGTTCTCGGTCGACGGGGGCACGCTGGAGTTCGAGAAGCTCCTGGAACCGATGTTCACACACGGGATGAAGAAGAGGTACGTGGGAAGGATCGTCTGGCCCCAGAAGGAGGAGGAGCTCCTCGTCAGGGGATACGAGATCAGGAGGTCCGATTCCTTCGACCTCCAGAGCAAGATGCTCACGGAACTGTTCGAGATGATCCTGGACGAGAGGAACGACGAGGCCCTGTCGATGGTCAAGAACACCATCCAGGACGTCAAGGCCGGAAGGGTGGACGTCGAGGAACTGGTCATATCCAAATCATGCAAGGGGCTGGACGCCTACGAGAACCCGGACAGGATGGCCAACGTCCAGGCCGCCAAGAAGCTCATAGAGATGGGCTACGACTTCATCCCAGGGATGAAGGTCTCCTGGATCGTCACCGACTCCAAATCCACCCCTCAGAAGGTGGAGCCCTACGTGAGCGGCGTCGAGTTCAAGGGCACCCCCGACTACAAGTACTACGCCGAACGCCTGTCGCAGACCGCGTCGCGCATCACAGAGGTGTTCGGATGGGAGGAGAAGGACCTCCTGATGGGTAACCAGCAGGCGACGCTGTTCAGCGGCAAGTTCAGGGAATCGGATGAACCGAAAGGGGATAAGAAGCAGCCTCCAGCGAAGCCCAAGTCCAAGGTGAGGAGCCTGGACGACTTCTTCTGATGGTATGTGAGAACTAACCATTATTATCCGATTAGGGGATATCGGGTCCGGTAAGGAAATGGGCAAGACTCAGAAGATCGAGATGCCGAACGGCGACGTCTACGAGGGAGAGGTCGCGTACGGCAGCATCAACGGCCAGGGAAAGTACACCTTCGCATCCGGTGCATACTATGAGGGGAACTTCAGGGACGGGATGTTCTGTGGAAAGGGGAAATACGTATGTTCCAGCGGGGACGTCTATGTCGGTGATTTCGTCGACAACATGTTCGAAGGGAAAGGTGTTTACACCAAGACCAACGGCGAGAGGTACGAGGGTCAGTTCAGGGAGAACATGTATCACGGCCAGGGAACGATCTTCTATCCCAACGGGGAGAAAGACGAGGCCGATTTCAAGTACGGTAAGGCCCAGGGCCACGGTTTCCACACGTTCGAGGACGGCGAGAGGGCCGAGGTCGAGTTCGTGGACGGGAAATACAAGTACTGATCCGTCACAGATTCACAGGAAGAACAGCTGAGGCTTCCCCTATATCTCCATCACGCAGGAGTCGACCCCAAAGACCTCCTTCACATTCTCGGAAGTCAGGACATCCTCCGTCTTCCCCTTCGCCACGATCTCTCCATCCTTCAGGAGGACCACCTTGTCGCAGAAGCGCATGGCGAGATTGAGATCGTGTATCACCGCACACGCGCAGAACCCCCTTTCGCGGACCAGATTACGAACCGTGGTCATGACCTCGAATTGGTATTTGACATCGAGGTTAGATGTCGGTTCATCGAGCAACAGCACATTGGCCTCCTGTGCCAGCGCCCTTGCCAGAAGAACCCTCTGGCTCTGTCCGCTGCTTAGGGAATCGAAACTGGCCGATGCAAGGCTCTTGACATTCATCTCCTCCATGCATCTCCAAATAACCTCCTCATCCTTGGGGCCGTACTGCCAGGTGATGTGTGGCCTCCTGCCCATCTTGACTATCTCATATACGGAAGGGGTGCACAGCTCGACCTTGGAATTCTGAGGGACATAACCGATGTTCTTAGAGACCTCCAAACGGGTCATCGAACGTATGTCCTTGTCATCGATGAGGACAGAACCCTGACTGGGGATCAGTATGTCATTGATGCAGCGGAGAAGCGTGGTCTTGCCGGATCCGTTCGGGCCGAGGATTCCGAGGACCTCATCCGACCCGACATCCAGTGAAACCCCCTTGAGGACTTCCTTCTCCCCGAAAGAGAACCTGATACCCTGTACTGATAGAGTCACATGTGGGCAATCTAGTGTTACGATTTAAAAATTCGTATACCGTAAAAAGATTCCAAACCTCTCCAACAGTTATTAATACGAATTTGAAATTCGTGTTACTATGAACACCAAGGTACTTGCTGTCATAGTTGTTGCCGTTCTAGTGGTGGCCGGAGCCGGGGTCTTCTTCATGATGAAGCCCGCCTCCGTGAATGCCATCGACGTCGAACTCGAAGTGTTCGGGAACGCCGATAAAGACGGGAAGGTAGACTCCGCTGACGCGGATCTGCTGAAGAAATACATAGACGCCCGCGATACCGGGAACACTGACGCCGTCAAAGAGGCGGAAGAGAAGATGAGCCTCAGATTCGCCGATGCGAACCTGGATGGAAAAATCGATATGACTGATTACAACCAGGTCAAGGCCATCGCGGACGGTACGGCGAAAAAAGTCTGGCTCCTCGATGGATTCGGGAACGAGAGGGAGATCTCGAGAGAAATCCAGAAGATCGGATGCGAATACTTCGCTAACACCGAGCTCTGCCTGATCCTCGGACTCGTGGACAAGATCTACGCCGTCGATTATGCACCATACCAGTACAAGGACTTCTATTTCGACGAGTCTAAAGCGGCTACGGTCAAGACCCTGGACAACATGAACGAGCCCAATTACGATGATGTGAACAAGCTGGATCTTGACATCCTCCTGACATTCTACAACAAACAGTATGATGCCAAGCAGGACAAGATCTACGGCTGCGACGTATTGTATCTGGGCTGCTACCTGCCCGACATCACCAACACGGAAAAATCCTCGTTCATACAGGGAGTGCTCAAGGCGGGATACGTCTTCAACGTCGTCGACAGGGCGACCCAGTATGCCAACTGGCTCCTCGACTACAGAGACAAGCTCCTCAACATCGCGAACTCCATCCCGGAGGCCGACAAACCGACAATCCTGGCATCCAATCTCGGATCCGGTTACTTCGGCGGAGGCGTGTTCACGCTCACCGCATACAAGCTCACAGATCCTCTCGGACAGGGAATCAAACTGGGCGGAGGCCATAACGTCGTCGACGACGTGAACGAGAAGGACATCACCAAGAACGGTACCAACGGAATCACCGTCAATATCGATACCGTTCTGGGGACCAACACCACCGTCAAGTTCATCCTCCTCCACATGGTGAAGTACACCTACGGGGGATCTGAACAGGTGTCCACACCCCACCACGGCCATGTGTACTCCGTCGCGGACGAGAAAGCGAGCGGAGAACTTGCCACTGCACTTGCGGAGATGGAGGCCATGGACCTCGTGGAGGATGACATGAACGTCAGCCTCCTCGCCGGAGAGTTCAGGAACGGATGCACCGCAGGAGTCCTGCTGGGAGCATACATAGGAAAACTGTGCAACCCCGACAAGTACGCCAGCATCAATCCCATAAAGATGACCGCCGAGTACTATGACTGGATGGGAATCAAGGACAAGGATCCCGCACAGGACGCAGTCTACGTATATCCCCTGCTGTCCGCCTGATCGCATAACGGGTAGATCGAATGAACGATGTTACGGCCGATGTCGACCAAGACAAGCTGGGGGTACTGAAGCTCAAGAAGAGAGCGACCCTTTACATCCTGGCAGTCACCGTGATGACATTGACCATAGCGTTGTATTCGATCACCTACAACTCCTCGGGGGTGACCGTAGGCGAGGTCTACGGCACCCTCGTAAACCAATTATTCCCGGACACCTTCGACATACCGGACAAGACCCAGTACATCGTGATGAGGGTCTACGCACCGCGCGTGTTCATGGCCATACTCGTCGGTATGATCCTGTCCATGTGCGGATGCATCACACAGACGATCCTGAAGAACCCCCTTGCAACGCCATACACGCTGGGTGTGTCCTCCAGTGCATCGTTCGGTGCCGGTTTGGCGATAATAGCCGGGATATCCGCATTCGCGGGAAGCCTGGGACTCATACTAAACGCGTTCCTCTTCTCCATGATACCGGCCGCCATCATCCTGATCATTGCCTCCAGGAAGAACATGATGACGACCACCATGATCCTGATCGGGATATCCCTATCCTACATGTTCAGCGCGGCCAACACGCTGATGCAGTACTTCGGGAACGCGGATGCGGTGAAAACGGCGATGTTCTGGTCCGTGGGAGACCTGAACGGCGCCATGCTCTCGCAGGTACCCTATGTGCTCATCACGGTAATCATCACGATCATCGCCGCTTTCATACTCATGAAGGATATCGATATCATGAGAATGGGGGATGATACGGCCTCGTCCCTCGGTGTGAATGTCCGTATGGTCCGCACCGGATCGATCGTCCTTGCATGCTTCTCCACCGCCGTCGCCGTGAGTTTCGTCGGTGCCATAGGATTTATCTGTCTGTTGGGACCACAGATATCCAGGATGATCGTGGGAGGGAACATGAAGTACCTCTTCCCGGCATCCATGGTCACCGGGGCGTTGCTGCTGACGCTTGCGGATCTTGCTGCCAAAACGGTGCTGGCCCCCGTCATACTGCCCGTAGGGGCAATCACAGCCCTTGTCGGTTCCCCGGTTTTGATCTACCTGCTTGTGAAGAACAGAAACATGGTGGTAAGCTGAACCCCGAAACAAAGAGGATCTGCGACGAGTGGAAATCCGAAAGGGAAAAGCACCCGTTCTACGGTGAGAATGCCGACGAGACGTGCCAGTACGCTCTGTGGGATGATGTGTCGAAAACGTATTCCGATAAGGGCTACAACATCATAGCGGATGATATCGTGAAGATACTGAGGACCGAAGACATCCTCAGAAAGGACCGTACCGTCATGGACATAGGCTGCGGTCCTGGCACATATGCGTTCCGCATATCGCCTCTCGTCAAGGAAGTCACATGCATCGACAGCAGCTGGCCTATGTTGGGACGTGTCAAATCCGAATCTGCAGATAGGCATGCGGACAACATCAGCGTGACCCTGTGCGACTGCAAGGGGATTCCCGATGACCTCATCTGCGATGTGGCCTTCTCGTCCCTCTGTCCGCCGATGAACGATCCGAAGATGATCCTCTCGATGGAAAGACATGCCAGAGAATGGTGCGTCTACGTCTCGTCCGCGAAGACCAGGCCCGGCATCGAGACCGAGATCTGGAAGGAGCTGGGGTGCGACTATTCATACGGAGGTTACATGACCTCTTATCCGGATTCCTTCCTGAAATCCATAGGAAGGGAAACTTCCCTCGTTTTCCTCGAGCAGAGGAACACCGAGACAATCCCATTGGAGAATTGCATCTCAACATTCAGACGTAAGATATCCAGATTCAGACCTATCACCGAAAGGGAAGAACAGGCGATACGTACAGTGGTATCACGTCATGCCGACGGCGATACCGTTATCCTCGATTCGAACAGCCGTATGGGCCTCCTGTACTGGAGACCGAACGTCACTCTTTGAAGCGAACGGCCCTTCTGATCTCATCCACCGTGACACCGTTCTCCGCAGCCAGGCGGACAAGGTCATCATGTTCCGGTTTGCATTTGCGGACCCCGTATCCATCAGATATCTTCACGCGGACCTGCCCGTATTCGGTATCGACCGTCTCTTTCCTGGAGACCATCTCATACCTATCGGCCTTCCATGTCCTGATTCCAATGGTGGTGGTGTTCCTCAGAATCGCTTTTGCCAGCCTGTCCCTGTCCTCGTGACGGCACAGGCAGGTGAGCATGTGCCCGGGCCTGCCCTTCTTCATAATGACCGATGTGATCATCGCGTCAAGGGCGCCCTCGCTGAGAAGCGTGTCGATGACCGAACCGAGGTCCTCGGGGGTCATGTCGTCGATGTTGCAGTTGAGGACATCCACCTCGGGCATGGCATCCTTGGCGGTACCTATGAACGCCCTCAGGACGTTGGGTATCCCGTAGTCCCTCCTGCCCAGTCCGCAACCGATGTCGTCGATGACCATGGAAGGTCTCTGACCGAATGTGCCAGCAAAGTGCTTCACAATCGCTACGCCCGTCGGTGTGGCGAACTCCCCCTCGACGTCTCCCGCATAGCACGGGATGCCTTTAAGCAAGAAGGCAGTGGCCGGTGCGGGTATAGGAAGCTCCCCGTGGGCGCACATCACCGTCCCGTACCCTGTACGGATCGGGGATACTATGATCTGGTCAGGAGACAGCTCCTCGATCAGCATGCAGTCCATGACTATGTCCGCGATCGCGTCGAGCATCCCGACCTCGTGGAAATGGATCTCCGAAACGGGTTCGCCGTGGACCTTTGATTCCGCCTCGGCGATATCCTTGTAGATCCCTATCGCATTATCCTTCACCGAATCGGAGACATTCAATTCCCTGATGATCTGGAGGACCTCGTCAAGACTCCTGTGGGAATAACATACGCAATGCCCGGGTTCGTCCTCCTCCTTGCCGTCAATGAAGACCTTCATGCTCGTTCCGCAGATGTGATGCTTCTGGGCTTTCTCCCTAACAATCCTGACCCCGGGGATGCCGATGGATGCGGCCCTCGCCTGGATGTCGAATGATTCCGGTATCAGGTCTGACAACGCACCCATGATCATGTCCCCGGCCACGCCTGAACCGCAATCCAGATAGAGGACCTTCACTGCTTCACCTTCCTGTCGATCAGGGATGCGATGTAGCCTCCCCCGAAACCATTGTCGATGTTCACCACGCTGACCGTGGATGCGCATGAGTTCATCATGGCCAGCAGCGCTGTCAATCCTTCGAAGGATGCCCCGTAACCGACTGAGGTCGGAACGGCTATGACAGGAACATCCACAAGACCCCCTACCACGCTGGGAAGCGCACCTTCCATGCCTGCGGCGACGACTACCGCGGATGCACCCATGATCTTGTCCGAACCGGACAGCAGGCGGTGTATTCCTGCGACGCCTGCATCGAACATCCTCTCGACCCTGCATCCCATGACCTCCGCGGTCACCGCGGCCTCCTCGGCCACGGGCATGTCGCTGGTGCCTGCGGAAACAACGCAGATGTAGCTTCTGCGCTCCTTCTCAGGTATCTTCCCGATGATGCATATCTTGGGGACCGGACGAAATTCGGCATCCAATCCGCTGGACAAGGCCAGCTTGTAGGTCTCCTCCGGACAGCGCGTAATCATGACACAATCCGAACCGTTCTCCATCAATGTGGAGGCGATCCTGACGGACTGCTCGGGGGTCTTGCTCGCACCGTAGATGACCTCCGAAACGCCCTGCCTGACCCTTCTCTGGGTATCGACCTTGGCGAAACCCAGATCGACGAACGGCCTCGTACGGAGCATGCGCTCCGCGTCCTCCACGGACAGTGTACCGTCCCTCACGGCCTCAAGGATCTGCTTCGGTTCCATCGGTGAAACTCCCTCACACCGTATGAAACTGAATCATAGTATTTCAGTAGTATCTCTTCGATATCCTTCCTCTTGGCCTCCAGAAGGTCCGACTGATACTTCAGAATCTCAAGTCTGGCACTGTTGGAGACCGTACGCACCCTTATGCCCCTGAAACCGAGGTCGCGGATCTCCCTCTCTGCCCTGCAGGTGCGCTCCAGGAGGGGTGCGGTTATGACCGTTCCCGTGGGAATGCGCGTGGCCAAACAGGAATCCGAGGGCATGTCCCATGTCGGGAGCCCGGCCTCGCGCGACAGGTTCCTGATGTCCTCCTTGGTGAGTCCGCTGTCCCTCAGCGGCGACAGTATCCCCATCTCCGAGGTCGCCCTCATGCCGGGTCTCGAATCCGCATCATCCGATGCGTTGGTACCGTCCATCACGGCCTTCCTTCCGTCTGCCTGGGCGGTGTCGGTTATCAGCTTGAACACTGCCTTCTTGCAATGATAGCAGCGGAGCTCGTCGTTCCTCACTATCTCCCCGATGGACAGGGGATCGATCCGGAGCACCCTCAGGTTGTATCCGAACTCGACGGCCATGATCCTGGCCCGCTCCAGTTCCTCGTCCGTCTGGAACGCACCCTTGACGAAATACGGGGCCACATCCATCCCCAGACGGGAGCATGCGTACAGGAGGTAGACGGAATCCGTCCCGCCCGAGAAGGCCAATGCTGGTCTGGGGATCCTCTCGAGGGTCTGCCTGAGCCTGTCCGGTATCGTGTCGGCCATCCTTCCTCCTCCGCGCATACATGGGCGGACGCGTTTTAATACGTGTTGCAGGCCCTTTTTACGGATATACGTACGCGCAATTGGTGTCCCCGGGCTCATGGTTTATATACGGCATGTACATCCCCATACTCGTGAGACGCTTAGCCTCACGAACGGAAATGTACCGTAATGGCGAATCCGTAAAGGTGATTAAAATGAGCGAAGAGACTCAGGAAACACGCCCGGTCAACGGGAAGAGCATGTACAGCTACATCGCTGATGCATGGGACGTACCCGAGAAATCATACGTCAAGGCATTGAACTACGAGCGCCGTATCCAGTGGAGGAAGGAGGAGAACTTCATCCGCGTCGACAAGCCCACCCGTCTGGACAGGGCCAGAGCACTCGGTTACAAGGCCAAGCAGGGATACGTCATCGTAAGGGCGAAGGTCAGGAAGGGATCCTTCCACAAGAGGGCCATCGTCACAGGTAGGAGAGCGAAGAGGAAGGGAATCAACCAGATCATCACCGGCAAGAGCATCCAGAGGATGGCCGAGGAGAGGACTGCGAAGAGATACCCCAACCTTGAGGTTCTGAACTCCTACTGGGTAGGTGCAGACGGACAGCAGGAGTGGTATGAGGTCATCCTCGTCGACCCCGCACACCCCGTCATCAAGGCCGACCCCAAGATCAACTGGATCTGCGACAAGACACACACCAACCGTGTCTACCGCGGAAAGACCTCCGCCGGACAGAAGGGACGTGGAATGAGGCACACCGGAAAGGGTGCTGAGAAGGCCAGGCCCTCGGTCAAGGCGAACCAGAGAAGAATCAAGTGATCTGCTTACGTTCGTAAGAAACCATTTAACCGCCCTTCTGGGCGGATCCTTTTTTTTTGATTTCAAAGACCGCCACGGATCGTATCGGCCAGTTCCCTGACCTCGTCGTCGGACATGCCGATCGTAGGGAAGAACACCGGGAGCTCGAACTGGGAAACATCGACGTCCTTCATGCCGTCCAGATCCGTTCCCATGACGATGCCCAGGGCCTTCTTCTGATCATCCCTGGAGGAATCGAACTCCCTCACATATCCGTCATAGTTGCGCAACTCCGACAGGTCGCCCTCGCCCCTCGCCAGCACCCTGCATCCGCGCTTCATCATAAGCCATGCGGACACCAAGGCCCTGTCCGTACCGTCGATGTATGCGATGACCTTGCCCTGGGTCCCCACCGGGAGGCCCGCGTGGCATCTGATGTAGTCCTGGAAGATGAAGGCGCGGTTGTCCCGGGCCTCGACGTAGAAGACCTTGTCCGGGTCGGTGAGGTCCACCTTCAAGCCCTTGTCCTCGTTGGCGAGGAAGATGGCGGAGCCGATCTCCCTTCCCATGTCGAGACTTGTGTATCCCTGCGAACCCTCCCTGCGGGCCTTGACCGCGAAGGACTCCCCCTCGGAAAGCCTTCCCTTGGAGTATCCTGCGGCAGTCTGGCACATGTCATCCATCTTGGAGGTGCACTCCTCCGCGACCGACATCGAGGCGATCCCGAAGACCTTCCTCAGGGACCTTGCGGCGGCATCTATGTCTGTGGCCTCGACATAGAACCTGGCGCCCTTGTTGGTGACCAGGGCCTCGACGCCGTCGTTCATGAGCATGTTCAGCATGTTGTCCTTCAATGTGCTCTCGAACCTTCTGCGGACCGGTGCGCTCTTCAGACCGATCTCGGCGTACCTGATAAGTAATATAGCCACGATGATACATCGCTAAGGCGGTTAAAACCGTATCGTAGGAGCTGACATGGAATTACTGATCCTGTTGGGACTTATCGCCCTGGGCGCAGGCGCGGGCGTCATGGGGGCCCTGTTCGGCCTCGGAGGCGGAGTAATATTCGTCCCCGTCCTGATGCTCGTGTTCGGCATGGCCCCTGCGGAGGCGGCCGCCGTCAGCCTTGTGGGTATCGTCGCGGGATCAGTCGGAGCGTCGAGCGTGTTCGTGGAGAAGGGCCTTGCGAACGTCCGTCTAGGGCTGCTTCTGGAGGTCACCACGACCGCGGGAGCGATTGCCGGTGCGCTGATAGCGGGCTACATGCAGGAATGGGCCCTGAGCCTCGTATTCTGCGGTGTGATGATCTACAGTGCCCTGCGCATGATCCTGAGTCCCGAGAAAGTCGTCGAACCCAACGGGAACGGCGGACGTCTGAGCTTCGAATACAACGACGAGGCCAAGGGGGAGAAGATAGCCTACGAGGTCCAGAATGTCAAGGCAGGCAGCCTGGCCTGCGTCTTCGCAGGGATGCTGTCATCGATGACCGGTGTCGGGGGCGGGGCCATCAAGGTCCCCGTGATGAACCTGATCATGCACGTCCCGATGAAGGCTGCCAGCTCCACCAGCAGCTACATGATCGGGATCACCGCGTTCTCCGGTGCGATAACCTACCTGTTCAGCGGGATCCTCGACCTCCAGTTCGCGGGAGGCGTGGCCATCGGTGCGTTCCTGGGAGCGATCCTCGGATCGCATCTCGCCAGGAGGACCAGCACCGCCCATCTGAGGAAGTACTTCTCCGTGGTCCTGTTCCTGATGTCCGCGCTCGTCCTGCTACGCGTGGGAGGGATACTGTGAACATGAACATGTCCATCGCATGGACCCTCCGCATAGGCATAGTCCTGGGACTGATCCTCATCGTCATAGGGGAGTTCCTGGAACCAGGCAACCAGGTCCTGTACTACGGTCTGCTGGTGCTCATCGCCTCCCCCATGTTCGCGGTCATAGCGGCGCTGATAGGCCTGATCAGGGAGAGGGACTGGTTCTGGGCACTCATCGCGGTCGTCGTCCTCGTCATCGTCATATCCGGAGCAATTTTGGCGGCCCTTTGATCCTGCACTATATTTTTATCCGACCGCTGTATAGCGGTCGACGATGCTGATCCTGATCATCGGAGTTCTTGTCCTACTGTTCGGCTACCTGGTGTATAGCAGATTCCTGGAGAAGGCCATCCTTCCGTATAAGGAACCCACACCGGCCATCGCACTAGCCGACGGACTCGACTACGTCCCCATGAACAGGAAGAAGGATCTTCTCATCCAGTTCCTGAACATTGCGGGGACAGGCCCGATATTCGGCGCCCTCATGGGGGCCAAATGGGGTCCGATCGTATTCCTGTGGATCATCCTAGGTACGATATTCGGCGGTGCGGTGCACGACTACATGACAGGCATGATGTCCATGCGCAACGAAGGGTCGTCGGTCACATCGCTCATCACGAAGTATCTCGGAAAGGACACCAGATACCCCATACTGATCCTCGTCATCTTTCTCATGGTCATGGTCTCGGCCACCTTCGCGAGAAGTGCCAGCGATCTGCTTGTGGCCATCACCGGCATCCCGATGATGGTGTGGATGGCGGTCATCCTGACCTACTTCATCGTATCCACCGTCCTCCCGATCGACAAGGTGATCGGGAAAATCTACCCATTTTTCGGGACACTGCTCATACTCATGGCCGCGATTATCATCCTCGGCCTGTGGCTGGACGGATTCGCGTTCCCCGGCCTGACGCTGGAGAACCTCCATCCTAGTGGCGAGGAGTACTTCCCGGACATGTTCATCACAGTCGCCTGCGGAGCCATCTCCGGATTCCATGCGACCCAATCCCCCATGGTCGCCAGGTGCACCGAGAGGGAGAGCGACGGACGCATGATCTTCTACGGCGCCATGGTCCTGGAGTCGGTCATCGCCCTCATCTGGGCCATCGCCGGCCTTTCCTTCTACGGGGACACCGCCGGACTGGGTGCGGCCCTCGACGCAGGAGGATCGGCCGGAGTGGTCTACGAGATTTCCATAAACGTGGCAGGACCGATCGGAGGCATACTGGCCATCATCGGTGTCATCATCTGCCCCATAACCTCCGGGGACACAGCGCTGAGGTCCGCCAGGCTCATGATCCAGGATGACAGGGAACTCCACTCGAGGAGCATGAGGTCCTCTCTGATCCTGACTGCCGTCCTGTCGGCGTTCATCGTAGCCCTGTGCATGCTGGACTTCAGCATCCTGTGGAAGTACTTCTCATGGCTGAACCAGACGCTGGCATGCATCGTCCTGTGGACAGCCACGGTGTTCCTGCTGAGGACATCCGCCAACAGGCTGTACTCCCTGTTCACGGCGCTCCCCGGCCTTTTCATGACCATGACGGTATCGTCGTTCATACTCCACTCGGGACAGGGGCTCGGCCTCGATTACTCCATCGCCATTGCGATCGCCGCATTCATCACGGTCGCGGTCGCGGTGCTGTACATCAGGGAATTCTTGAAAAAGACCGAGGTTCCTGAAGAGGTGGAATCTGAAGAAGAATGAAGGGCAGGACCTTACGGCCCCGCCCCAGAAAGGTTTCAGTCCGCCAGTTCCAGGACGTTCCTGAAGATCATACAGGAATAGGAACCGTTGTCCGCCGTTCCGAGCAGCGTGATCTTCTTAAGATCCTTGGACAACGTTCCAATGTAGTATCCCCAGTACATGTCGCCGTCGTTCTCGTAGACGGATTCCATGTAGAACCTGTAACCGGATGCGTCGGGGAAGATCATCGCTCCCATGTAGGAATCTCCCTCGGGCGCGTACAGGGTGACCTCCATTACGTTGGTGTCGGGATCGATGAGATCGATCGAAATGGACAGTTCTCCCTCGAACGTCCTCAGGATCTCCCCGAACATCTCGCCATAGGCGCTGAATGTACCGTCGTAATGCTTGCCCGAAAGCTTGGCCGGTGCCTTCACTGCCTTGCTCGCATCGCCGTAGCATACCTGCCAAAGCTCGATGTCCCCTCCCGTGTTGTCGTAGGATGCGGTATAGATCACTCCGTCCTCGATGTGAACCATGTCGATGAGGACGATTCCGTAACCGAAGTCGGCGATCGCCATCCAATCGTTGGAGGAGATTCTGACCGCGGCGTAATCGAGACTGATGTCATCACCGTGCGAGTTGTAGAAGATGATGTCGGACTCCACCCTGTTGACCGTCAGTGCACGGTTCTCGGAGAGGTGGTCGATGATCCCCTCATCGGTGTACTGGTTAGCTATGAATGCCTCGAACACATCGCCTTCGTTGAGTCCGCTGGGATTCCCCTCTCCCGGTGCACTCCTCAGATCTGCCTGGGCTCCTTTCCCGGTATCCAAGCGCTCAAGCTTCATGATGGCCACACCGACCTCGTCGGAAAGGATCATGGCCATCGTGATGACCCCGTTCTCCTCGGTCAGGACCGATGTGCTGGTGTAATAGTCGATACCGGAGGTCATCATCGTACCGTTGTTGACCACACAGACGTATTCCTCATCATCCTGATGCATGGAGTAGATCCCATCTCCGATCTCCTCGAAGGTCACGGAGAACTCCTTCAAGTCCTCTTTGACGTACTCATCGTAAACGATCTCACCGTCGTCGTAATACCCTTCGGCATACTCCGTGAGATACCACTCGCCCTCCAGGTCCATGTGCTGTCCGCCATTCCCGGCAAGGGCCAGATATGAAACGAAGAACACCAGTACGACCGCCACGGCAGCCACCGCGAAGGGTGATGCCTTGCGCAGTTTACCAGCGCCTTCCATTTGTCCGATCATGAGAGGAGTTAGAGGGACATCGGTTAAAAAACTGTGTGCAAACGGGATTCGGAACAGAAATGGTGCAAGGGAAGGGATTTGAACCCTCGAACTCCTACGAGAATAGGCCCTGAACCTATCTCCTTTGGCCAGGCTCGGATACCCTTGCACGTCAGGCCAATCAGCGAGAACACATCATCGTATAAAAATCAAATCGTAAAACGTGGAAAAAAGATACCGCCCCTGTACAGGAGCGGTGTTTTTTGATAGTGGAAATACCCGAAATCAAGCTTTCATGATCTTCATCCATCCGCCGGACTCGTAGATCGCGAGTTTCCTCTGCTTCAGGATGGACTCGAACTCTGCCCACTCAATCACATCGAGCCTGTTGTTCTTGCCCTTTGTGAACTGAATTCCAGATGTTCCCTTCACTTTTCCAGGTTTCAATCCCTTGTTCTTTGCAATTGTCTTTGCTTTTTCCAGGTCAATGCGTTCCATTACCAATAGAATGCCCCCAGAAATGTATCTTTATAGTTAGTATATATAGATTATTTAGTTTTTGAAACGTCTGGCTCGATTTTTTTATCCGTTAAACCATCCAAAATAGACAAATCGGACCGCTTTTTCTGAGTGTCTTTGAAAATTGATGATGAGCCAACACACCTTTTTTCCGAATTGGATGTGACCTCCAACTTATGAATATAGTCAAATTATCTTAACTTATTATAATTGGAGACGCGGCGAAAGATTTGATAGACGGATCAGCGGACAATTCTTCCCGTCTGGATTGGAATCATGGTTTAACGGGTGATAAATGATGCTTCGAATGTGCCAGTCCGATGAATGATGAGGTATTATAGGCCATCCCCTGATAGCAATCCCTTTTTATGGAGGAAATCTTACGGGCGTCTTATGGTGCTGGCTGACAAACTGCTGCTCAGGTCATCCCCCTCCGAGGACACAACCCCCGAAACGGGAATCATGCTTGGCCATGCCCTCTCCATCGAACATACGAAGGTGGTGGTGGGTACCGACCTCATGAAGAGCAGCCAGATGATGAAGAACGCCCTGATCGCAGGTCTCGTCTCGTCCGGAGTGGACGTCATCGACATCGGAGAGGTCTCCGGCCCCGTCATCGCATACGCGGCCAAGATGGGGGACTGCGCGGTGTACGTCACGGAGTTCCGCCAGATGGACCTCATGAGCGGATACCTCCTCATGAACAAGGACGGAGGTTACTTCGGCATCGAACAGATCAGGCACCTCGATTCGATTTTCAGCGGCAAGATCACCCTGCCCGACTACAGGTCCCTCGGAACCGTCAAGAGGTACTACAACGCGGTCTCCGACTACAACAACAAGGTCCTGTCCATACTGAAGGATACACCCGGCGGGTCCATGGTGCTCAACTGCAACTGCGGACTCTCCACCGATTCCGCGCCCCAGATCATGAACTCCCTTGGAGCTGACATTGTATCGATCAACGCCCACAAGGACAGGAACTTCATCTCCAACTCACTGTCCACCAAGGAGGCCGACATCCTCCACATGAAGATCCTAGTGGAGGCGAACGCCGGTGCGGCAGGGATATCGTTCAACCGCATAGGCACACTCCTAAGGGTGTTCGACGAGACAGGGATACCCCTCACGAACGAGGAGGTCCTGGCCATACTGATCCTCTACATGAAGCCCAAGAAGATCGTCGTCCCGATGGACATCATGTGGTTCATAGAGGACGTCTACAGGGGCAAGGTGAAGACCGAGGTCTCCTCACCGTATCCGGATCCGGATGCCGAGGAAACGGAATTCATAGTCGCCTATCCATCGGCCGGGGACGTGCACGATGCCATGGCCGAGAACAACGCGGACCTCGGTTACTACGACGGCGGATTCATCTTCGGGAATGTCAGCTACTCCCCGGATTCCATCCTGGCTGCCATCCTGATCACGCAGTTCTGCGGTAACAACACGATCTCCGAGACCGTGAAGTCATTCCCAGAGTACTACACCGAGACCAAGACCTACAGGATCTCCTGCCCGAAGGCCGACTTCGTGCGCATGATCGGGGAGAACCTCCCGGATGTCAGTCCGATAGACATCATGGAGAAGGAGGGATGCTGGAGGGTCTACATGACGGGCGGAGGGTTCTACGTGTCCCTAGATGAGGACTCGGAGGACATCGTCACCGTCCTGGCGGAGTCCAACGACAAGCTCTACCTCATCAGCCTCATGGAGGTCATCGACGGCCTCATGGAGAGCTGTGCCAGCGGTCAGTAAATGACCTCGATGTCCAACGGCTCCCCGCGTGAATCGTACGCCTTCCAGCTCGTGCGGTCGTACGGTTGGCAGGTTATGAAGTGCACACCGCCGGTGTTGCTGAAGAAATCCTTGTCCGCATCCGAAGGTTCGTTGCTGTAACCCGGATGGGAATGGGCGGAACCGGCTATCGTGAAGTCTATCGGCTCCATCCACTGGTTGAGGAAGCTGTGCTCGTCGCCGAACACCGTCCCCGGGAGCATGACCATCTCAGATATCACACCGTCGATCTCCCTGTGCATGCACAGGAACTCGTCGGGATAGGTGGATCTGGCGGATTCGTTGAACCCGTCTATGAAATGGATGCTGACCCCTCTGATCCTGTTCATAGGTTGTTCACCAGTTTCTCGCGGACCCTCGAGAAGAAGTCCATGTCGAACCTGATGAACTTCGCCGACTTCTCCGAGAGCATGAAGTCCACCTTGGAGCGGCCTGCCATCGGGATCTCCCTCTGACCGTCTAGGACTATGACGCAGTCCTTGTCCAGAACGGATTCCACAGTGATCTTGCTGCTGGCCGGCACGACGAATGCCCTCGATGTTGACTTGTATGCGGCCATCGGGACCACCATCAGCGCGTTGACGTGCGGGTCCATGTAGGGCGCGCCCAGACTCATCGCGTAACATGTGGATCCGGTGGGCGTCGATATTATCACGCCGTCCGAACGCATCTCGCAGGCCAGGACGTCGTCGACGTAGATTTTGTAGTGACGGATCTTCGCCACCGACGAGGTGTGTATGAGCGCCTCGTTGACGGAATCCTCAAGATACTCGCCATTGTACCACGAGCTGATCTTGAAACGGGTCTCGATGGTGTAGTCCTCCCTCAGCAGACGGTCGATGCCATCCTTGATGTGGTCGCGGTCGATCTCCGCCAGGAATCCTACGCTTCCGCCGTTGATACCGATGACCATGGCGTCGGTCTGCTGCAGAACCCTGAGGAGCGTACCGTCACCTCCGACCACGATGATTATGTCGGCATCCATCTCCTTGAGCGGGACGCCCTTTATGCCCATGACCTCCGCGATCTGGGAATCCACCTCGAATTCGTGTCCCTTCAAGGCGTCCATCACCTGCTGGGTATAGTCCACGGCTTTCGACAGGGATGTGTTGGCGTAGATACCGTACTTGTGGTCCTTGATGGGGTCCTTGCCCCTGACCAGATAGTCGAACACACTCTTGTGCCCGACAGCGACCATGTTGCTCCTGTGCTCCAGGTCAAAGGGCATGTCCAGGACGTTCCCGTCCAGGCTGTAGACCTCTCCCCCGGCCTCCCTGAGGATCAGCACCGCGGCCGCGATATCGACGATCCTCTCGCAGCGCACGTAGTTGTCGGAGTTCATGAAGAAGGCGTCCGCCTCCCCCTCCGCGACTATGGCCACCTCCAGGGACGAACAACCCAGGTTGCGGCTCGAACCGACCCTCTTGGCGAGATCCAGGGCATCCTGGTGGGCGTACTTCCCAGTGTAGTTCATGATGAAGAGGTCCGAGAATTTGGGCTTGCGGACCTTCAGCTTCGCGCCGTTCTTGTATGCGCCCTTGCCCTTCTCCGCCCAATAGGCGTCGCCGGTCGCGAGGTTGCGCAGATAGGCGATCCTCAGTCCCGAGAGCGAATCCTTGCCGACGGCCAGGGAGACTGTGTAGTAGGGTATCCCCGCGATGGCGTTGTTGGAGCCGTCGATGGGGTCGAGGACCAAAGTCTCCTCTCCGCCCCTGTCCACGAATCCTATCTCCTCGCTCAGGACGTTCAACGGTATGCCGTTCCTCTCCAGATACAGGAGGACGGCGTTCTCCGCGACCTTGTCGATACGCGCGGTGGGTGTTCCGTCCGCACCTATGCAGACCTCGTCACCCTTGCACCCAGAGTCAGGGATCTTCGCGATCTCCTCCTGTACCGCATCGGCTATGGCCGAGAGGACCTCTATCGTGATCATACTCTGACGATTGACAGGATTTTATAAAGAATATACCATCGTCAGACTGATGGAACCGCTGAACTTCACCTCTGACAGGGTCTTCATGGATAGGGGACGCCTATACACGGTATCGCTCTGCCCGGGGAAGAGGGTCTACGGGGAGCGTCTCTTCTCGCTGTCAGGGACCGAATACAGGGAGTGGGACCCCAGACGGAGCAAGCTATCGGCATATCTCACCGTGGGCGGGAAGCAGTTCCCGTTCAGGAAGGACTCCAAGGTCCTGTACCTCGGTGCATCCAGCGGCACCACGCCGTCCCATGTGGCGGACGTCTGCCCCGACGGCAAGGTCTATTGCGTCGAGTTCGCTCAGAGGATGTTCAGGGAACTGGTGGTGAACTGCTCGGACCGCCCCAACATGATGCCCATACTGGGCGATGCCACGAGACCCGAGGAGTACGCCATGTTCACCAACGGGGTGGATGTAGTCTACCAGGACGTCGCCCAGAAGATGCAGGCCAAGATCCTGTGCAACAACATGGACGCGTTCAGCGCACAATACGGCATGATGGCGGTGAAGGCGCGTTCCGAGGACGTCACCGCATCACCGGAATCGATCTTCGAGGATGCCCAGCGCACCATCCGCGAGAGGGGATACAAGGTCCTCGACTGCGAGCCCTTGGATCCGTTCGAGAAGGCCCATGCAATGATCGTCATCGGGAGGGAGTGAGTTGAGGACTGCCTACGCCATAGCCTTCTCCGGTGACAGATTCCTCATGGTCTGGCACAATGGCCGCAACGGGTGGGAGATGCCCGGCGGGCACGTCGAGGAAGGGGAGACCTCCGAGCAGGCCGCCAAGAGGGAGTTCCTCGAGGAGGCGGGCTACGAGATAGAGGTAGTCGCAGTCCGCGACATCGGTTACTGCGACGTCTGCGCCGCACGCCTCGGCAGGAAGGTCAGGGACGACTGCGAGATGAGATCCGAACTCTTCGACACGCTCCCGGAGCAGCTGTCTTTCGAAAGGGAGGAGTATCTGGACACCGTTCCCTGGGCCAAATCGAAACTGTGAATCGTCCCGACGACCACTCTTTATATACTTCTTCTATAATCACACGCGTAGCCTCGCCGCCTAGAATGATTCGGAGGATCACACTATGGCAAGAATGCACACAAGAAGAAAGGGAAAATCCTGTTCGAAGCACCCAATGGTTTCCGAGAATCCCGCATGGGTACCCCTCAACGCCACCGAAATCGAGGACCTCATCGTGAAGCTCGCGAAAGACGGAATCATCTCTGCCCAGATCGGACTCATCCTCAGGGACCAGTATGGAGTTCCTGACGTTAAGCTCGCAACCGGCAAGACGATCACCGAGATCATGGCCGAGAAGGGAGTAGCACCCGCTCTTCCCGAGGACCTTTCCAACCTCATGAGGCGCGCAATCTCACTGAACGTCCACCTCAAAAGCAACAAGGGAGACGTCTCCAACAAGAGGGGTCTGCTCATGATTGAGGCGAAGATCAGGAGACTGGAGAGCTACTACAAGAGGAACGGAGTCCTTCCCGCAGACTGGAAGTATTCTCTCAGCAACGCGGAACTCATGCTCAAGTGAGTTATATGGAGACCGAGGTCCCCTCAAAACTACTTACAACTCTATCTCATGCCGCGGACATCGTCCGCGGACATGATTTTATCCAAGTCTATTCGCACTACGATGCCGACGGCGTATCCGCGGCATCGATCATCGCACAGACCCTTCTCCGCGAGGGCAAGGAGTTCCGCGTCACCCTGTTCACGACGCTGAACGACTACAACATGGACATAGTCCGCAGCACCAAGGCCGAATGCATCATCATGACTGACCTGGGTGCATCCTACATCGACCAGTTCGACACCATGAACTGTGACGTCGTCGTACTGGACCACCACACGATCATCTCGGATGCCAAGCGCATCTGCTATGCGAACCCCCACCTCTACGGCATCGACGGAATGACATCGGGATGCGGCGCCACGATGGCGCTCCTGTTCGCCGTCACGATGAACCAGAGGAACTGGGACCTCGTACAGGTGGCCTTTGCCGGTATCGCAGGGGACAGACAGCACATCAACGGCCTGTCCGGACTCAACGTCTACCTTCTCGAGGAGGGCAAGAAGAGGGGATATATCGAGGAGATGCCGGGATCCCTGATCCCCGCAGGGAACCTCATGACCCAGCTGTTCCTCACCACCGACCCCTACATCCGCGGCATAAGCGGGAACGAGGAGGGCGTGGCTAAACTCCTGAACGACGCCGGGATCGACCACGGGAAATCCTACGACGACCTGACCGACGAGGAGAGGAGGAAACTGTCCTCACTCATAGCTATCAAACTCACGGAGCAGGGCGTGCTGGAGGTCTCGATGAGCGAGATCGCCAGGACGAGATACCACCTCAAGGGATTCGACATGGATGCGGAGTACCTCTCGTCCGTCCTGAACAGCTGCGGCCGTTCCGGACTCGGAGGGATGGGGATCTCCGCCGGCATGGGCGACAAGAAGGCCTTCGAGACCGGGGTGAACCTCATGAACGAGGCCAACAGGGACGTCGTCATGAACATGGTAGACCTCGACAGGAAGGGCCTGAACCAGAGGAAGCACTTCCAGTGGTTCGACAGCACCGACTCCGGATTCACCGGGATGCTGTGTGGCATCGCCATGCAGTGCATCGGCGATCCCAGCAAACCGACGATAGGGATGAACCAATCGAAGGATCCCGTGAACCTCTCATCGAGGGGGATGTGGTGCCAGCTCGACAAGGGCATTGACCTTGCGGCGGCCATGAGAGAGACCTGTGCCGCGGTGGGCGGAGAGGGCGGCGGTCACAAGATTGCCGCCGGCGGATCGATCCCCGGTGACAGGGTAGAAGAATTCTTGAACACTCTGGACTCGGTACTGGAGAGGCAGCTCAGCTCCTCCAGGTGACCTCGACCTCGTCGGTCCTGAACCTCTGATTCACGACCGTATCGGCGATGTCCATCCTCACGCCCGATTCATACATCTCCGAACCGAGCCATGCGATCATCGCCCCGTTGTCCATGCAGAACCTGCGGTCGGGACAGTACATCTGGGCACCGCGCTCCTCGGCCATCTCGCGGACCATCTCGCGGAGACGCATGTTCTGTGCGACGCCTCCCCCGAGCAGGACCTCGTCCTTGCCGATGTGCGCCATGGCACGCTCGGTCACCTCTGTGAGCATCGCATACGCGGTCTCCTGCACGGAGAGCGCTATGTCCTCCAGTGGGACACCTTTCTTCTGAAGTGCCAGCGCCGCTGTCATTAGACCAGAGAAGGCGACATCCATGCCCTTCACGGAATAGGGCAGCTCATGGTATTCCTTGCCTTCCTTGGCGAGCTTCTCGAAGATCGGCCCGGCGTAGAATCCCATGCCGAGATCCCTTCCGAGCTTATCGAGCATGTTGCCGATGCCGATGTCCTGTGTCTCCCCGAAGATCCTATAACGGCCCTCGGCGAAGGCGATGACCTGTGTGTTCCCTCCCGATGCGTAAAGCAGGGCGGGATCCTCGCATCCGCACAGCGCACGTCCGATCTCCACGTGGGCGACACAATGGTTCACCCCTACGATCGGTATGCCCATGGTGCAGGCGAACGCCCTTGCCGCAGTGGCCGCGACACGCAGGCACGGGCCCAATCCGGGGCCCATCGAGAACGATATCACATCGATGTCCTTAGGCTCAAGTCCCGAGACCTCGAAGGCCTTCTGCATGATGCCGGAGACGACCTCCACGTGATGGTTTGCCGCCTCCCTGGGATGGAGTCCCCCGTTCTTGGGTTTGAACATGTCGAGCTCGTTGGCAAGTACGTTGTGGTCGGAATCCACGATCCCCACTCCGAGGGTGTGCGCCGTGCCTTCGATGCCTAAGGTTATCATCATTCAGCAATCTGGGAACGACTACAAAACGTTTATCTACTGTAAGGATATCGTCCACACATCGGACCCGTGGTCTAGGGGTTATGACGTCGCATTGACATTGCGGAGGTCGCCGGTTCAAATCCGGCCGGGTCCACCATCTTCTCAATACCGTTAACATATGGTCATCTGTTTTTTACTCCAGTTACGCAGTTCATCCCTCATGAGGAAAACAGTCATGGCAGGTGCGGTCGTGGCCTTCGTCATTCTGGCCTTTGCCGGCACCTATGCGATAGCCTACGAACCCGCATCTGACTACACCCTTTTGGATTCCATGGACAACATACAGCCCGGGCTGACCTGCAAGATGAATGAGAACATGAGCGACTGGTCCCGCAGCTCTTCAACGGTCGTCAAAGAGGTGGACGGTGATGTCGGTGTGTTCTCCCAGGAGTTCCGCGAGGAGGCCCGGATCTTCCAGGATGTCATGTATATGATTTGGGAATTCGATCCCGGTTTCTTCGATTTCGACTATACCGATGAGGAGGAAATCCCGGAAAGTGTCTCCGTATCCGTTTCCGGTAACGAATACACCCTCAACGGATCCTATAATGACGGAATGTACAACGCCACCTATCGCTCGCTCAGGATCGTCGTGGAGGATGGCGAAGCGGTCGACGTGTCCGGCGCACTGAAGTACGACTATGAAAGAAAGAACCTCTCCGAACACTATGATATTGAGTGCAAGACCGAGGGCGGAGTACTGCTAGTCAAGGGAATCGCGGCGGAGAAGGCACAGTATACCGAGGAGATCGATTACTTCTGGGATATGGCCTTGAACTACTTTGTCCCTGAGGCCTACTCGGAACTCGATATCACAGAGAGCGACGAGAAGTGCGGAAATGTGACGGCACACGTTTACACCATGAACGGAGAGATGTACGGACACACGTTCGAGAACCTCAAGTGTTACACATACCAGGGCTACACCCTGAAGATTACTGGCGTTTATGACGGCGGCTCGGTCAGGAGTATCGCCTCGGTCTACATGGCCTGAAACCTATGGACTGGGCGGACAATCTGCCCGGTCCCTTTTCTTACCGATCCCTCAGTGATGCCTCATACCGCAGGTTATGGAATCCGTCCAGACCTCTTCATTACTGGCATCATCGAAATGACATCTGCGGGTGTAGAACCACCCCTTCCACGAATAGGGGATCTCATACCCTTCGGCATCGACGATGACCGTGTTCCCGGCGGACGATATCCAGATCTCCGGAAGATGGTTCACTAGTTCCGCGAACCTTCCCACTATGATGTCCTCAAAACCATCTGGCACATCGTCAGAACTGATGATCAGGCGGGCCCGGTTGTAACGGTTCAGCATGGCTGTGACTGCCTTGATCCCCGCATCCAATTCCGAGAATCCGTTGATCGATTCGGTGGTCCCGTTCCTCTCATCCGTCATCACCCCCTTAACGCACTGAGCGTTAAAGAAACCTTATAGAGGAAGTCGAATGACGAACGAAACGGACCCATTTTTCGCGCAATTATTATTAAATGAGGTAAAGATGGGGGTTTCCGTTGACTGACTGGCGCTTCTCTGATCCGCCAAGAGCGGTTAAACTCAGAAACGCTGAGGTAAACAAATGAGTGTAGCAGAATTTCTGGATAGCATATTCAGTCCTCTGAACACATACATCTGGTACATCGCCTTCGTATGTCTCATCGGACTTGGATTGTTCTTCGCTTACAAAGTAAAGGTGATGCAGATCACCCACATGGGCGAGAACGCAAAGCTCGCCATTTCCGGAGTCTCGGAAGGAAAGGGCGACAAGAGACTGTCATCGTTCGAGGCTTTCTGTCTCGGAATGGGTGCCCGTATCGGTGTAGGAAACATCGCCGGAGTGGCAACCGCAATTGTCACCGGAGGACCCGGAGCGGTCTTCTGGATGTGGATCTTCGCACTGATCGGTGCCGGAACAAGCTTCTTCGAGTCCACCGCGGCCCAGATTTACAAAGAGAAGAAATCGGACGGAAGTTACTACGGAGGCCCCGCATACTACGCTACCAAGGGTCTCAAGAACAGGAAGCTCGGAATCGTCCTGGCATTTCTGATCTTCGTCACATTCGGTATCGGATTCGTCGGAGTTCAGGCCAACAACTCCGCGGATGCGATCGCGACCGCGTTCAACCTCGATCCTGTCCTGGTCGGTTCGCTGATCGCATTCCTCGCCGCCATCATCATCTTCAGCGGGACCAAGATTGTCGGGGTGTTCTCGGCAAGGGTCGTTCCCGCCATGGCCGTCCTGTGGATCATCCTGGCGCTGGCCGTCATCTGCGTCAACTTCCAGAACGTCGGAAACGCAATCGCGATGATCTTCCAGTACGCATTCTCCGGACCTGCGATCATCGGAGGAGGAATCGGAACCGTCATCATGGTCGGTCTCAAGAGAGGAGTGTTCTCCAACGAGGCCGGACTGGGTTCCATCGCCAACATCGCCGGAACCGCGCACACCACCCACCCTGTCAAGCAGGGACTCATGCAGTCCTTCGGTGTCATCGTGGACACCCTGATCGTCTGTACGTTCACCGCACTGGCGGTCCTGTCCTTCGGGGACTGGAGCCAGATCCAGGACCTCTGCTACGACGGAACCACCGTCGTCCTCCAGAAGGCCCCCCTGGTCATGTACGTCGCATCCCAGGCACTCGGCCCGTGGGCATCCACTATCATCGCGCTGTTCCTGTTCGTCTTCGCTTTCACCAGCATGCTCGGATACTACACCATGTCCGAGGCGAACATGAGGTTCATCAAGGACAACAACCTGCTGATCTTCATCGTCCGTCTGGTGATCGTCCTCGTGGCCTTCGCATCCTGTCTGATCAACGTGTCGCTCATGGACACGATCTCAGATACCTTCATGGCCGCGATGGGAGCCGTCAACGTGGTCGTCGTCGCACTCCTGTCCAAGCCCGTCATGGAGGCCTACAGGGACTACAGAGAACAGAAGAAGAACGGTATCAAAGAACCGATCTTCACCAAAGATGTCCTCTCCGATCCCTCGGGAGTCACCGAGTGGGACACTCCTCAGGAAGAGGGAGTGGAAGAGTAAGCACAACATTTTACGGGGGAGCGATCCCCCGATCCTTCTACAATCCGTTATATCTCTGATACTGCGATAGCCCGGGCCATGGCAGTCTACAAGTGCACCATCTGCGGAGAGATCTACGATGACGATGAGGAACCGGTGAGGTTCGAGGACCTTCCGGACGACTGGACGTGTCCCCTCTGCAGATCGCCCAAGAGCGCATTCGTGAGAGTCGACGGGGAATCCAAACCCGCGGAGGCACCCGAGCAGAAGCCCGCGGCCAAGGAAGCGGAGCCCGTGAAGACCGACGGGAAACCGGACCTCTCGATCGACGAGAAGCTTGTGAGACATGACAACGATCCGATGGACGAGATCCACACCTTGGCGCTCACCGGGAAGAGCCCCGGGGAGGCCATGGACACACTCATGCCGCTGCCATCATTCGACGACATCCTCTTCCTCGGAGGACAGCTGGCACATCCACCTCTGGATGACGGTGCGGATGTGGACATAAGCGTGACCATCGGGAAGAAGGCGAAGGTCCCGATGAGGATCGAATCACCGATCTACATCTCCCACATGAGCTTCGGTGCGCTCTCCGGAAGGGCCAAGATAGCATTGGCCAAGGGATCAGCCATGGCTAAGACCGCCATGTGCAGCGGGGAGGGCGGAGTCCTCTACGACGAGATGAGCAACGCATACCGCTACATCTTCGAGTACGTCCCCAACAAGTACAGCACCAGAATCATAACCTACGAGGGCTGCGACGCCGTCGAGATCAAGATAGGGCAGGGGACCAAACCAGGCATGGGCGGGCACCTTCCCGGGGAGAAGGTCACTGACATCATCTCGCTGATGAGGGGGAAGCCCAAGGGACAGGACATCAAGAGCCCGTCCAGGTTCCCGGAGATCAACTCGCCGGAGGACCTGAAGGCCATGGTCGACATGCTCCGCAAGGAGACCGGGGGCAAACCCATCGGTGTCAAGATCTCCGCGGGCCACATCGAGGAGGACCTCGATTACATATCCCAGTCGGGATGCGATTTCATCACAATCGACGGAAGAGGCGGCGCCACGGGCTCATCGCCCAAGTTCCTGAAGGACGCCACCACCGTGCCTACGCTCTACGCCCTCTCCAGGGCGCGGAGGTACATGGACGAGAACAAGATGGACCAGGAGCTCGTCATAACGGGAGGGCTCAGGACCAGCAAGGACTTCATCAAGGCGCTGGCCATGGGTGCGGATGCCATCGCGATAGCATCGGCCGGCCTCATGGCCCTGGGATGCCAGAGATACAGGATCTGCAACACCGGCAAATGCCCCATGGGGATCGCCACACAGGATCCCGAACTCGAATCCCGTCTGGACCAGGAAGCCGGAGCACTCAGGGTGGCCAACTATCTGAACGCATCCGCCGAGGAGCTGAGGATATTCCTCCGCGTCTCTGGTCACAAGAGCCTCGGAGAGCTGTCGCTGGACGATCTGTGCACTGTGAACTCCGAGATCTCCCAGAACACCGGTATCAGGCACGCCTGATCAGAGGACGACGAGATTCTCCGCCAGGATTGCTTCCTTGTGGTCCTTGCGGCCCAAGGCGGCCTCCAGATCGGCGCTGTGCTTGCCCGCGATGGCGGACATGTCCTTGGAACCGTAGTTGGCGATCCCTTTGGCGATCCTCTGACCGTCGCAGACGATGTCGACGACCTCGCCCTTGTCGAACGATCCCTCAACGGAACGTATGCCGACCGGCAGAAGGGACTTGTGATCGAGCACGGCCTTCACCGCACCCGTATCGATCGTCAATGTGCCAGATGCGTGAGCGGACTTGATCCATCTGCGTTTCTTCGTGATCTCGTTATCAGAGACGAATATCGTTCCGATATCGTCGCCGGTGACCGCCCTGTATACCGCGTCCTGCTCCTTGCTGGATGCGATTATCATGCTGCAGCCAGCATCCTTGCAGATCTCCGCGGCATCGAGCTTGGTCCTCATACCGCCGGTACCGAGCCCCGTGCTGCTGTCCCCGGCCATGGCACGGACCGACTGGTCCAAGTTGCGGACCTCGGGCACGAGCTTGGCATCCGGGTTCTTGGTGGGGTCGGAATCGTACAGCCCCTTCACATCGGAGAGTATCACGAGCAGGTCCGCGTCGGTCCTGCTGGCGACTATCGCGGAGAGGGTGTCGTTATCACCGAACTTGATCTCGGTGATGCACACCGCATCGTTCTCGTTGAAGATGGGGACGACCCCGTTCTCAAGGAGAGAATTGATGGTGTTGTTGAGATTGATGGCGCTGTCCCTGTCCGAATACGTGTCGAGGGACATCAGGACCTGCCCTACGAGCATCCCCTGCCTCTGAAAGCTGTCCGACCATCTCTGCATCAGGATACTCTGGCCGACGGATGCCGCGGCCTGCCTTATCGGGATGTCGTTGGGGTTCGCCTGGACCTTCATGGCCCTGAGTCCCACACCGATCGCACCGGATGTGACTATCAGGACCTCCTTCCCCTCTTCCCTGAGTGCCTTGACCTGCTCGGCCACAGAATCCATGAAGTCGATGGATATCGTCTTCCTTCCCTGCATCAGGGACGTGGTACCTATCTTGATCACCACGCGGTCCACATTTCCCAAGAGCTGTTTCCTGGACATGTTCACCTCAGGGGATACTCCTTATCCGGATGTGTATGCTTGAACGGTCTGGCACTCTTGCCCACGTAGTCCTTGACTACCTGTCCGTCGCCGATGAGGACGTACTTGTAGATCATCAGCCCCTCCATTCCGACGGGGCCTCTTGCATGGATCCTGTTGGTGCTGATTCCGACCTCCGCGCCCTTCCCGAATCTGAATCCGTCCGCGAAACGGGTCGATGCGTTGACGAACACGTCCGCCGAATCGACCTTTGCGGCGAACTTGGCGGCGTTGGCCTTGTTGGTGGTGATTATCGCATCAGTGTGGTGGGAACCGTGCCTGTTGATGAACGCGATGGCATCATCCAGATCATCCACCATGCCCACTGACACGATGAGGTCGTTGTACTCCTCATCCCAATCAGACTGCCCCTCGGGGACCACATCCGCCACCGCCCGTCTGATGGCGGCCGTGTGATGGGTGTCGGGGTCGACGACGACGCCGTCGACCTTGAGGGTACCGTCCCATTTGGACTCCTTCGCCGGGATCGCGTCCGGCACGATGGCCCTGATTCTCTTGTCCCCGCGGACCTCCACGTTCTTGGACCTCAGTGCGGCTATCGCTTTGGATACGAATGCGGGGTTCGTCCCCCTGTCGAATATGATGTTCTCGACCGCGTTGCATGCGGCGGGATACTGGATCTTGGAATCCACGATGACCTCCAGTGCCTTGGTCTCGTCGAACTCCTTGTCGACGTATATCGTGCAGATTCCTGACGAATGGCCCAGCACCGGGATCCTGGTGTTGTCCTGGATGTACCTGACGAAACTGTTGGATCCCCTCGGGATCAGCAGGTCTATGTACTCGTCGAGAGCGAGTATCGCACTGACGTCCTCCCTGGACTCCAGCAGCACGAAGGCCCCCTTAGGGGTGCCTGCGGACTCGGCGGCCTCGCTCAGTATCCTGAACAGTGCGCCTATGGTATTGGCGGCCTCGCTGCCGCCCTTGAATGCCACACAGTTCCCCGACTTGAGGCAGAGCGACATGACCTGGGGGACCACATCGGGACGGGATTCGAACACCACGCCCAGCATGCCTATCGGGCATCTGATCTGATACAATGTGAGATCGTCGTCCAGCTCGGTGACGTCCATCACCTCTCCGACCGGATCGGGCAGTGCCACGACGCTCATCACACCTCTGACCATCTCATCGATCTTGGCATTGTCAACGACCAGGCGCTTGTACATGGCCTGCGGCAGATTGCTCTCCTCCGCATTCTTGAGGTCCATTCTGTTAGCGTCGATTATGGCTCCGCGGTTATCGTCCAGCGCGTTCGCCATAGCGATCAGTGCCCTGTCCTTCTGCATCCTGTTGAGGGTACCGAGTTCCACCGTTGCCGCTTTGGCCGCCTTGATCTGCTCGATGATGGTCATCCTGCATCGCCAATGGACGAAGATATTTAATAGGGTAATCCTGTCGGGAGGTCTAAGCCGAGATAGCCAAGCCCGGTATGGCGGCGGTCTCGAAAACCGCTGGGCCTAGCCCTCGGGAGTTCGAATCTCTCTCTCGGCGCCATTCTCACCTTATCATTCGGATAAACCTTGATATGAACTATATAATTGGCAGAGTTTGGTCGCTTAGGAGCCACATCCCTCTGCCGTGCCCCCCGATTGGGACGAGCAAATGATGGATTGCGCCGTTATATCGATTACGTTCAGAAAGTTAGCAGATCGGAAATTAGGGATTCCATCTTTCTGTAGTCGCATACCATGGAATCCGATGCGGCGTCGATCATCCTTTGAGGATCCAGTCCATCGAAGGAGATTGAATGTCCAGACTCGACAACCAGCTGCTGAATGAACTTGCGCTGGGTGCGCCCATTCCCTTCCCTGAAGGGGTGGACAGCGTTGAGTTCACCGAAATAGTAGGCGAGTCTGGAGACGTATTGGCCCCTGTCGGTGATATCTTTGAGAAGATTCTCCTTATGCAGTTGGGAGAATATGGAGTCCAACTGGGATTGGATGTTAGCACAATAGCAGAACGGGACTCCTTTGGATATCTCCACCGTTCTGAACTCGCCTGCCCAATCATAGATGTCCTTGAAGATACGGTGGTGAATGGCTCTGAGGTGATTCGTATCGAAGCCTCCTTTGACAGGATCGGCATCCAGCTGAATCATGGCAATCAAAGTCAGCCGGCCCTCTGCTGAAACAAGCTCATCATAATCTGTGATGCCCAGCAAATTGCGAAGCACGTTAGAATCAGGATAACAATAGATGTCATCCTTCACATGGAAATACGGCTCAATAGTCATGATCTGTATTCGGAGATGATCTGACTTATAGCATCATCGAAGGACATCTCGCCTTTAAGACATCTGAGAGCGAGGAGCTTCGTTTCCTCCGGAATGTGGAAACCCTCGGCTTCGACAGAGCCGACGTTGCTGTTGATTATGGCCATCTCATCCATGGATTACCATATGCTCTGGACCGAGTTAAAAGTATTGATGGTAGGCCCCTGGAACCGAATGAGGGGCATTTGGCAATACGGTAAGAAGGGTGAAAGAAGGCGTTTCTAGAAGAAGATCGAACTATGTCTTGCAGCTTTCTTCAAGTGATGGCGTAGAGATGTTGCTAAACAACTTGAGGAAGCCCCGCCTAATGGCGAAGCGCCCACTTTGTCTGGCTCTATGAGTTTCGAATCTCTCTCGGCGCCATTTCCTCCCTTCTTGTTATCCCCACGGCCTAGGGGACACCATCAAAGCAGACGGCCCGCCACACTGATAACAGGCATAAGAACCAACCTCTTTGGAACCGAACCTCCTGTACATACATCCGAGCCTTGGTGATGGTCACGATCACCTCGAACGCATGAAAGCACCCTGATAACAATAAATCTCAGTTCGACCTACTAACGATGCGAAGGGTCGGTGAGATGAGACAGTATACCGTCGATGCTTTTACGAGCAAGCCTTTTTCTGGGAATCCTGCGGCAGTATGTGTGTTGGACAGATGGGTGGCGGATACCTTCATGCTAAATCTTGCGATGGAGAACAATCTCAGCGAGACAGCATTCATCGTCAAAGAGAAAGGGGGCTATCATCTGAGATGGTTCACGCCCGGAAAAGAGGTCGATCTGTGCGGCCATGCTACCCTGGCTTCGTCCTTCGTACTGCTCAACTTCTATGAGCAGGATAAGGATTCGATAGAGTTCGACACGCGCAGCGGAAAGCTGACCGTCGTAAGGAGGGATGATCTGTATATGATGGATTTCCCTGTGTGCGAGCAGCATGAGGTCCAGGTGACGGACGAAATGGTAAAAGCATTTGGCGCCAGACCTGTGAAGGCATTGCTCGGGACGGACCTCATCTGTGTCTTTGAATCGGAGAAACAGATCCGTGAGATGCGTCCAGACCAGGATGTATTGGCAAGGCTCCCCGGCCGCGGACAGAGCGCCACCGCGCAAGGAACGGATGTGGACTGCGTATCCAGGAGCTTCTTCCCGAAACTCCTGGTCCCAGAGGATCCGGTATGCGGCTCCGCCCATTGCCAGATTGCGGACTACTGGTCAAAAGAGCTCGGGAAGACGGCCATCCATGCATACCAGGCCTCCAAGAGGGGCGGGCATCTGTTCTGCGAATTGCTTGATAACGGAAGGATCAGCATAAGCGGAGAGGCGGTCCTGGTATCCGTCTCCGATGTTATGGTGAATTCCGCAAACTGAGGTCCCTGTACGGCCACGAACGCCTTTTCGACATGGAGATCGCGTAAAGGGCCAAGAAGGAATACGCCTATTGAGGTTCAATCATCCACGATCTCGATCTTCTTGTAGAGGAACTCCTCGCTCTCGCCGAGGATCTCCAGACTGCCTTCCCTGTAGTAGTCGTCCGAATCGCGATTCAGCCCGACGTTCTTCAGTTCGGAGCTGTAGAAGGCGTAGACCGATCCGGAGAAGATACCGACGATTATCAGGGCGAACGCGGTGGCGTTGGCCAGCTCCTCCCCCCTGAACTCCAGGGTGAACGACCAGAACAGGACCGCCATGATAATGCAGAACAGGGATACCGAGAATATCCCCAGTTTCCTCCTGTCCACCGGGATGTCCCCGGCGACCTTGCCTGTCTGTCCGTTCATGGCGAACGTGTAACGCTTCTCGTTCCATTTCATGTTGAATAGCCAGACAGGATAGAGGACGTAATCCGCATCCGACCTCTCGGCCCTGATGTCGGAACTGCTGAGGTTCACCTCGTCGTATCCTTCGACGGTAGCCTTGAACGCCTTGTCCACGCTGTTCGCGATGCGCATGCGCATGCGCGGAAGCACATCCTCCTGGGGAACGTCGTACTTGTCCGCGACGTATCCCGATAGGTAGTCCGTCTTGAAGGAATCCGCCTCGGAGATGTCGAACGGCTCCAGCGAATCCATTAGGTCGTCGGGCATCTTGGAGGATGCGTCGGCGGGGAGATGGTCGTACGATATCCTGCCCTCCCTCCTGACACGGTAGTACTTCCTCTCCTTGACGTCGCCGTTCTTCCCCAGGAGTATCGTGTGCTCCTTGACGGCCGTGTATGCCATGTCGGCATGGATGTCAGCGCTGTACACCCAATACGGGACGTACAGGCCCTTGATCTCGTCGACCATGCTCTCCTCCTTGAACCCCTTGGGGACGAAACGCCTCTTCCTGTAGTGGCGATCCAAGGCTTCCAGGGCCTTCTCCCTGTCGAACTTGAACGGGATGACCTTGTCCGGTCTCAGGGAGCCTTCCAAGCGTCCTCTGAGGATCACCGGGTTACCGCAGAACGGACAGACCGTGGCTGAGGTGGTCCTTTCCGTGTAAAGCCCACTGCCGCATGTACCGCATGAATACTCGTCGAGGGAGTCCAGATCGCCGTCGTCCCAGTCCTCTCCGCCGTTCCTAGCCAGATCCAGAGAGGAATCCTCGACATCCTTGGATCCCTCATCGACAAGGATAGAGCGCGGATCGTACTCCGCTCCGCAGTATTGGCACACGACCTTCTGGGACCCTATATCGAATGACATGGCCGCTCCGCAGTTGGAGCACTGGTGCTCTATGGTCCCTTTCATTCGTACCCTTCCCGAGGAATCCTCATGTGCCAGCATCCGAAATATTCTGATGCTGCATGTGATTGATTGTATTCCACGTTAAAGAGCATTACCCGCTACGGGGAGTGAATAATATCCACTGATGATACCAATCCTGATTCCCTTTTTATCGTCGGATAATCATCCCAAATCATGGGAAGACTAAGCGACCTCATCAAACTGAACAACCATGCCGTAGCCATCTACCGCGAGAAGACCATCCCTGCGGATGCTTTCGTCCCGCAGAACGGACACTGCACCATACCGTCCCTTCTCATGCACTGCGTGCGTCTGGGCGGGAAGACGGCAGCAGATTCTGAACATTCTCCCTGCCACGGGTCAAAGAGCGGGTTCGGATTCGGTGGCATGGGCAGCCGTCAGAGATCCGCCTGGTCCATGTCGGTGATCCCCGAGGAGGAGAGGGACAAGATCGCCCACAGGGGCTCAGGGATGTCCTACTTCAAGGACCCCGAGATCGCCATGGTCCAGATGGAGCCCATCAAGGATTACGGCGACGGATCCGATGTGATCGTATTCCAGGACCTGGACGACGCGATCAAGGAGAACAGGCCCATCGAGGTCGTCGTCTTCATAGTCGACCCCGCGCGCCTCACCGCCCTCCAGCAACTCGCCTCTTTCTCCAAGAGGACTCCCGGCCCAGGGGCCATCATGCCGTTCGGACACGCCTGCCAGCAGGTGTACGCCATTCCCAGGGGAGAGGGTGAATCGGACGACCCTCACGCGATCATAGGGATGACCGACATGTACGCCAGGCGCTTCGTCGGCAATGACCAGCTGTCCTTCGCGGTTCCTTACAAGCTCTACCAGAGAATGGTGGGTGACATCGATGACTCCTTCTTCAAGAAGGAGAAGTTCATCGAAAGTTTTGAGAAATGCATCTGAAAACGGTTTGGGACCGGGGGTCTCTCCCCGGTTCAGAACAGTTTCTTGCGACCTTTCTTGACGTTCTTTCCGGCAGTCGAGTCGAGCTTCATCAGGAGCTCCCTCTCCTCGTCGGAGACCTTCTTGGGGATGTTGACGAACACGCGGACCATCATGTCCCCTCTCGATGACGAGTTCATCCTCGGAAGCCCCTTGCCGGGCACCCTGAGGACGGTCCCCACGGATGTGCCAGCAGGTATGGTTATCGAGACCTTGTCACCATCGATGGCGGTCACGGTCTCCTCGCCTCCTAGCACCAGTCTGGGGTATGTGGTGACGATCTCCGTCCACAGGTTGGAACCGTCGCGCTCGAAGTTCTTGTCCTCCTTCACGTGGGTGACGACGAACAGGTCCCCTGGGGCCCCGCCGTTGTAACCCGCGTTGCCTGCGCCGGGCACCCTGATCCTCATGCCCTCCTCGATCCCCTTGGGGACGTTCAGGTCGATGTGCGAATCGGTGGTTATCCTGCCGTTACCGCGGCAGCGGGGGCACTTCTCCGCGGAGGCCTTACCCTTCCCGTGGCATTCCGGACAGTCGGATACGGACACCATGTTCCCGAAGGGGGTCCTCCTGACGGACTGGACCTGTCCGGTCCCTCCGCACCTGGAGCATGTGGTGACCTTGCCGTCCTTCCCACCGGTACCGTTGCATGCCTCGCACACGACGGAGTGGGGGACATCCAGCTTGACCTTCTTGCCCTCCAGCACGTCCTTCAGCGTGATCTCGATGTCATATCTGAGGGAATCCCCCTGCTGCGCGGCGTTGCGGGACCTGGACGACCTCATGCCTCCGCCGAACATGCTTCCGAAGATGTCCCCGAAGATGTCGCTGATGTCGTCGGCATGTGTGAAGTTATCCCAGGTGAACCCGCCTTCTCCGAACTGCTGGTTGACCCCTTCGAAACCGTACTGGTCGTACAGTTTCCTCTTCTCCTCGTCCGAGAGGACCTCGTAGGCCTCCGAGATCTCCTTGAACTTGGCTTCCGCCACTTCCTTGGGCTCGGTGGAGACGTCCGGGTGATACTTCTTCGCAAGGTTGCGGTACGCCTTCTTGATCTCCTCTGGGGTCGCGGTCTTCTCGACTCCCAGGACCTCGTAGTAGTCTCTCGGCATCTGTCTCACTCGTCGTCAACAATCTTGTAGTCGGCGTCGACGTAGTCGCCGTTGTTGGTCTTGCCCTGGTCCTGCTTGGGGGCCTCTCCGGCCGGTCCCTGCTGGGCTCCGCCCTGCTGCTGGGATGCCTCCTGGTAGACCCTCTGGCTGATGGGGCCCATGGCCTTCATCAGCGCATCCATCTTGGCCTTGATGTCGTCGATGTTGTCAGCCTTGTTCGCGACCTCCAGATCGGAGATTGCAGCCTCTACGGTTGCCCTCTCCTGCTGGGTGACCTTCTCTCCGAGCTCGTCGAGGGACTTGCGCACCGTGTACACGGCGGTCTCCGCCTGGTTGTGGACCTCGACCAGTTCCGCCTTCTTCTTGTCGGCGTCAGCGAACTGCTCTGCCTGCTTGACCAGGTCGTCGATCTCCTCCTTGCTGAGCTTGTTGGATGATGCGATCGTGATCTTCTGCTCCTTTCCGGTTCCCTTGTCCTTGGCGGTGACGTTGATGATACCGTTCGCGTCGATATCGAAGGTGACCTCGATCTGGGGCACTCCGCGGGGTGCGGGCGGGATTCCATCCAGGATGAACTTTCCGAGGGAGGTGTTGTCCGCTGCCATCTGCCTCTCTCCCTGCACGACGTTGATCTCCACGGATGGCTGGTTGTCCGCCGCGGTGGAGAACACCTGCGACTTCTTGGTCGGGATGGTGGTGTTCCTGTCGATCAGCTTGGTGGCGATTCCTCCCAGGGTCTCGATTCCCAGGGAAAGCGGTGTGACATCCAGGAGCAGGACGTCCTTGACCTCTCCGGACAGGACGGCTCCCTGGATTGCGGCTCCCATGGAGACACACTCCATCGGGTCGATTCCGCGCTGGATCTTGGGTCCGACGACACTCTCGACGAAGTTCTGGACGATGGGCATCCTGGTGGGTCCTCCGACCATGATGATCTTGTCGATCTTATCGTTGGTCAGGTGCGCATCGTTGATTGCCTGCACCATCGACTGCTTGCACCTGCTGACGATGGGCTCCACGAGCTCCTCGAGCTTGGCACGGGTGATGGTCTGGATCAGGTGCTTGGGACCGGATGCGTCCGATGCGATGAACGGGAGGTTGATCTCCGTCTGCATGGTGGTGGACAGTTCGATCTTGGCCTTCTCGCAGGCCTCCCTTACCCTCCAGAAGGCCATGTTGTCCGCTGCCAGGTCGATTCCGGTCTCCTTCTGGAACTCTCCGATGACGTATCTGGTGAGTGCCTCATCCATATCGGATCCTCCCAGCTGGGTGTCTCCGGATGTGGACAGCACCTCGAAGACTCCGTCGCTGAAGTCCATAATGGTGACATCCAGTGTTCCTCCTCCGAGGTCGAAGACCATGATCTTCTGCTCGACATCGGACTTGTCCAGACCGTATGCGAGCGCTGCCGCGGTAGGCTCGTTGATGATACGGACGACGTCGAGTCCCGCGATGGCACCGGCGTCCTTGGTCGCCTGCCTCTGGTTGTCGTTGAAGTAGGCAGGTACGGTGATGACCGCCTTGTCCACCGTCTCTCCGAGGTAGGACTCCGCATCCTTCTTGATCTTCTGGAGGATGAACGCGGAGATCTGCTGGGGCGTGTACTCCTTGCCCAGCGCCGTGACCTTCTCGTTTCCTCCCATCTTCCTCTTGACGTTCTTGATGGTTCCGTCAGGGTTGGTGACGGCCTGTCTCCTCGCGGGCTCTCCGACCAGGAGCTGTCCGTCCTTTGTGAATGCAACGTACGAAGGGAAGGACTTTCCTCCGACGCTCGTCCCCTCTGCACTGGGGATCATTGTCGGCCTTCCTCCCTCCATGATAGAGGCGGCCGAATTGCTCGTTCCTAGATCAATTCCTATGATTCTTGACATACTTGCTCACCTTCCTATTCTTAAGCTGTTTTCTTCGTCACTTTGACCTTGGTGTATCTGATGACCTTTCCGTTGAGGGTGTATCCCTTCTGGAAGACCTCCGCGATCATGTCGTCCTCCTCACCGTCCACGGTGCAGAGCGCCTCATGGTAGTTCGGGTCGAACTTACCGTCCGCGGGGATCTCCTGGAGACCGTTCGATTCGAGGATCTTCATCAGGTTCGCCCTCACGCCGCGGATCCCGACGACAAGATCGTCGTCCTCCTTGGCTATTCCGAGTGCGCGGTCAAGGTCGTCCACGACCGTGAGGAGATCGGTGACTATGCCCGCACATGCGAACTTCCTGAAATCCTCGTTCTCGCGCTGTGTCCTCTTCCTGTAGTTGTCGAAGTCCGCCTGGAGCCTCCTTGCCATGTCGAGATACTTGTCGGCGAGTTCCTGGGCCTCCTTGAGGGGGTCCTGCTTGGGCTCCTCCTCGACGATCTCGACCTCTTCCTTGGGGGTCTGCTCCTGCTTCTTCTCTTTAGACTTTCCAGTCATAGGGTCACCTCTGAAATGCACTCGGATAAGTGTAGATGGGGGGTCGGGCCCCCCTGTTTTCAACGTGTTTACATCATGTCGTCCATGTTGGGCATGTCCTGGGGGCCAGGACCGCCGTGGGACGAGGCGGCGATGACGTCGTCGATCCTGAGGATCATGACGGCTGCATCGGTTGCAGAGTTAATGGCCTGCTTTCCGATCCTGAAGGGCTCGATGACATTCAGCTTCTTCATGTCCTCGATCTTTCCGGTGTAGGGGTTGAATCCTGCGTAGACCTTCTTGCCCTTGTGCTGCTTCCTCATCTCGATGAGGACGTTGATCGGGTCCTGACCGGCGTTCTCGGCCAGTGTCGAGGGGATCGACTCCATTGCGGATGCGAATGCCTCGATCGCGATCTGCTCCCTTCCTCCGACGGATGCTGCGTAGTCACGGAGCTGCATTGCGATCTCCATAGCGGTGGATCCTCCTCCGGTGACCATCTTTCCGTCCTCGATTGCGACCTTGACGACGGACCATGCGTCCACGAGGGATCTCTCGACCTCGTCCGCGACGTGGTTGGTTCCTCCCCTTACGAGGACGGTGACCGTCTTGGGGTCCTTGAGTCCGGAGACGAATGTCATCTGCTCCTCTCCGACCTTCTTCAGCTCGACACAGTCCGCGTATCCGAGGTCGGACTTGTCCAGGTCGCTGATGTTGTTGATGATGTTGGCACCTGTGGACTTGGAGAGCCTCTCCATGTCGGACTTCTTGACACGCCTGCATGCGTAGATGCCTGCCTTTGTGAACATGTGCTGTGCGGGGTCGTCGATTCCCTTCTGGCAGAAGACGACGTTGGCACCGGCTGCGACGACCTTGTCGACCATGGCCTTCAGCATGTTCTCCTCTTCCTTGACGAATGCGGAGAGCTGTGCGGGGTCGGTGATCTGGATCTTCGCGTCGATCTCAGTCTTCTTGACCTCGAATGCGGAGTCGATGAGTGCGATCTTCGCCTTCTTGACGATCTTCTCCATGTTGAGCTGGACGGGCTCCTTGTCGATGACGAGTCCCTTGACGATCTGGGTCTCCTCCATGTTGGCGCCTGCCTTCTTGACTGTGGTGATGTTCTTCAGGTCGATGTCGTAGCTCTTGCCTTTCTTGACCGCGATGGTCTTGACTGCGTCGACGACGAGATCCGCGAAGTACTCCTTGGACTGGTTGACCTGCTTGGAGATCATTGCTGTCTCTGCGATCAGCTTGAGTGTCTTCTCATCATCGATGGAGACCTTCATTGCGATCTTGTCCAGGACCTCCTGGGCCTTCTCGTTGGCCATCCTGTATCCCTTCGCGATAATCGTGGGATGGACGTTGGCATCGATGAGGTCCGTTGCCTTCTTGAGGAGCTCTCCTGCGAGGACGACGGATGTTGTTGTTCCATCCCCTACCTCTGCATCCTGTGTCTTGGCGACCTCGACGAGCATCTTGGCTGCGGGGTGCTGGACATCCATCTCCTTGAGGATGGTGACTCCATCGTTCGTGATGATTACGTCTCCCATGGAATCGACAAGCATCTTGTCCATTCCCCTGGGTCCCAGGCTGCTCTTGACTGCTCCGGAGATGGCGACGGCTGCAGAGATGTTGTTCATCTGAGCGTCCTTGCCTTTCTCCCTCTTTGTTCCTTCCCTAAGGATGATTACGGGGGTGTTACCCATTCCCATTTTCTTTCCTCCAATATATTCCAAATTGGAATTACTGATACGGTTAAAGTTTGTTCTTCTATATAAATGTAACCTACGGTATCCACTATCGTATCGTAGTATCCGAAAAGGACTGGCCATGGTGGCCAGCATCAGCGGATGAAGAGCAGCTCGCGGTATTTCGGGAGAGGCCACATCTCGTCATCCACGATCATCTCGAGATCGTCGATCAGGGACCTGATCCTGTCCAGATAGGGGAGGACCTTGTCATGGTACGCGTTGGCCTTGGCGTAATCCGTCTTGGAGCGGTTGGCCTTGTCGCAGGTCGCCTCCATCTCGATCGCGAGTTCACGGACCTCGGAGATGTGCTCCGCTATGTTCTTGATGATGGCGATCTCGCTCCTGGAGAGGGTCTCGTACTCCTTCTTGGGGAAGACCTCCCTCATCTTGTCGACGTTGTCCAGGAGCCTGGTCTCGTACAGCGTGGCTATGGGCAGGATGTGGTTCGCGGTGAGGTCCGCCAGGATCCTCGCCTCGATCTCGACCTTCTTGCTGTAGATATCGCAGAATGTCTCCTTCCTCGCCTCCAGCTCCGCCTTGGTCATGACGCCGGTCCTTTTGTACAGCTCCACAGTCCTCTTGTCGGTGAGGATGTCGTAAGCCTTGGGCGGGGACGTCTCGCAGTCGAGACCGCGCTTCTTGGCCTCTTTCTTCCAGTCGTCGGAGTAACCGTTGCCGTCGAAGCATATGTTCATCGACGCCCTGTAAGTCTCGCGGGTCTGGTCGAGGATGGCCTGCATGGCAGGCGTACCGGCCTTCACCCTGGCATCGACCTGCTTCTTGAACTCCACCAGCTGGTCCGCCACGATGGCGTTGAGCGTCGCGATGGCGTTGGAGCAGTTCGCGGAGGAACCCACCGCCCTGAGCTCAAACCTGTTACCGGTGAACGCGAAGGGCGACGTCCTGTTCCTGTCCGTGTTATCCAGCAGGATCTCGGGGATCTGCGGAATGTTGAGGCTGTATGATTTCTTGCCCTTGAGCTTGACCATGTCCTTGGAGTTCAGGAGGTCGTCGAAGGCCTGCATGAGCTGCGCTCCCAGGAACGTGGAGATGATCGCCGGGGGCGCCTCGTTCGCACCCAGCCTGTGGGCGTTCGTGGCGGTCAGCACTGACGCCTTGATCAGCGCGTTGTTGTCGTAGACCGCCTTGAGCACGTTGGCAACGAACATGAGGAACATGAGGTTCTCCGTGTCGGTCTTCCCGGGTGTGAACAAACCTATACCGGACACCGTCCCGATGGACCAGTTGCAGTGCTTCCCTGATCCGTTGACGCCTGCGAAGGGCTTCTCGTGGAACAGCACCTTGAATCCGTGCTTCTCGGAGACCTTCTTCATGATCGCCATGGTCAGGAGGTTGTGGTCGTTGGCCAGGTTGGATGCCTCGTATACGGGTGCGACCTCGAACTGGTTGGGTGCGACCTCGTTGTGCCTCGCCTTGAGCGGGATGCCGAGCTTGTAGCACTCGATCTCCAGGTCCCTCATGAATGCAAGGACCCTCTCCGGGATCGAGCCCAGATAGTGGTCCTCAAGCTGCTGGTTCCTGGCCGCGTTGTGGCCGATGAGCGTCCTGTCGACCATGACCAGATCGGGACGCAGGGAGAACAGCGACGAGTCCACCAGGAAGTACTCCTGCTCCCATCCGAGATAGGAGACGACCCTGTCGTTCTTGATGCCGAAATACTCCAACAGGGCCTCGGCGGCCTTGCCTATGGCAATCTCGGACCTGAGGAGGGGCGCCTTGTAGTCGAGCGCCTCCCCGTTGTATGAGATGAATATGGTAGGGATGCAGAGCGTATCGTGGATGATGAACGCGGGTGACGACGGATCCCATGCCGTGTAACCCCTGGCCTCGAAGGTGTTCCTCAGGCCCCCGTTGGGGAACGAGGATGCATCGGACTCCTGCTGGCACAGCAGTTTCCCGTCGAACTCCTCGATGGCCTCCCCTTTTCCGAACGGCTCGATGAAGGACACGTGCTTCTCGGCCGTTCCGCCTGTAAGGGGCTGGAACCAGTGGGTGTAGTGGGTCGCGCCTTTGGCCATCGCCCACTTCTTCATGCCTGCGGCGACATCCTCGGCGGTCTTCCTGTCCAGCGTGACACCCTGTTCGCTCGACTCGTAGATCTTGCGCCTGGTGTCCTCGGAGAGGTACTCCCTCATCGCCTTCCTGTTGAAGACGTTGCATCCGTAATAATCCGAAGTCAGCGACTCCGGGACATCGACGTCGACGGGCATCTTCCTGAAGGCCTCGTCGACGGCTCTGAACCTGCTGCTAGGCATGTCTCTTGCATCTTTTTTTTGTTAGTTATAATCTTTCATGGATATTGACCGTTCAGCAGCGCTCAGGATACCTGTGCGCGCCCGGAACTGGATTATAGAGTTCACAGTTGATGCGTCAACTATATCTATCTTAACGGATAGTCCTTTTTTTGCGAGCGCTATGACCGGTATATTCTCCATCGTGAAGTTTTTCAGGCGGGGAGAATGGGCTCTGACGATCGCCGTTTTCTTCCTGACGGTCACACAGGTCTGGCTCGACCTTGAGATCCCCAGTTATATGGCGGCCATCACCGACGTCATCACCGCGCACGGTACGACCGATGAGGTCATAGCGAAATCGTTCGCGATGGTCGCATGCGCATTGGCCAGCCTGGTGGTGGGACTGGCGATCAGCATCATCGTGGGATGGATCTCGTCCTCGGTGGCCAAGACCATCCGCGAGAAGCAGTTCAACCACGTCCAGAAGTTCTCGTTCAACGAGATCGACAGCATCTCTTCATACAGTCTGATCACCCGCTCCACCAACGACGTGAAGCAGATCCAGAACTTCATCGGGACCACCCTAGAGTCGCTCATGAGGGCGCCGATCCTGTGCACATGGGCCATCCTGAGGATCAGCGCAGGCAACATATCCTGGACCGCAGCCACGCTGGTCTCCGTCACCGCGATGGTCATGCTGGTGGTCATAATCCTGAAGCTCTCGGCACCCCTCTTCAAGAAGGTCCAGAAGCTCAACGACGGACTGAACCACATCACGATGGAGAAGCTCACGGGACAGAAGATCATCAGGGCATTCAACGCCCAGGAGACTGAGGGCAAGAGGTTCGACGATGCCAGCTATGCGCTGTCCAACAACCACATCAAGGCCAACCACGTCATGGCGGCCAACGTCCCCTTCAACGGGCTGATAAGGAACGTCCTGGCCATGGTCATCTACTGGCTGGGGGCATTCATCCTTGCCGGCACATCCGATGTGGACGATCGTCTCACCCTGTTCGCGGACATGATCGTGTTCTCCACATACGCCATAATGATCCTCAACGGGTTCAGGAGCATGGTCCAGATCTTCAACGTATTCCCCAGGGCGAAGGTCTCCCTGGAACGCATCGACGAGGTCCTGAGGACCGAGCCGACCGTCGTAGGGGGAAGCGTCAGGGACGGGGACGGCAGCGGATCCATATCGTTCAGGGACGTGAGCTTCAGATACATGAACTCCCAGTCGGACATCCTCAGCGGCATATCGTTCGACGTGAGGCCGGGGGAGACCGTCGCCATCATCGGTGCAACCGGATGCGGGAAGACCACGCTGGCGAACCTGATCCCCAGGTTCTACGACTGCATAGAGGGGACCATCGAGGTCGACGGGGTCAACGTGAAGGAATACGATCTGGACAGCCTCAGGGAGAAGATAGGTTTCGTCTCGCAGAGGGCCACCATACTGTCCGGGACCGTGAGGGACAACGTCAACTACGGGAAGCATTCGGACGAACGCACCGACGATGACGTCTGGAGAGCCCTCGACATCGCATGCATCAAGGACTTCATAGCGAAGGAGGGCGGACTGGACATCAACCTCTCCGAGGAGGGGAGGAACATCTCGGGAGGCCAGAAGCAGAGGATCTCCATCGCCAGGGCGGTATGCAAGAAACCGAGGATCTACGTCTTCGACGACTGCTTCTCCGCTATAGACTTCCGTACGGACCTGGAGGTCCGCAGGAGGCTGAGGAAGGAGACCCGGGACTGCACGGTGCTGCTGGTCACCCAGCGTGTCGGTACGGCACGCAGCGCCAACAAGATAATAGTCATGGACGAGGGCAGGGTCGTGGGCATGGGGGCCCACGATGAGCTGCTGGAGTCCTGTCCGCTGTACAGGGAGATCGCCGAATCCCAGAGGACGGGTGATGAGATATGAGCGGACGCATCCCCACACTCGGCGGCAACTACTTCGTCAAGGGTATGCGCAGGGACAAGCCCCAATCCATGAGTAAGAGCTGGAAGCTCATCTACCAGTACACCAAGGGCCACAGGTTCCTGTTCTTCCTCTCCATATTCATGATCGGCGTCGAGTCGCTGTTCACAGCGATGGCGCCATCATACATCAGCGACATGACCAACATCATGACCGACGGTCTATACACCGGGAACATAGACCTGGAGGCCGTATCCTATCTCGGACTCATATGTCTGGCACTGTATCTGTGCGGTACGCTGGCGATGTTCCTCAGGAACTACTGGATGGCGGACATCTCCCAGTACGTGGCCAGGGACATGAGGGAGGCCATGGACAGGAAGATGGACCGCCTGCCCATGAGGTTCTTCGACAGCTGCAGGAAGGGGGACGTGATGAGCAGGTTCACCAACGACTCCGACACCGTCGGGTTCGCCCTCAACAGGAGCCTGTCGGTGTTCATCCACGGGGTCTTCCTGCTGATCATATGCACGATACTGATGCTCCTGACCGACCTGGTCCTGGCAGGCGTGGCGATAATAACCGCCACCGTCGGCATGCTGATCTCCCTGCTGGTCATCAACCGTACCCAGAAGTACTACCGCGAACAGCAGAGGAACATCGGGAACATGTACGGCCTGGTCTCGGAACTCTACACGACACACGACGTCGTGCTGGCCTATTCAGCGACGGAGATCAACAAGAAGAGGTTCGACGACATCAACGAGTCCCTGAGGATCAGCGGTTTCCGCTCCGAGATCACCATGGGGCTCCTCCCGGCACTGATGGGCTGCGTGGGCAACCTGGGATACGTGGCCGTGTGTATCGTGGGATCCGTAATGGTCATCAACGGGGACATCCGCATGGGTACCGTCGTGGCGTTCATCCTGTACGTGAAGATGTTCATGGGCCCGCTGGACATGATATCGTCGTCCATGGGCAACATCCAGGCGGCAGGCGCCGGTGCGGAGAGGATCGACGAGTTCCTGAAGATGGAGGAGATGCCCGCGGATTCGAACGGCAAGCACCATGAACCCGTTGAGGGAAGGGTCGAGTTCAGGGACGTGCACTTCGGTTATTCCGAGGATTCGGAGACGATCAAGGGATTCTCGGCCAAGATCGAACCTGGCCAGAAGGTCGCCATAGTCGGTGCCACGGGTGCCGGCAAGACCACGACGGTGAACCTCCTGATGAGGTTCTACGACGTCTGGAGCGGGGACATCCTCATCGACGGGAAGTCCATCAAGGACATGAGCAGGGAGAGCCTCAGGAGCATGTTCTGCATGGTCCTTCAGGACACCTGGCTCTTCGAGGGCACCATCAGGAGCAACATCGCATACTGTACCGATGCCAGCGAGGAGGAGGTCATGGAGGCCTGCCGCCAGGTGGGCCTGGACAGGTTCATCGAATCGCTCCCGGACGGTCTCGACACGGTCATCGCCACCAAAAACTCCCTCTCGGAGGGACAGAAGCAGCAGATATGCATCGCCAGGGCACTGGTGGACAAATCCCCGATGCTGATCCTCGACGAGGCGACCAGCAACGTGGACACCCGTACCGAGACCGTGATCCAGAACGCCATCGACTCGATGATGGAGGGAAGGACGAGCTTCGTCATCGCCCACAGGCTGTCCACCGTCCGCAACGCGGATCTCATCCTGGTGATGAAGGACGGCTCGATCGTCGAGAAGGGGACCCACGACGAACTGCTCTCGAGGAACGGGGTCTACATGGACCTGTACCATTCCCAGTTCGAGATGGAAGACTGAGTCTATCAAGTTAATAGCAAATACTTGCAGCAGGTTGACCGCAATATGAAATACCTCGAGAATGCCAAGAAGAGATTCGACGCGCCGCAGATCATCAGGGCTGCCGGCTCGTTCGTCGGCATAGCCTTCCTGGGCATCCTCTGGGCGTTCTACGACCTGCCCCTTCTGGTGGCATCCTTGGGATCCACCGCCGTGACCCTCTTCGCACTTCCGAAGGCACCTGCGGCGAGACCGAGGAGCGCGATACTGGGACAGTTCGTCTCAGCGGTCTGCGGATGGGTCATACAGTACCTGCTGGGATCCACCTGGTACGCCTGCGCGGCGGCGGTGGCATTGTCCCTTATCGTCATGGTCCTCCTGGACTGTGTGCATCCTCCCGGAGGCGCCACGGCGCTCACGGCGGTCCTGACCCCTCAGCCCTGGACGTTCATCATCGCACCCGTCACCGTCGGGGTCGTGTTCCTGGTCATCGTGGCCGCGATCGCCAACAAGGCCTGCGAGAAGTACGAGGGTGCTCCGGAAACCGCGAGCTGAACGATATCATTATCACGGACCACCGACTAGACCTGTCCATGGCAGAGGGATCCGGCACCACCAATTGGAATCTCATCACGGGCATATTCTTCGCGATCGCGGTAATCGCCGGCGTAGCGGTCGGGATGCTCTACGGATTCCTCTACGGCTTCTGCACGTTCATCATCATCACCGGGCTGTTCCTCGGGGTCTCGTTCTACATCCGTGACGAATCCAGGAGCACCGGGGGCCCTTCGACCTCCGACGGTGCGATTATGGGCTCCATAATCCTTTGTGGACTGGGAGCGTGCGGTGCAATCCATTCCGCACTAGACAATGTCACCATCACCGCCGTATGCATCATAGCGGTGATGGTACTGGCGGCCGCAGTCGTGATGGTCCGCAACCGCAGATACCTCTGAGTTCTCTCGAATAGGATTTAAACCATCGACGGCCATTCGAGTCCTCATGAAACAGCTATCCGACTTCGTCACAACCATCCCCGATTTCCCCAAACCCGGGATCATGTTCAGAGACATCACCACCATCGTCGAGAGTCCCGAGGGATTCAAGATGGCCATTGACCAGATGGTCGATAGGCTGAAGGACCTGGACTTCGATGTCATCGTCGGATCCGAGTCCCGCGGTTTCGTTTTCGGAGCCCCGTCGCGTACGCCATGGGCAAGAGCTTCGTCCTCGCCCGCAAGAAAGGAAAACTCCCCAGAGCGGTCATCTCTCAGGAATACGACCTCGAGTACGGCACCGCCACCATCGAGATGCATGCCGACTCCATCAAGCCCGGTCAGAAGGTAGTCGTCATCGATGACCTCATCGCCACCGGAGGCACCACCGAGGCCGTCGTGAAGCTCATCGAGAAGGAGAAGGGAGAGGTCGTCTGCATAGGGTTCGTCATGGAGCTCTGCGGACTGAAGGGAATGGAGAAGTTCAAGAAATACAACACGTTCTCCCTGATCCAGTATCCCGGGAACTGATCTCAGAGGGACCTCGGGGATCTCAGATAGAGGGTGTTGTAGTAGTTCACGGCATCCTTCGGATCGCATTCGTTCTCCATCCACCACCGGACGGTATCGGCGAATCCGCAGACCAGGTGGTTGAGGTAGTAGCTCCTGGGGACGTTCGCGGGAACGCGGTCGGTCTCCCTCTCGAACACCTGTGCCAGATGTTCCCTGAAGTATCCCATGAAGACCTCGCCGCTCTCCGACGAGATGACCACGCTGATGAATCCCCTGTTCTCCTGAAGATGGTAGAGGATATGCTCCAGCTCGGCGAGGATGTTGTTCCCTTCCTTGGAGAAGTCATGGGTCCTCTCACCGGTCAGATGCTCTGAGAATACGTGCTCGAAGATCTCGTTGCAGAGGACGTTCAGCAGATCCTCCTTGGTCTCGAAGTGGGCGTAGAACGTGCTCCTTCCGATGTCTGCCGCATCTATAATGTCCTGGACGGTTATCGACGAGTACGGCTTCTCCTTCAGAAGCTCGGTAAAAGCGGCATAGACTGCCTTCCTCGTCTTAAGCTGACGTCTGTCCATCGCTTTTCGTTATGTTAGGCTGTTTTTTAAACATTTGTTCATAATCGGATGAATATGGACAAATCATACGTTACTGAACATTTTGTTCGGTAAATCTAAATACGTACCATCCTTAAAGATATGCATGAGCGAGAACCAGGTGACCAGGCTCAACAATCTGCTGGCAGGATGGCCGATGACGATAGTCGGAGGACTGTTCCTCGCCGCTTCGTTCGTCCTGCCCTACATGGGCATACACGAAGGGGCGTATCTGGCATGGCCCTGTGTCATCATCTGCGGGTTCCCGCTGCTGTACCTTTCCGTCTGGCGCATCATCTACAACAAGGGGATCAGCAAGATCTCCTCAGCTCTGCTGATCACCATAGCGATGATCGCCGCCCTGTTCATAGGGGACCTCTTCGCAGCAGGAGAGGTCGGGTTCATCATGGAGGTCGGTGCCCTTCTCGAGGACATGACCACCGAACGTGCCAGGAAGGGTCTCCGGAACCTCATATCGATGGTACCGGTGACCGCCAGGCGCATCAGGGACGGGAAGGAGGAGGAAGTCCCCATAGGGGAGGTCGGTATCGGTGACATCCTCAGGATCGTCCCCGGCGAGACCGTCCCTGTGGACGGCATCGTCGTTGACGGAGAGACCTCCGTCGACCAGTCCGCCATGACCGGCGAGAGCCTTCCGGTCGACAAGACCGTGGGCGATCAGGTCTACAGCGGTACGATAAACCGTTTCGGATCGGTCGACATCAGGGCCACGAAGATCGGCGAGGACAGTTCGCTCCAGAAGCTGGTCAGGATGGTCGAGGATGCCGACAACAACCAGGCACCTACGCAGCGCATCGCGGACAGATGGGCCAGCTGGCTAGTTCCAATTGCATCTCTAATAGCCATCGCGGCCTATTTCGTCACCGATGACATAGTTCGTGCCGTCACCGTGCTCGTGGTGTTCTGCCCGTGCGCCCTTGTCCTTGCTACCCCCACAGCGATCATCGCCGCCATCGGACAGGCCACCAAGCACGGCGTAATAATCAAGTCGGGAGAGGCCCTCGAGAAGATGGGAAGCGTCGACACCGTCGCGTTCGACAAGACCGGGACGCTGACCTACGGTACCCTCGCGGTGAGCGATGTGGTGCCCTTCAACGGCAAAGAGCCAGAAGAACTTCTTTCGCTGGCGGCGTCTGCGGAATCCAAGAGCGAGCACCCTCTCGGGAAGGCCATCGTGGCGCATGCCAGGAACAAGGGGCTGATGATCCTGGAGCCCGTATCCTTCAGCATGACCGCCGGAAGGGGGATAAGCACCAGTCTGAACGACAAATCGTACCTGCTCGGCAACGAGAGGTTCCTGACCGAATCCGGGGTGACCGTCAGCGAGGATGTCAGGTCCCATCTGATCAGGTTCGCATCCGAAGGGAAGGCGACGATCCTGGTCTCTGAGAACGGTTCTGTAATCGGTGCGATCGCGATGTCCGATGTGCTCCGTCCCGAATCCCCGGAGATGGTGGCCGAACTGACCGGGATGGATGTCAAAACGGTCCTGCTGACCGGGGACAAGAAGGAGACCGCGGACTACTTCGCGGAGATGATAGGCATCTCGGAGGTCAAAGCGGAGCTCCTGCCTGAGGATAAGGTCTCCAGCATCCAATCCCTGAAGGAGAAGGGCAAGGTCTGCATGATCGGCGACGGGGTCAACGACGCCCCTGCGCTGAAGACCGCCGACGTGGGTGTCGCCATGGGCGCCATGGGATCGGACATCGCCGTTGACGCAGCAGACGTTGCCCTGATGACCGACGACATCTCCAGGATCCCGTATCTCAAATGGCTCTCCAACTCCACCGTGACCACCATCAGGGTCGCCATAACGATCTCAATGTGCATCAACGCCCTGGCCATCATCGCATCCGTCATGGGCTGGCTAAACCCCACGACCGGGGCCATCGTCCACAACGCAGGTTCATGCTTCGTGGTGCTGCTGGCGGCCCTGCTATACGACAGAAAGTATTCCCCGGAGAAGGCTGGCAGGACGCATCAGTGAAGAAATGATGAGAAGTGGCCCTACTGGGATTCGAACCCAGGTCAACGGAGTCGAGGTCCGGCAGGATATCCAGGCTACCCCATAAGGCCGGATGAGATTAGGATTGCACCGATAAATACCTTTTATAGGGGAAAACGACGGGGTTCAGTAACAACCGCTTTATCCAACCTAGTAGATGCTCTGGACATGTCGAAGGTGATCATGAATCACGGCGCCGGCGGAGAGCTCATGCAGGAGTTCCTCGGCAAGCACATTACCAGCCATTTCCCCAAGATGGAAGCGGAGGTCCCTCTGGACTCCATGGACGACTCAGCGGTCGTGGGGGATGTCGTGTTCACCATCGACGGACACACGGTCAAACCGTTATTCTTCCCCGGCGGGGACATCGGAAAGATCTCCGTGGCCGGTACGGTCAACGACATCTCGGTGATGGGTGCCACACCCATCGGGCTCGCATGCTCGGTAATCATCGAGGAGGGACTGGATATCGATATCGTTGACAAGGTCATGGAGAGCATGGGCAACACCGCGGCAGGCTGCGGGGTGCCCATCGTCACCGGCGACACCAAGGTCGTCGAGGCGGGTGCAGTCGACCAGATGGTCATGTCCACATCGGCCGTGGGAAAGAGATCGCCGTATCTGGACTCCGATCTCGCCAAGGCGGCGGAATACAGGAAGGTCGACAACAGGTGGTGCACGGACTCCAACGTCAGGCCCGGGGATGCGATCATCGTATCGGGTTACATGGGGGACCACGGAGTGGCGCTCCTTTCCTTCCGTGAGGGATACGGATTCGATGCGGACGTCCAGAGCGACGTCGCCCCTCTCAACAAGATGATAGCCGAGGGTCTGAAGACCGGAGGGATCGTGGCGATGAAGGACCCGACCCGCGGAGGTCTGGCCAACACCCTCAACGAGTGGTGCTCCAAATCCCACATCGGTATGGAGATCAACTATGCGGACATCCCCCTCAGGGATGCCGTTGTCAACGGATGCGACCTTCTCGGAATAGATCCCCTGAGCATCGGTAACGAGGGAAAAGCTGTCATCGGTGTCGTCCCCGAGATGGCCGAGGAGGTCCTCAAGACCCTCAGGAGGACACCCGAGGGAAAGAACGCCGCGATCATCGGATACGCCACCGACGGCCCCGAGAGGGTGGTCCTGAAGACCGAAATCGGCGGAAAGAGGATACTGGAGCCTCCGGCGGGAGACCCCGTTCCGAGGATCTGCTGATCGTTTCCGGATGTCTATAAGGTCATTAGAATGTACTCTTAATATCGTTATTGCACATTAAAGTACATTAATGAACATAATGATTATATAGTGTGTAATTTTGACACTGAATCATGGCAATACCGAAAGATGCAAGAATCAATCTGTCGCCAGAGGACATACCCAAGAGATGGTACAATCTCGCGTCGGATCTACCTGACCTTAAGCCGCCACTAAACCCCGGAACCGGGGAGCCCGCGAAACCCTCGGACTTCGAGCCCATCTTCTGTAAGGAGATCATCAAGCAGGAGGGCAGCACCGAGAGGTTCATCGACATCCCCGAGGAGGTCCGCGACAACCTGATCTACCTGAACAGGCCCGCACCCCTCCAGAGGGCGTACAGGCTCGAGAAGGCCCTGAAGACCCCCGCGAAAATCTACTTCAAGAGGGAGGACATGAGCCCCCTGGGAAGCCACAAGGGAAACACCGCACTGGCACAGGCCTACTACAACGCTGAGGCCGGAATCCACACCCTGACCACCGAGACCGGTGCCGGACAGTGGGGGACCGCCCTCGCCATGGTCTCCAACCTCTACGACCTCGACACCACCGTGTTCATGGTCAAGGGCAGCTACATGGCGAAGCCCCTGAGGAAGACCATCATCAACACTTACGGAGCGAAGATCTACGCCTCCCCCAGCGAGTACACCGAGTTCGGAAAGAAAGTGCTCAAGGAACACCCCGAGACATCCGGATCACTGGGAATCGCGATTTCCGAGGCCTGCGAACTCGCGGCCAAGGACCCTGGAACAAACTACTCCCTCGGAAGCGTGCTGAACCACGTCATGCTCCACCAGACCGTCATCGGTCAGGAGACCATGCAGCAGATGGAGATGGCCGAGATCACACCCGACTACGTCGTCGCATGTACCGGCGGAGGATCCAACTTCGGAGGAATGGTCTTCCCCATGCTCGGAAAGAAGATCAGAAAGGAAGGATTCCAGGACACCCAGTTCGTCGCGGTGGAGCCCAAGGCCGCACCCAGTCTCACCGAGGGTGAGTTCAAGTACGACTTCGGTGACACCGGAGGATTCACACCCCTGCTCATGATGTACACCCTGGGCAGCGAGTTCATCCCCAACGCCATCCACGCAGGCGGTCTGAGATACCACGGAATGTCCCCGCTCGTCTCTGCGGCATACAACTCCGGAATGATCAGTGCCAGATCCTACGATCAGACCGCGACCTTCGAGGCCGGGCTCCTGTTCGCAAGGACCGAGGGAATCATCCCCGCACCCGAGTCGTGCCACGCACTGAAGGGAGCCATCGACCTCGCGCTCGATGCGAAGGCGAAGAACGAGGAGAAGACCATCGTGTTCTGTCTCTCCGGACACGGTCTGCTCGACCTGTACGGATACGAGCAGTACATGGACGGAACCCTTCCCTCCTCGGACATCCACCAGTGAAAACCTCTGCCCCCAGAAGGGGGCTCTTCTCCACTTTTTCCGATTCGAGTACCAAGTTTATTATAGTGTGCCGTGTTAACACTTAGCACGGTATGAGAAAACCATCAAATGAAGAACACCATATCAGCTGTGATCCTATGGACCTAGAGACCCTGAGAAACGAGATCAAGAAGAGAGACGAGGAGATCGTGAGGCTCATCTCCGAACGCACCGAGCTTGCGAAGCAGGTCGGCGAGTACAAGGTGGAGAACTCGCTCCCCATCAGGAATCCCGAGGTCGAGGAGAAGGTAATAGCCAGATATGTCGATATGGGCGGTAAGTACGGTCTCAGCGAAGAGATCATGAAGGAAGTCTCGGCATCACTGATCAAAGAGGCCGTCGACGTGGAATCGAACATCCCCAAGAGGATGGAGCCCAAGAGATGCGCGGTCATCGGAGGGGCCGGGAAGATGGGTGCCTGGATGGCAGACCTGCTCAGGAGATCCGGACATTCCGTCGTCATCATCGATCCTGCGGTGGACAACGGCCACACGATCAAGGATACCGCGGACTGCGAGATCGTGGTCATCTCCGTGCCGATGCACATGACGCTGGACGTCTACAAGGAACTGGACAAGTACTGCTACCAGGAGGCCACCATATTCGACCTCACGTCCCTGAAGACGCCGCTCATAGACTTCCTGACGTCGATCTCTCAGAGGAGGAAGGTCTGTTCGGTGCACCCGATGTTCGGACCGTCCGCCAAATCCCTGTACGGGAGGAACCTGATCATCTGCCATTGCGGATGCGGGAAATCGGTGAGGGAGACCAAAGAGATCTTCGACGACAGGGGTCTGAACATCAGGGTCATGGACATCAAGGACCACGACAAGTACATGTCTTACGTCCTTGGGCTCACGCACGCCGTCAACATCGCCCTGTTCAGCGTCCTGGAGAGGAGCGGATACCCGTTCGAAGATCTGAAGACGGTAGCATCCACCACGTTCAACAAGGGATTGGACACAAACATATCAGTCGCATCGGAGGATCCGATGCTGTACTACGAAATCCAGCATCTCAACGCCCACAGGGACGAGATGTGGGATCTCTTCAGCCAGACGGTCGAAGACCTCAAGAAGAACTCGCTCAGCGACGACCCAGAAGGGTTCATTACTATGATGAACGCAGGCAAAAGGTACTTTGAGCGTAGGGAAAATACAATTAATAATCAAGAATTCAAAACCACCTGCGAGGCATCGAGATGATGTATGGAAAAAGCATTCGTATGGAAAGGATCACGGACAGGAAAACCGGCAATGCCGTGATCGTGCCGATGGACCACGGAATCTCCGTCGGTCCTGTGAACGGACTCATAGACATGAGGAAGACCGTCGACGACGTGTCGAACGGAGGGGCGACCGCCGTCCTCATGCACAAGGGATTGATCAGATACTCCTACCGTCAGTCGGGAAGGGACGTCGGTCTCATCATGCACCTGTCCGCCTCAACGGACCTGGGCCCCAACAGGAACAGCAAGGTCCAGATCACGACGATCGAAGAGGCGATCAAATACGGTGCAGACGCGGTTTCCATACACATCAACTTCGGATCGCCTGACGAGCCCAAGATGCTCGAGCAGGCGGGAAAGATCTCAGAGCAGTGCAACGACTGGGGGATGCCCCTCATAGTCATGGCGTACCCCCGCGGTCCGGAGATCAAGAACTCATACGATCCAGATGCCATAGCGCACTGTGCCAGAGCATCCGCCGAGATTGGTGCCGACATCGTCAAGGTCAGCTACACCGGGGACATCGACTCCTTCAAGGAGGTCTGCAGGGGCGCACTCGCACCCGTCGTCATCGCCGGCGGACCGAAGATGGAATCCGATATGGATATACTCAACATGGTCCATGACTCCATGGAGGCCGGGGGACACGGAGTGTCCATCGGAAGGAACGTCTTCCAGAGCAAGAACGTCATGGGAATGACGAAAGCAATCTCCAGCATCGTCCTTGACGGATTCTCCGTGGACGAGGCGAAGAAATTCCTCTGAGTGATCGAATGAAGACACTGGTGATTAGGGCTGACAGGTCGGACGACCGCGATGTCAGGAAGGACTACGTCACGAACGGACTGGAATCGGGGATCACCACATTCATCCTCAGGAAGGGCGACGAGTCCTTCGAGCAGCTGGGGAAGATGGAGGCCATATACATCGACGGCGGGAGGATCGTGGGTGATTCCTACGAGCTCGTCGACATCGACACCCCCGAGGCCCAGAAGCACGCCATGTCGCTGGCCGGGAAGAGGAAAGGGGTCATCGTCGTCACATCGGACTGGACCGTCATCCCGCTGGAGAACATGATCGCCAAGTTCGGAGGCACCGGCACCAGCGTCTTCGCGTGCGCCAGGAACATCGACGAGGCGAAACTGTTCATCACCACCATGGAGAAGGGAGTGGACGGGATAGTCATCGACGTGGACGATCCTCTGGCAGTGCACAAGTTCAGGGACGAGATCCCAGACACCGCAGCGGAGAACCTCTCGGAGGTCACCGTCGTATCCGTGGAAGCGGTCGAGATGGGCGACAGGGTCTGCATCGACACCAGCAGCATGATGGTCCCCGGAGAGGGAATGCTCATCGGATCCTACTCCAGCTGCCTGTTCCTCATCCAATCCGAGAGCGAGGACAACGGCTACGTGGCCAGCAGACCGTTCAGGGTCAACGCCGGCGCAGTCCATTCGTACATGGAGGTCCCCGGAGGAGGCACCAGATACCTCTCCGAGATCTCGGCCGGGGACAGCGTGCTGGTCTGCGACCGCGACGGGAACACCAGGGTCGCATCCGTCGGCAGGTGCAAGGTCGAGAAGAGACCTCTCCTGATGGTCACCGCCACCGACGGCAACAGGGAGTTCACCGTAATGCTCCAGAACGCCGAGACCATCAAGATGGTCAAGAAGGACGGGGCCAAATCCGTCACTGCCATCGTTCCCGGCGACAAGGTCCTGGCCAAACTGGAATCCGGAGGAAGGCACTTCGGCATGGCCATAGACGAAACGATTTCGGAGAAGTGAATGAAGGTCTGCACGACATATGGTTCCCCCGTACCCCTGAGGAAGGGCGCGGAGATGCACGAGATTCGCCTCGATGTTTACGACGGCATACCGAAGGATGCCGAAGGTGAGCTCCTGCTGACCCTCTGCGGAAAGGACATCACAGAAGTGCCAGACTCGTTCAGCGGGCTGGTCGATGTCGGTGAGAGGGACATACGGACCTCACACAGGAAGATCAAGTCCTATCACGATTTCGAGAGGACGCCCGACGCGGATTCCATAGTTGGGATGCTGAGCGAAGGGGATCAGGAGATCTCCAAAGGGGCCTTCATAGCATCATCTTTCACTGACCTGCACAGCATCATGGAGGCATCCCAGAGGCTGGATAGGAAGCACGTCCTTCTGGGGATGGGTGCCATCGGCGAGGTCACACGCATCAGGCAGAACCTCCTGGGCAACGAGTTCACGTTCGGATACCACGGCGAATCCACCGCCCCCGGGCAGCTAAGCGCGGAGGAGATGGAGGCCCTCGGGGACGACTGCAGGATCGTCGGGCTCGTCGGATATCCGTTGGGACATTCCATGTCCCCTGCGATGCAGAACGCCGCGATACAATCAAAGGGGATCAACGGGAAGTACTTCCTTTTCGAATCACCGAATCTCGACCATGTCGAGGACGTCATCAGGGAGTATGACATCAGGGGGATGAACGTCACCATCCCGTACAAGAGGGACATCATGTCCCATCTGGACAGGATCTCCGACACCGCCGAGAAGGTAGGAGCGGTCAACACGATCGTGAATCTGGGAGGCTCACTCAACGGCAGCAACACCGATGTCACGGGGATAGAGTACGCGCTGCGCGGGATGGACCTCAAGTCGTCGAAGGCCCTGATCATGGGCTCCGGAGGAGCGGCCAGAGCGGCCGCCTACGCGCTCACCGAATCCGGATGCGACACGTACATCTGCGGACGCAACGAGGAGACCGTGAAGCAGCTCTGCGACGATTTCGGAATCCAGAAGAACAACGGGTCACTGGACGGAATAGATTTACTGATCAACTGCACCCCCATCGGACTGGTGGAGGGCGAATACCCTGCGGACCTCACGGGACTCCGCGACGGGATGGCCGTGTTCGACATGGTCTACGGCAGGGAGACGCCTCTGATCAAGGAGGCGAAGGCCAGAGGATGCGGCCTGATCGACGGCAAGGACATGCTCGTCGGACAGGGGGCCAAATCCTTCGAGATCTGGTTCGGATACACCCCTGACACGGATGTCATGAGGAGCGCGTTGGAATGAGTGGGCACGGTACGTCCTACGGTGCCGTCTCGGTCATGAACGCGATACCCTGCGGGATAGGTTCCACCATAGGCATCGGCCTCCGCACGGATGCGGAATTCACACCATCGGATTCGGTCAGAATAGAGTTAGTGGACAGACCGAACCTGAACCCCAGGCTTGCGGAGGTCTGCGCCAGGAGGGCATTGGAATGGATCGGGGAGGAGACGGAAGGGTTCGAGCTCACCGTCCGCACGGACATCCCTCCGTCGCGGGGGCTGAAGAGCTCCAGTTCCGTATGCAATGCAGTGATCTCCGCGGTCCTCGACAGCTACGGTGTGGAGAAGGGCCCGCTGGAGGTCGTAAGACTGGGCGTGGAATGCGCCAAATACTGCAAGGTCACCATAACCGGGGCGTTCGACGACGCCTGCGGATGCCACCTCGGAGGCCTGGTCGTCACCGATAACAGGACCAACGAGCTGATCCTCAGGAAAGAGATCCCCAGATGCGACGTGGTCGTCTGCCTCCCGGACCGCTCCATAACGAAGGACAAGGTCCCGGTGGAGAAGTACAGACAGCTCTCTGACAGATTCGAGAAGATGGCCCCGAGGATAGAGCACGACTATCTGGACGTCATGATCAGGAACGGGGAGGCCGTCGATACCATGATAGGACAGCCCAACCCCCTGTCGAAGAAGGCCCTCAAACTCGGGGCATTGGCCGCCGGTACGTCTGGCACGGGACCCGCCACGGCCATACTGGCCGGGAGGGGCGAAGGGAAGGAGATCGCCGAGCAGCTCGGCTGCAGATACATCCTCACGGAGACCAGATGAACATGGACATCCAATTCCTCGGCGGAAGCACGAACGGCACCGTGGATGTGCCCCCGTCTAAGAGCTACACGCACAGAGCGATCATCATGGCGGCCCTGTCAAACGGCAAGTGCCAGATATCCAATCCATTGGATTCGTTCGACACCCGTGCCACCGCGGATGCGGTAAGGGCGATGGGTGCCAGGGTCGAGAATACACCAGACGGACTGATCGTCATCTCAGGCAAGCTTCACGCCCCCGGATCCATAGATGTGATGAACTCCGGGACCACCATGAGGCTCATGGCAGGTATCTCGGCATTGTTCGATTCGGAGACCGTCATCGACGGGGACGATTCCATACGCAAGAGGCCCATGAGGCCTCTGCTGGAAGCGCTGGAAGGATGCGGCGTGAGATGCGATTCCAACGGGGGCAAGGCACCCGTGCGCATTAGGGGGCCGATCACTGCCGACCGCATCGAGATCGACGGGGGGATGAGCTCCCAGTTCGTATCGTCGATGCTTATGACCGCACCCCTCATCGGGAGGCCGGTCGACATCATGCTGAAAGGAGAGCTCGTCTCCAAGCCCTATATCGAGATCACGCTCTCGATGATGAGGCACTTCGGTATCGAGGTCCGGAAGATGGCTGACGGATTCCATGTGGAACCGCAGCAATACCAGGCAAAGGACTTCACGGTACCGTCCGACTTCTCGTCCGCTGCATTCCCTCTAGTCGCTGGCGGACTGTCCGGAAGCGTAACGGTGAACGGATTGGACCTGAATGACCCTCAGGGGGACAAGAAGATCGTCGATATCCTCAGGGACGCGGGCTGCAGCGTGAAGGTGTCCGACGGGGGCATAACATGCACACGTACTGGCAGACCGAAGGCCTGCGACATCGACATGTCGGATGTGCCAGACCTCTTCCCGATAGTGGCGGTCCTCATGAGCACGGCCGACGGCAAGAGCCGGCTCTACGGCGCGCCTCAGCTGAGATTCAAGGAGAGCGACAGGATCGCATCCGTGGAGAAGATGCTCTCGTCCCTGGGAGCGGATATCAGGGGCACCGACGACGGCTGCATCATAAACGGCGTGGAAAGGCTGAAGGGCGGAAGGATCGAGCACGGCGGGGATCACAGGCTGTTCATGTCCGCCGCAATCGCATCGTTGATATCGGAAGGACCCGTTACCATGGAAAACGACGGATGTTGGAACGTGTCGTATCCAGGATTCGTCGAGAGGATGGGTTCCATCGGACTGAGGTGCTGAGATGTACTCTGTAGGGAACAAACTGAGGATCAGCCTCTTCGGCAAGAGTCACAACGACTGCATAGGGTGCATCATAGAAGGCCTTCCCATTGGGATGGAGATCGACTTCGACGGCATCCAGGAGCAGATGGACCTCAGGAAGCCGTCCGCAGGCATCGGGACCCCCAGGAAGGAGCCTGACGCGGTGATCTTCGAGGAAGGTGTGACGGACGGCAAGGTGGCATCGCGCTACGTCCTGCTGAAGATAATGAACACCAACAGGAACTCCTCGTCCTATTCAGGATTCAACATAACGCCCAGGCCCGGACACGCGGACCTGCCGGCGCTCATGAAGTACAAGGACTTCGACGTCAGCGGCGGAGCCCAGTTCTCGGGGAGGATGACCGCACCGCTGGTCGCGGCAGGGGCCATCGCCAGGCAGTATCTGGAATCGGAAGGCATCCGTATCGCCGCGTACACCAAACAGATAGGTTACGTGAGAGACGATACCGTCCGCACCTTCGACAGCATCCTGGCATCCAGACAGTTCAGGACCCGCGCCGCGGACGACACATTCGACCGCCTCATGGGCGACGTCATCACCGAAGCGGCAGAGGACGGCGACAGCGTCGGAGGGGTCGTGAGCTGCATGGCCACCGGCCTCCCTATCGGATTCGGAGGCATCTGGTTCGATGCGCTCGACGTCTCCCTCGCGAGGATGATGTTCTCGATCCCCGCGGTGAAGGGTGTGGAATTCGGCGACGGATTCCGCCTTGCGGCCATGAGGGGTTCCCAGAGCAACGACCAGTACTGTATGAAGGACGACGGGATCTCCGCATCCTCCAACCACATGGGCGGGATATGCGGAGGGATGAGCAACGGGATGCCGCTGACGTTCGATGTGGCGTTCAAGCCCACGCCGTCGATATCCAAGAAGCAGGGCACCGTGAACCTGGAGAGGATGTGCGACGACACCATCGAGATCAAGGGAAGGCACGACCCATGCATCGTCCCACGTGCGGTAGCTGTGGTAGAGGCGATGGCCGCACTCACGATAATGGACCAGGAACTGTCATTCCAGCCTGACCAGTGAGAACCTCGTCATGTTCTCCTTGTTGTCCTCGACGTTCTCGTTGTCAAGATACAGGCCGTAATGCTCCCCGGCGTCCCTCCTGCATACGGCGGCGGAGCCTTCGGGCAATTCACCATTAGCGAGCATCTCGGCCGCATATGCGGTATCCTCGCACTCCTCCATCTCCGCTCCGGGATACAATCTCCTGAGATTCCCCTCGGACTGCTTCAGCGCCTGGATGTGGGAGACGAGCCTGGTGACTCTGTCCTCCGGCCTCCTCTTGAAGACGCAGTGATGGATCGGAGACCACATGGTGTCCAGCTCCTTCAGGCCCTTGACGCCTTCCATCGCATCGCGGGATTCGATGACGATCCCGGCGAACTTGTTCTCGACTGCCATTACACCGTACTCGATCCTTCCGTCCAGAAGGGCGTCGATGACGTTCCTGGAGTTCATCAGCGGGACCAATTCGACATCCTCGAAGCCGAACTTCTTGGAAAACACAACCGCCATCTCCTCACTGTTGGAGAAAGGTATTCCCATGTATCCCAATACTGTCCTGCTCATATCAGATGCCTCCTGTTTTTACTTGCCGGATCTCTAACGCCGACAGGATGTGATTGTCTGGTCTTTATTATAAAGATGTAAATGAACAACCATTTTGGTAGGTGCTGCGAATCACAGATTCCCGAGCACCCATTCGAACGATCTGGCACATCTCTTCGTGACGTCCTTGAAATGGTTGCCCGCGTTCCATTCGAGGAGTACTTTGTCACTTCCGATTTGCTCTGAGAGTAGATCGTACTGCAGCCTGATCCTGTCCGCAACGGTGGCCATGACCTGATTCCTGGTCTTGGCCTCCCTGTCACCGAGACTGAGGTACACCAGGCCCGTCCTGATAGAATTGTTCGCGATGAAGGAATCCCACTCCGGGAACCAGACCGACGGCGATGCCGCGGCACATCCGCAGAACGAATCCGTCCGATAACAAGCCCACAGCGAGAACAGTGCCGAGAGGGAATAGCCTCCGATCACGTACCTTTCGCAGCCCAGCTCCGGGATCAGCACGTCGGTGATGAAGTCCAGCATGTCCCCGGCACCGTCCCCGAAGGGCTCGTTCCCGAATACCGGCGGGGCCTTCCATGGGGACATCTCATGGTTCCAATCGTCGATCCTCACGGCAGCGACGGTGACCTCCGGAATCGAGCCGATGAGTTCCGGCAGGAACTTCTCGTCGAAGTCAGCGAAGAACGTGATGACGCAGAGATCCTTTCTCCCTTCGCGGATGCAGATCTCCCTTTCTCCGATGACCTTGCTGACAGTGGCCATGCTCCGTAATCCGCGGGACGATTCTTAATCCCTGCTGGTGAAATCACCAGTTGAGTGCACTGTTCAGGAAGACGTACGGACGGCCGTCCTTCATGACGACCTCCGAATCCACGTCGTAGACGTCCCTGATCATCTGCTCTGTGATCGTGTCCTCAGGCCTTCCCACGTCGTAGATGACGCCGGGCTTGGCCATGACGATGATCTGATCCGCATATCTCGCGGCGATATTCAGATCGTGGCTGATCATGATGATGGTGCTCCCGGATTCCTGGGAGAGCTCGTGCATGAAATCCGATACGAAGATCTGGTGCTTGATATCCAGATTGGCCGTGGGTTCGTCCAGGATCATGATCTCCGAGTTCCTGACGATACCGCGGCAGAGTGCGACCTTCTGGATCTGACCGGCGGAAAGCTCGTTGCAGTTCCTGAGTGCCAGATCCTTGATGCGCAGGACACTGAGTGCCGTATAGACCTTGGCGATGTCCTCGTCGGATCTGTGCCAGCGGTCCTTCTTCTCCATGGCTATGAGAACGGAATCCACGACGGACATCGGGAAAGCTATGGATGTCGTCGCCGGGACGAAGCTCATGATCTCGGACAGCTGCTTCGCATTGAGTTCCTTGATGTCCGTCCCGTTGACCACTATGGATCCGGCCGTTGGCTTCAGCAGTCCGTTCAAGCACCTGACCAACGTCGATTTACCGACCCCGTTCGGACCGACGATGCACAGCAATCCGTTCCCGTCGAAATGGAGATCGATGTCGTGGAGTACCTTGGCATCCGAGGAGTAATCGAAATCCAGATGGTTGATGTCTATCTTGGTCATCCTCACCACCCCGTCCTGCGCTGCTTGATGATCAGATACAGGAACATCGGACCTCCGATGAACGCGGTGATGATTCCGACCTGCAACGTGGTGGGCGCCAATATCACCCTTCCGAGAACGTCGCAGACTATCAGGAACGCCGCTCCGAACGCCGCCGATGCCGGCAGCAGGAGACGGTTGTCGGAACCGATGAACATCCTGACGATATGCGGACATACGAGTCCTATGAATCCGATGAGTCCAGTGAAACAGACAACCGCGGCGGTCACAAGGGACGTGACCAGCAGGCTGGCTATGCGGAACTTCTCGACGTTGATCCCCAGCGTCTTCGCCTGCTCGTCACCCATGGTCATCGCGTTAAGCTTCTCGGCCATGAGATACAGGATTATCGTTCCGGGGATGACGACGATCGCCATGACGACGACCTCCTCCCATTTCAATCCGGTGAGGTCTCCGACGCTCCATTCGAAGACCGCAGCCAATGCCGCGTTCTCCGCCCATATCTTCATGAGCGACGTGACCGCGTTGAACAGGTACATGACGGCGATACCGGCCATGATAATCGTGGTGACGGAAGCGCTCTTCAGCTTCGAGACCGAGATGATGACGAACATCGGTATGAGCGAGAAGATGAACGCGTTAATGACCAGGGAATACTGTCCAGCGACGACGGTGAAACCGGCACAGATGGCCAGCGTGGCACCCAGAGATGCTCCGCTGGAGATTCCCGTGGTGTAGGTATCGGCGAGAGGGTTCTTCAGGATACCCTGCATCATGACTCCTCCGATGGAGAGGGCCATACCCGCGAGTATACCCCCGACGACCCTGGGTGCGCGGTGGATGCAGACGACGTAGTCCTCGATGGCCATATCCTCCGGTACATTGCCGGTTATGTGGTCCCAGACCAGCTGATACGTCTGCAGGAACGAGATGTCGTATTCCCCGATGGACAGCGCATAGCCTGCGGTGATGAAGGCGATAACTATGCATACCACTATGAACACGTACTTCAGGTGGTTAAAGTGGTGGTACTCCTGCACGTCCTCCTTCACGACCTCGCTTTCACTGTGCAGCCATTCGTTCACGGCGGCCTTCGTTATACTGGACTGATCTCCGCTCATCCTGTCTTCTCCGGGGGAAGGAAATAGTTTGGAAACGGTTTCGTAAGATTGTTCTGATCGTCTCAGAGGGCGAACCAGGCACCATCGTTCTTGACGTCCACATCAACGGATGTGAAGTCACTGAAGTACTTCTGGAGGTACTCCCATCCCTTGTCCTCGCTGAACTTCTCGGGATAGAGCATGTGGGCGACCATCGGGAGGTATGCATAGCTTCCGAAGGTGATGGTGAAGTACACCGCATGGTAGAGGTTGCCGTCGGCCTTGATGGAGATAGGACTGAACGCCTCCTCCTGTGCCGCGATCTGGCTGTTGAAGTCCTCTTTGGTCAGCGTGAGTCCGGTTCCATAGTTCTCGTAGAGGATGAGCATCGCATCGAACGACTTCTTGTAGTTCTTGTATGTCCACTCGTTGTCGACGGAGTAGTGTCCGTTCTTGGTGTTGGGCTCGGTGTTGAACACATCGGCCAGACACTCCATCAGGTAGGGGGAGCTGCAGGGCTTGACCTCATAACCGGTCTTCGCGTCGGAACTGCTCGCGTAATAGTGGGCAAGTGCCAACTTGGTTTTCGTGACACCCTTCATACCGTTCTCGATGTAATCGTTGATACCGTTGACGAAGGATGCGTACTTCTGGGCCTCAGTGGTCTTGTTGACGAGCAGTCCCATGATCTCGACGAATCTGATCAGGTTACCGTAGCTGTAGATGTCGATGTACAGGGTTGTGATCTTGGGGTCGGCCTCCATGGCCGCCTCGCAGACCTTGGTGTCCCATGTGTCTGCAAGGATGAAGTCGCACTTCTCCTCGAGGATCCTCTCGGTCGTAGGGGCCTTTCCGCCCACGTACGAGGCGACTCCTGCGGGCAGATCGTAGATTCCCGCACGTGACTCCGTGAGGGATGTGGATGCGAGCTTGAGGTTCTTGGTCATTCCGAGAATGTCGAGAAGCTCGACGAAGAAGTACCTGTTAATGCAGATCTTATCCGCGGTGACGGGGAACGACTGCTTCTGGGGTTTGTCCTCCCAGTTCATGTAGAATATGTCGCACTTCTCCCTCTTGATGATCTTCTGGACCAGCTCTACGTCCGATTTGTCGAACTTACCGTCCTGGTTTGCATCGAGGAAGTCGTATTCAGCTCTGCTGATGGTATCGTCGGCCAACAGCTTGTTCATGAGGTCGACGTCTTTCTGATCGATTGCATCATCGTTGTTCGCGTTACCGAACACGGGGAGGTTCCCTGTCGCCTTCACGTTGTTGGCACCACCGCCGCCGAGGAGCATCAATGCACCTCCGGCACCGGCGACGACCATGATTGCGACGAGAGCGATTGCTATAATCTTCTTGTCCAAATGAACACCTTGCCGATTGGATGTATCATCCAATATATAACGATGCACGTAATCTGCATTCGACAATCGTCCAACTCTATCGGTCTATTTTAGTTGACCATAACCCTGGATATGGCAAAATACGGTCGGGTCTATAATGGGACCATGCTCATGAAGGAATCCCGACCCTGGCCTACCACCCTCAATGAACAAATATGAGCAGTGCATCCTCTCATAAGGTGCAAAGATGGTAACATTCCTTCCATTCGCCGGATACAGACCGAACCTCAGCAACGGAGAGCACGAGGAGGACCGCATTTCCCCTCCTTACGACGTCATCAGCGATGACTACCTCAAGGAGCTCCAGTCCCATCCCCACAACGTCACGAACCTGACCCTCAAGCAGGACGCAGACAAGAGATACCACTCCGCCAGGGCTACCCTGGACCAGTGGATCGCCGACGGGGTGCTGAAGCAGGACGACGATTCGTTCTACATCTACGAGCAGAGGTTCGACGACAAGGGTACACCGCGCACCCGCACCGGGATCGTCGGTATCCTCAGGACGGAGAAGTACGAGGAAGGCAACATCATCCCCCACGAGGAGACGTTCTCCAAGGTCAAGGCGGACCGTCTCAACCTCCTCAGGGACATGGAGGCGCATCTGGAATCCATCTTCGGCATCTTCGAGGGCCTGACACCGGAGCTCAACAAGAAGATCTCCGGCAACGCCAGGCTCATCTACATGTACAAGGACCAGGCCGGCGTGGAGCACAAGTACTACAGGCTCGCCGACAGGGACATCTGCAAGGAGATCACCGAGCAGCTGAAGAACCAGAAGATGCTCATCGCGGACGGCCACCACAGGTACGAGACCGCCCTCAACTACTCGCTGGAGAACCCCGGCAACGAGAAGAAGGCATTCGTGCTCGCGACACTGGTCGCGGCTAACGACGAGGGACTCGTCATCTGGCCCACCCACAGGCTGGTGGACACCGAGAACATCTCGGAGAAGAACGCCGTCAAGGGCATCTCCTCCGCTCTCAGGACCGTCGAGGTCTCCAGGGAGGAGATGGAATCACAGCTCAAGGACCACATGATGGGACTGATGTTCAGGTCAGGCAAGTGCATGCTGGCCGATTACGATTCCGATGAACCCATGTGGAAGCTGGACACCTACGTCGCACAGGAGAAGATCCTCAAGGGAGTGTACAAATCCGACGAGGGCAAGGCGACGATATCCTACGATGCGGAGTACGACTCCGTGAAGGCCCAGATGGATGCCAACAAGCACGATCTGGCCATCATCCTCAACGATCCCAAGCTCCAGACAATCTGGAACCTCTCGATGATCGGTAAGAGGATGCCCAAGAAGACCACGTTCTTCTTCCCGAAGATCTGGTCCGGTTTCGTCTTCTATCTGATGAGATGAGCGGGGCATCGCCCCGTCCTCTCTGAGGAAAACTATCAGGCCCCGACCTTCGACACCAATGTGTCGTAGGCCTGCTGGGTCATTTCATCGTCCGCTTGGTTGAACGCGTAGTATCTTCCGTCATACAGGAAGAATACCGCAGGCTTGACCTTGGTGTAGGACATCAGCGTGTACTTCCCGAAGACTTCGTTCTCGAAGGTCCCGCTGCATATGTACGGCGTCCCGTAACCCATCATGCGTCTTCCCTTGTCAAAGTCCGGATCCAATTCCAGTTCTTCGATCTTGTCGTAAGCGAATGTCTTGGTCGCGACGAACGGCGCACCGAGGGAGATGCCGTCATCCCCGAATTCCACCGTGACACTGTCCGTGGTGAAATCCATCTGATCCAACAGGGCGGATGGGACGAGACATGCGGCGACGGTGACTATGAACAACCCGACCTTCGCACCGGTGGACTTCGGGACGAACTCGCGGGCCACGCCCTTCTCCATCGTCACGATCGGGTATATGCACACGATTATGCCTGCGACCAGCACGATGATCCCCATAAGGATGTTATGGAAGAGCACGCCGATCGAGATGCAGCAGATCACCATGCTGATGATCACGTACTTCCCCACGTAGGCTGCCGCTCTCGGTCTCTCCTGCTCCGTGTATGCGGACCAGTCGACCCCGTTGATGCTCTGGTAACCCTTGCCCTCCGCGTACATGTACAGACCGATGATGCCGACCGGGAAGAAGCACACGGACAGCGTCAGAGCGAAATTGTCCAGGATACCTCCTCCTATCGTGAACACGTAGATGAGGACGGCTGCGACGATGGCGAGCGTCGGTAGCGCATAGTTGCGGACCCAGGGCTGCATGATACGGTATGTTCCAGAGAAGATAAAAAGAGAGCCGTTGGAGGGAATCGGACCCTCGACCTACGCCTTACCAAGGCGTCGCTATACCCCTTAGCCACAACGGCATGTGTATTGGCGGCTATGCCGAACTACATTAAAAAGATGATGGATGTGGGCTCGCCGGTCGCTTCCTGTATCTCAGCGCACGTGACGAGTTCAGCACCGCCGCGATCATCACACCGACATCTGCGATTATGGCCAGCCACATGTCCACGTAGCCTATTGCGGAAAGCGCGAGGAAACCGAACTTGACCAGGAGCGTGCCGACGATGTTCTGGCGGACGATTCCCATGCACTTGCGGGATGCACCGATGGCGGTGGCGATCTTCATCATGTCGTCGTCCATGATCACGACGTCGGACGCCTCTATCGCGGCATCCGAACCTATGGAACCCATGGTGATGCCGATGTCCGCCCTCACCAGGGAAGGCGCGTCGTTGATGCCGTCCCCGACGAACGCCACGGAACCATTCCTTCCGTCGGCCAATATGGACTCCAATTCCTGAAGCTTATCCCCCGGGAGGAGCTGGCCGTGGACCTCGTCTATCCCCAGTTCAGTCGCGACCTTCTTCGCCGTGACATCGGAGTCCCCGGTCAGCATGACTGTCTTGCGGATGCCCGCCTTCCTCAGTTCCCTGATCGCCTGGGCGGATTCGGGCTTGACGGTATCTGATATCGTTATGTAACCGGCATACTCCCCGTCGATGGCCACATGAACCGTGGTCCCTATCGCGGAGACCTCCTCGCAGGCTATTCCCAGCTGCTCCATCAGCCTGGTGTTCCCCACGGCGACCTCCGTGCCGTTGACCTTCGCGGAAACGCCCTTCCCGGGCATGTCCACGATGTCCGTCACCCTGGAGCGGTCGATGTCCTGCCCGTGGGCACGGATCAGGCTTGCGGCTATCGGATGGGGTGAAGAGGACTCCGCCGCGGCCGCCATTTCCAACAGCCTTTCACGGGACACCTTATCGCTGATGACATCGGTGACCTCGAACACCCCTTTGGTCAAAGTACCAGTCTTGTCGAATACGACGGTGTCGACGTTAGCCAATGCCTCCAGGTAGTTGGATCCCTTGATGAGGATCCCCTCTTTGCTCGCACCGCCCAAACCAGCGAAGAATCCCAATGGGATGCTTATCACCAGGGCACACGGACAACTGATCACCAAGAAGGTCAGCGCGCGGTAGATCCACTGCTGATATTCCGGTTCCAGGCCCATGCTGATCTGGATGACTGCCGGGACCACTGCCAGCAGGAGCGCGCAGCACACGACGAACGGAGTGTAGACCTTGGAGAACCTGGTGATGAACGCCTCGGACCTCGACTTCCTGCTGCTGGCGTTCTCCACCATGTCCAGGATCTTGGATACGGTGGATTCCCCGAACTCCTTGGTCGTCTGTATCCTCAGGACGCCTGAGAGGTTTATGCATCCGCTCAGGACCTCGTCTCCGACGGTGACGTCGCGGGGGATGCTCTCCCCGGTGAGCGCGGAGGTGTTCAGCGATGACGACCCGCCTGTAACGAAACCGTCTATCGGGATCCTCTCTCCCGGCCTCACCACTATCTCCGAACCGATGGCGACCTCGTCCGGGTCCACCTCCACCAGTTCCCCGTCCTGCTCCACGAAGGCGCTGTCGGGGCGGATCTCCATGAGCTTCGAGATGCTCGTCCTGCTCTTGTCGACGGCGATCTGCTGGAACAGTTCCCCGATCTGGTAGAATATCATGACCGCGACGGCCTCGTCGAAGTCCCCTGTGTAGGTGAGCCCCAGCAGGAGCGCGCCCAGGGTGGCCACGGCCATCAGGAAGTTCTCATCGAACGCCTGCCCGTGACCGATGCCCTTGGCGGCCTTGATCAGTATATCATATCCGATTATCAGATACGGGATGAGATAGAGGAGGAAGAGGTACTCCTTCTCCAGCTGGAAAAGTCCCAGGAAGGAGCCCGCCATCAGGATGGCGGTGATGACCGATGCCAGTACTATCCTGGCAAACATCTTCTTCTGCTTCTTCCTCAACATCTCGATGCCTTATTGAATTGTCAGAACTCGATCTCGCAGTCGCTCTCGACCTTCTTGCAGTTCTTGAGGACTTCCTTCATGACGGCAGCGGGGTCCGCGCCCTCCTGGAACTCGACCTCCATCTTCTGCATCACGAAGTTCACTGTCGCATTGGCCACACCGGGGGTCTTCTTCGCAGCCTCCTCCATCTTCATGGCACAGTTCGCGCAGTCCACCTCGATCTTGTATTTCTTCTTCATCGGATTCCCTCAATTAAACGATTAAGTATCTGTTTAATTGATATGATTAAACAGATATTTAAATGAACTCCGCGATTGGCATACTGATTATCGGAGGAGGACCATGGCCAAGACCGTCTTACCGCATGACCACGGGGACATCAGCAGCATAGAATCGTTCCGCGAGCTGCTCTCAAAGACCGACGGATTCGATCAGGTCTCGAAGGTGCTGGCACAGATGGTTGACGGCACCAGGATGCGCATATTCTGGCTCCTGTGCCATTACGAGGGGTGCGTGACCAACATCTCCTCCATAATGAACATGTCCAGCCCGGCGGTCTCCCATCATCTCCGCTCCCTGAAGGAGAGCGGCCTCATCGAAGGGAGACGCGAGGGAAAGGAAGTGTACTACAAGGCGGTTCAATCCCCCGAGACGGAGTACCTCCATCACATGATCGAGGACCTGATGGAGATCTCCTGCCCCAAGGAATGATCACAGATTCTTTCCGAACTCGAATGCCTTCTTGAGAAGCGGCTCGTACTTAGGGTCCTGGTCGATCTTGTTCAGGTCCACACCGTCCCCGCTGAAGGTCCCCGCCATCTTGCACTCGTGGAAGCAGTCCACCCAGCCCTGCAGGCCGATCTCGGTGGTCTTATATCCGTAGGATCCAGGCACCATCGAAGTGACCATGAGGTAGACCTTACGGAACCTGTATTCGTGGGAATAGATCGGTTCCATACGGTCCAAGAGGGTCTTCAGCTGTCCGCTGAGGCCCCAATAGTAGATGGGTGTGGCGAACACCAGGATGTCCGCGTTCCTGACCTTCTCGATGATCCCCGCCACATCGTCCTTGATGATGCACTTCTCGGTCTTCATGCAGGTCAGGCAGCCCTTGCAGAACTGGATGTCCTTGTCCTTGAGCGTGAGGAACTCGGTCTCGAAACCTGCATCCTTCGCTCCTTTCTCCGCCTCTTTTGCGAGGATCTCGGAATTGCTTCTTGCTCTCAGACTCGATGATATGAACAGGACCTTTTCGGACATGTGAATTGAACTCCGTTCTGTGGATTTATATGTTGCAGGATTCGGATGGGTCAGCGGACAATTTATCAAATTGATATCCCTAGCCCGTGGCATGAAGAAAGAGATGAGCTCCTTCGATGTCCGTTCCATCGCAACAGAGCTTTCGGCCCTCGAGGGCGCCCATATGGACAAGATCTTCCAGTGGGGCGCGGGAAACGTGCTGTTCCGCATCAACGTGCAGGGCGAAGGCAAGAAGGACCTCTTCTTCAAGGACAAGAAGTGGCTGTACTCACCGGCCAGGAAACCGGAGACGCCTGTACAGCCGACCTCTTTCGCCACCTATCTGAGGAAGTACATCGACAACGCCCGCATAGGCAAGGTCAGGCAGGTAGGCTTCGACAGGGTCATCGAGATGGAGCTCCTCAAGGCGGATTCGGAATACAAGCTGATATTCGAGATATTCGGAGGAGGGAACGTGCTCCTGGTCAAGGACGGGATCATCGACACCTGTCTGATCCAGAAGACCATGAGGGACCGTAAGGTCCGTCCCAAGGAACCCTACCTCTGGCCCCAGCCCAGGTTCAATCCTGTGGAATCCTCGGAGGAGGACTTCGTCAAGGCCTTCAGGGAATCGGATGCCGACTGCGTCAGAACGCTGGCGACCGCGGTGAACCTCGGAGGGCAGTATGCCGAGGAGGTCTGCAAGCGCGCGGGAGTAGACAAGACGCTCCCGTCGGCGGAGATGGACGATGAGATGCTCTCGAAGCTCTACGCAGAGATCAAGGACATAGTCAACCACGTCATCGACGTCCCGGAGACCACGGCGTACCTGAAGGACGGGAAGATCGAGGACTTCGCACCCATCGTGATGTGCTCGCACGATGATCTGGAATCCAGATCGTACGGCAGCATGTCCGCGGTGATAGACGACTTCGTGCAGCAGATGGCCGACGAGGAGGAAGAGGCCTACGTGGACCCCGAGGTGGAGAAGCTCAACAGGAGGATCCTGAAGCAGCAGGAGACCGTGGACGAGTACAGAGCCAGATGCGAGGAGTTGAAGAGAAAGGCGGAGGCCCTGTACACCGATTACCAGAAGGTCAGCCAGCTCCTCGAGGTGCTGAACGAGCAGAGCAAGAGGCTCACATGGGACAAGCTGAAGGAGGGCGCGATGAAGATCCCCTACGTCAAGGACATCGACCCCTCGAAGAACCTGGTCACCGCTGTCATCGCAGAGGAGACCATCACCCTGGATTACACCAAGGGGATCGACGCCAACGCATCGGACATCTACCAGGACAGCAAGGAGATCGGCGAGAAGGGCAAGCATGCCGAGGAGGCGCTGAACGAGAGCCGCGCCGAGCTTACCAAGAAGGAGAAGGGACTGGAGAAGCAGAGGGCGGCCATGGCAGGCAGGGCCCAGCCCACCAAGCAGTTCTGGTTCGAGAGGTTCAAATGGTTCATCACATCCGGAGGCAGACTGGTCATCGCCGGAAGGGATGCCCACACCAACGACGGCGTGGTGAAGAAGCATCTGAAGGAGAAGGACCTGTACGCGCATACGGACATCCACGGCGCGCCGTCCACTATCATCAAGGAGGGCGCATCCGCATCCCAGGAGGAGCTCAGGGAGGCATGCCAGTTCGCTACCGCCCAGTCTAAGGGATGGGTCGCATCCATATCCGAGGGCAGCGCATACTGGGTGTACCCGGATCAGGTCAGTAAGACCCCGAACCCCGGAGAGTTCGTCCCCAGGGGGGCGTTCATCATCCGCGGCAAGAGGAACTACGAGTACCACCTCCCCATGGAACTGTACGTCGGGGAGATCGAGTACCAGGGCGCCAGGAAGGTCATGTGCGGACCCGGGTCGTGCTTCGAGGGATGCGAGAGGTACATCGTCATCCGTCCCGGGAAGAACAAGAACGGGCGTTTATCAGGAGATATCGCGAAGAAGTTCAACGTCCCCGAGGAGGAGATCTCTAGGATCCTCCCGCCTGGGGAGATAGAAATAGTCAGAGAGGTATGGCCAAAGGAGGATGAGGAAGATGCAGAGTGAGAACCTCGGTCAGCTGAAGTACAGATACAACATCGTGTCCATCATAACCGCAATGGGCGGAATCATCGCCCTGATCGGCCTGATCACAGCAGCCACAGAGTTCCCCGGACACATAGGCCTCCTGGACTACGCGGTCTTCATACTGGCACTGTTGTCGATCCTCGTCAACATCAAGCCGAACACCAACAAGACCACCGCACTCATGATCGTCATAATTGGACTTCTGATGATCATCAACAGCACGTTCATCTATCTCAACATCGGCAATGCGGCGTCCGCGGAATCGTTCACGGATGTAGGTTACGGTGTATGGATGATGATCACGGGAAGCATCATCTACACGATCTTCGCACTGTCGGACTACAGCTACAAGAGAAAGGGCTGAAACTCCATAGTGCTGGCTGGACAAATTGGGTATGGTGCCCGCGCCGGGATTCGAACCCGGGTCAAAAGATCCGCAATCTCACAGGATATCCAAGCTACCCCACGCGGGCAAAATCTGCGGTACCTTGAGTAAGGTTAAGAGGTTTTCATGCCTCTGGGTGAGACAGGTAGCGGGTGATGTATCCTGCGATCCTGTTCCTCATTGTCACCGATGAGACATCTGTCAGAGTAGCGACCATCTCCTTGTTGCCCTCGAAGTCCTTGGTGAAGGCCTGGGGGTACTTGTTGAGGAGCTCGATCGAGACTCTCTTGATGTATGTGGGTCTGATTCTTCCCATATAGGTCACCGAACTGAACCCGATTAAGCCGATACCTTATTTAAAAGTATTCGCGGGGATTCAAGGGAGGAGCCTCTCAGAGGAGATCCTTCCTGGGATGCCCGCAGGTCTTCTTGCCCTCGGGGCACGGGCCCCTGACGCACGGCGGACCGGCGTTCTTGAAGATGACGGGTGAGACCTCCTTGCATATGGCAAGCATCTGGTCGGCCATCTCCCTGATCTCCCACTGGGCACGGTTGCAGCACCTCAGGGAGAAGAAGTGCAGCAGTTCGCGAGCGTTCATGGTGACGGTGATGTTCGTGGTGCATCCGTTCGGGAGCAGATACCTTGCGTCCTCCGCCGGGATCCCCATCTCCTCGAGCTTCTTGTAGGCATCCCAGATGTCGTCCATGACGGAATCGTAGAGCTTCTCCGCATCCGCGTTGCCCTCGATGGTATGGGGCGTGACGTAAGTGGCGGAGTCCATGGAAACGTACCTCTGGCTCTGTTGTGAGAACGATGCGACCCTGTGCCTCACCAGCTGATGGGTCAGCGCACGGGAGACCCCCTCCACGGAGAATGTGAAGACAGCATGCTCGATGACGGAGTGGTGCCCCATCCCGACGATCCTGCCGAGGACCTTCTCGGAATCGATGTCCTCCACGATCTCCATCGACGATTTCTCCGAATAGCATGAGTTCCCCGCCGCGGCGCATATCCTGTCCGCGTCCGGTGTGCAAGCCAGTAGTTTAACCTTCAAGTGTCTCCCTCCCGTCCCAGATCATCTGGCGAATCCTGTTCATCTTCTCGCGGTCCATGATGTCGCTCAGGCGGATCTTCCTGATGTGCTCATCCTTCAGGAGCGCACAGATCCCTTCGACGTGTGCATCCCCGACCACTACTACCATGTTATGGTATGTATCCGTTAAAGCGTTTATCTGGTCGGCCATGTAGACGTTCCTCTCGTCGATCAGCTTCCTGACCAGCGTGGGGTACCTGCGCCTCATGTCCTCTATGTAATCCTGCTCGTTGGCGGCGAACTTGCGATGGGTCTCCTCGACCTTCTTCGCCCCGCCGAAGGAATCCTTCAGACTGGACAGCCTGTAACGGAACCTCTCCCCTCTGGACATCTCCTCCCACATCTCGTTCATGACGCGCATGGCGTCGGTGTCGATGGGGACGATGGCGGCGTTGAGCAGCTTCCCGGTGTTCACCGCCGCGAGGAACTCGCTCCCCAGCTGGCTCCCGTTCTGCTGAGACATCTTCTGCTGGTACTTTGCGGTGTTGTTGTAGATCGTGGAGGTCCTCTGCTCCCCCTGGGGCTTCACGCCGTTGTAGTCGTCCATCATCGCCTGGTAGCGGGCCTTGTCCAACTCTATCAGGACGGCATCCGGCCAGGTGTTCTTGACGATGAACGACACGGGCTCCGCGAGATTGAAAACATGCCCGGTGCCCACGATCGTGATCATGCTCCAGTAGAGGGCGAGTTGCGATATAATACGATGCCCTGGGTCGCCGTTCCCTATTGCCGGGGACGTCAATTCTTATCTATCCTTGGCGCATACATCCAATACAAAGATGAATCCGAAGAAGCAGTTCAGACTGATCACCTACGTCACGGTTGCGATCGTGGCCGCCATCCTGTTGGTAGCTGCGGTGCTCATTTATTACTACAACTCGGGTCAGATCGATTATAACATGTTAATCATGTCCTGCGCCGTGCTCTCACCCGCGATGTTCCTGGTCGTCATCATCTACGCCGTCATGGCCATGAAGACCGACGACACGGCCGCCAAGTACGAGGAGTACGTTAGAAGACTCAAGGAAGAGAAGAAGCAGTGACCGCATTCGGTTATATGCTTCCTTTACATCCTGTCCTGTGAGGAGAACCTATGGGGAGATACGATCTGGTCTGCTTCGACATGGACGGCGTCCTGACAAAGCTCAGGAGCTCATGGTGCTGGGTGCACCAATGCTTCGAGGTCGACAACGAGCCCGCCTACCAGGCGTACTGCAACGGGGAGATCGACGAGAGCGAGTTCATGAGGAGGGACATCGGACTCTGGACCGCCAAGAACCCCAAGGTCACCATCGACGAGATTGCCAAGCTCTTCCAGAACATGCCTCTGATCGACGGCATCCAGGAGACCATCGCATGCCTCAGGGACAACGGCATCAGATCGGTGATCGTCAGCGGCGGAATCGACAAGGCCGCTCAGCTCATCAAGAACGAGTTCGGATTCGACGACTTCGCGGCGGACGAGATCTGCTCCAACCCGGACGGGACGCTCACCGGAGAGGGGAAACTGATAGTCGACCTCAAGGACAAGGGCATAAACGTGCGTCACTTCATCGAGAAGTACAACACTGTGCCAGAGCGCACGGTATCGATAGGGAATTCCTTCACCGACATACCTATGTTCAAGAATTCGGGCATGTCGATAGCGTTCAACCCCACCGACCCCTACACGAGCGATGCGGCGACCTATACAGTGGTCTCGGACAACATCGCGGATGTCCTGGATTACATCCTAGACGACGAATGATCATTCGTCATCTTCGTCGAAATCGAAGTCCTCGAAATCCTCTTCTTCATCATCTTCGAACTCGAGGACGTCGTACCTCTTCTTCCTGTACTTGCCGTAGATCCTGGTGATGTCCCTGGCCTCCGCGGCACCCTTCTTGACCAGGCTGTGCTTGGTCTTGATGGCGTGGATTAGACAATCGAAGTCCTCGAACGAGAGCTGGGTGCCCACGACGAACTCGTCGTCCGGCAGCGCCTCGACCCTCAGGGAGTATGTCCTGGAATCATCGTTGACGGAGACCTTGATGCTGAGGACGTCGAACTGCTTGACCCAGAGCTTCCTCACATTGGTGGCCAGCGTCTTCTTCACCAGCTTCCCGTTGATGGTATCGATGTGGGTGACCTGCACCCTCCTGCCGTCGTCGAGGAAGAACTCGTCCTCCTCCTGGATGATGTCGTTGCTCTCGATGGTCGTACGGACGGTCTCCGAGACATCTCCGTCACTGAAAACCACAGGGACCTCGATGAGCTCCGGGATCTTGATGGTCTCCGAAGTGACACGCCCGCATCCCAGGCACTTGAAGGTGCCCTCGATGGAGGCCTTCCCCATCCTGCCCTTGAGTATCTGATGCTCGGTCTCCTCCCCGCACTCGGGGCAGTCGTAGTACAGCGTTTCTGGCATCTCTCTCTTGAGCATGGTATCACTCCGTCATGAACGGGAAACCGTGTCCCGGTATGATGACATCGGCGTAATCCCTTATCTTCTTTATACTTTGCAATGCGAGACCCTCGTCCGTGTTGATCCTGGGGGCTATGTTCCTGAAGAAGTTGTCCTCCAGGGGGATCGCGTCCCCTGCGACCACGTACTTACGGTCCGCGTCCACGAACACGGACATCTCCTCAGGGCAGTGCCCCGGAGTATGCACCAATCTAACGCCCTCGCACAGCTTGAACTCCTCGCCCCTGACGACCTTAGCGTCGGGAAGATCCAGATCCGATCCCTCGTGGATGTACACCTTGGCACCCTTGTACATGTCCAGGTTCTCCAGGTGGTCCCCGTGGGAATGGGTCAGCACCACGATGTCCACCTCCTTGGGGAAGACACCGATCTGCTTGAAGGACGTCTTGACGGACGGCCTCAGGTATCTCGTGCTGGGGTCTACCACGATGTTGTGGCCCGGCGCCCTGATGAGCACGCTGGTGGAATCGGCCTTGAGGATGTTGCCCTCCTCGTCGCGTTCGAGGTCGCCGACCGCAAGGATGTCCAATTGGATCATGGACCAGACATTCAGATGCAGGGATAAATCGATTGCCGAATAGTTGGCTCTGGAGGGACTGGTGGATTGCCTTGGCTCTATCGGTTCCATTCCGTCCATTCGAGACATATCCATCCGTATCCTGAATGAGCACGTTCTGGCCCTCTTTCAAGAAAGAGGTGTGATTCCCAAAGACAGTATTTAAAGAAAAGTCAAACTATAATATTTTGACTTTTCTTGACTTTTTGAAACCGTTCGCTTTTTCCCATGAGAATACCGCTGTGAAGGATGCTTGATCACCCAAGCCTTCAAACCAAGACTAAAAATGCCTCGGCGCGATCCCCTCTGTATGAGGATGCTCTTCTTCGTATCGGGACTCACGTGCCAGGAATGCGCCGACAAGCTGGAGGCGCACATCCAGAAGCAACCCGGCGTCATCGGAGCGGCGCTGATGGTCACCGGAAGGTTCGTCATCGAATGCGAGGAGGACAAGGCGGAGGCCATCGCGGAGGAGGTCATGAGATCCGCCCCGAAGGCACAGGGCGACGTCAGAGTGAAGCGCATCCAATGATTCTTTTAACCTACTCGCCATACCGAAACGCATGAAGGAATGCATGGATTCCGAGAACCTCCACAGACGCCTCAGGAAGATCGCGGGCCAGGTCGCGGCCGTAGACCGCATGATCGACGAGGACGTCCCGTGCGAGGACATCATCATCCAGATCAACGCCATCAAGAGTGCGATCCGCAGCGTGGGCCAGATCGTCCTGGAAGGGCACATCAACCACTGTGTCAAGGAAGGGATCCAGCATGGGGACGCCGACAAGACGATAGCGGAATTCTCGGAAGTCATCAGGCAGTTCTCGAAACTATGAAGGCGAATCATGGAATACGATCCGTCTATCAGCATTCTAAGCGATCCAGAGGTCTACCCGCCTTCGGAGGACAGTATATTCTTCATAGAATCCCTGAAAGTGTCCGAAGGGGAGAGAGTCCTGGAGATCGGATGCGGTTCCGGAGTGGTATCGATACACTGTGCCAGGAACGGCTGTGAGGTGACTTCCGGGGACATCAACCCGAGAGCCGTGAAACTCACCAGGAGGAATGCCGAGCTCAACGGTGTGCGCATCGATGTAATGGAGACGGACGTCTACTCGAACATCGACGGACAATTCGATACGATCCTGTTCAACCTCCCGTATCTCCCTGTTGACGAGGAAGGACTCCTTGCCAAGTCATGGTCGGGAGGGCCCGACGGGCTCGGACCGCTGCCCGAACTCCTAGAGGGTGCACCGGAGCACCTGAACCCGAACGGGAGGGTCGTTGTGGTCGTATCATCGCTTATGGACACCCCCGCGCTTTGGGACCTCATCGGGGATCGCCGTTACGAGGTCATAGGAGAGCTCAAGCTGTTCTTCGAGAAGCTGAGCGTCCTGGAGATACATTGGTAAAGGAATCTAAACTAAAATTGCACGGTAGTGGGATCATGATGTCGAACAAGGTCGCCGGTTTCCTCGCCGCATTGACCGCGGGGATCGTCTGGGGGTTGCTGGGACCCGTGGTGCGCGACCTCAACGACGCCGGCATCGACTCCAGCCAGATAACCTGCATACGCTTCACCGTCGTCGGGCTGATCGTATTGGCGTATCTCCTGGTCAAGAACCGTAAGGAGCTAATGGTGGACGGGAGGACCATGATCATCCTCCTGGCCACGGGTATAATCGGGACGGTGTTCAGCTCAGTCTGCTACCTTGGTGCGATGGACTATATCTCCCTGGGCCTGGCCTGCGTGCTGGAATTCATCAACCCCTTCCTGGTGGTCCTGATATGCGTACCCCTCCTGCACGAGCCCCTGACGACCACCAAGGGCGCATCATGCATAATCGCGTTCGTCGGGTGCATCATGTGCATGGAACTGATCACGAAACCCGGATTCTTCGATATGTGGGGGATCACCCTGGGACTGCTGTCCGGACTGTTCTTCGCCGTCCACACGATAGGGATCAAGGTCGTGGCCAACCGCGGGTATTCCTCTCTCAACGTCCTGTTCTACACATCCATAATCTGCGGTCTGGCACTCATGCCCTTCTGCAACATCGGCGGGGCGATTGACGTGTTCGCGGCCGACGGGGACGCCCTGATCAGGATACTGTTCCTGAGCACGGCGCTGACCTTCATCCCCTCCCTGCTTTTCATCTACTCCGTCGAGAAGATAGATGCCGGGATCGCGGCGATCATCACCTTCGTAGAACCCATGGCCGCCGCCATCGTGGGATACGTGTTCTACGGTGAGACCATGGGGATCGAATCGCTGATCGGAGTGACCCTGATCCTCATCGCTCTGGTCCTCGTCAACAGGAAAGGGAAGGTAATCATAGGCGGGAACGATCCCACCGAGTGACCTTACTCTAAGGTATTAATTGCGAAATAGTTTAATTATTCAAACTACGTTGAATAACGTAGGAAAGGATGCAATGGCCGATTTAACGAAACAGGTTGGAACGGCGGCCGGTATAGCCTCAGGCGTACTCTGGGGATTCCTCGGCGTTTTCTCCAGGGAACTTACGGCCTACGGTATGAGCTCCATGCAGATAACCTGCATGCGCTTCCTGTTCCTGGCCCTGGGCGTCCTTCCGTACATCCTTCTGTTCGAGAGGGACCAGCTCCGCATCAGCAGGAAATCCCTGGGGATACTGATCTTCATGGGCGCCTTCGGCCTGGCCTTCAGTTCCGCGGCGTACATGGAGTCCGTCAACCACGCATCCCTGGCGGTCGCTTCGATCACATCCAACCTGCACCCGTTCTTCGTCCTGATGTTCTCGATCCCGCTCCTCCACGAGAAGCTCACCAAGATCAAGGTCATCTCCCTGCTGATAGCATTCACGGGCTGCGTCATATGCACCGGGATCTTCAGCACCCCCGAGACCATAGACTACTACGGCGTGATGATGGGTGTCTCCGTCGGAGCCATCTACTGCTTCTACACCATAGGGTCGAAAGTGGTGTCATCCCGCGACGTGTCGATAATGGGCGCCATGTTCTACACCGCGCTCTTCAGCTCGCTGGCACTTATCCCGCTGTGCGACTTCCCTGATGCCATCACCACCGTCGTCACGAACGTCCCGGTGCTGGAGATCATGCTTGTATTCTCGCTCGGGATGTCACTCGGCCAGATCATCCTCTACATCTACGCTGTGGGAAAGATCGGCGCAGGGAAGGTCTCCATCCTGATCTATTCGGAGACCATAGCCGCCGCGATCATCGGCCTCGCACTGTACGGTGAACCAATCACCTTGGACGTCGTCGCCGGAATGGCCCTGGCGGTGGTCGGACTGGTGATCCTGTACATGGACAAGCAGAACGACGGCATCAAGAGGGATGCACCGGTGGAGCGGTGAATACACTTATTATCGATTATTCGGGAAATGGGAACCATGGGAAGCAGTATCGGTGCCATAGCGGCGGTCCTCTCCGGAGTAGTCTGGGGATTCCTCGGTGTGTTCTCGCGCGAGTTCGCCGCCATCGGGCTGGATTCCGTACAGGTCACCTGCCTGCGCTTCCTCTTCCTGACACTGGCCGTGTTCCCCTACATGTTCCTCTTCAGGAGGGACGAGCTGCGCATAGACCGCAAGAGCCTGGTCATCCTGATACTGATGGGGACGCTGGGATTCGGACTAAGCTCCATATTCTATGTGGCATCGGCGAACCTGGTGTCGCTGGGACTGATATCCGTCCTGGCCAACAGCGCACCGTTCTTCGTGATACTGTTCTCGGTGCCGCTCCTCGGAGAGGACATAACCAGATACAAGATCGTGGCCGTCATCGTCGCGTTCTTCGGATGCGTCCTGTGCACCGGGGTGCTGACGGACCCCGGGGACATGAACGTGCTGGGCGTGCTGATGGGATTGGGGTCCGGATTCGTGTACAGCTTCTACACCATGGGCTCCAAGGTCGTGTCCTCGAGAGGGGTGTCGGTCATGGGGATCCTGTTCTACGTGTCCCTGTTCGCTTTCATATTCACCCTGCCCATGTGCGATCCGATAGATGCCATCAACGTGATGGCGACCGACGGCTACGCCCTGGTCCTGATGCTGCTATTCGCCTTGGGAATGACGATGACCCAGATGTTCCTTTACAGCTTCTCGATAGCGAGGATCGGAGCGGGGAAGGTATCGATCCTGGTGTATTCCGAGACCATATGCGCCACGATGATCGGGCTGCTCTGGTACGGGGAGATGCTGACCTTCGAGATCGTGGCCGGCATAGTCCTGACCATGGTCGGTCTCGTGATAATCTATCTGGATAAGCAGAATGATGCCGTGGCCGGTCCCGAAGGACCGGACAGCGGCTGATCAACCTAGAAGTTTCTTGATGGCTTCGGTGAGGAGCTCGTTGGCCTGCTTACCGTCGATCTTCCCTCTGAGGGCGCCCATGACAGGACCCATGAGTCCTCCGATGGCGGCCATTCCCTTCTCCCTGACGAAATCCGCACGCTCGTTGACGATGCCCTCAATGATCTTCCTGGCCTCGTCGGAGTCCACGGCCTCTAGACCGAGCTTCTTGATGGCCTGCTCCGCACCGGTGCCGTTGGCCATCTCCCTCAGGAGCTTGGGCAGGGCCTCCTTGGCGAAGCGGTTCTGCTTCAGCATGGAGAACGCCTCCATCAGAGCATCATCGGTCAGCGCGGTGGTGTCGATGCCGTCGTGCTGCATCTCGCTGTAGATGTTCAGGAACACCGTGGCGGCTACAGGCGCGAGATCTGGGTATTTGGTGGCGATCCTCTCGAAGGATTCGTCGTAAGACTCCCTGACCAGCTGCCTGGCCTGCTGGACGTTCACTCCGTAGTCCTTCTGGAGACGCTCCTGGATCTGCTCCGGGAACTCAGGCATGCTGGCCCTTATGCGGCCCATCCTGTCATCCGTGATCGTTATCGGCGGGACATCCGTCTCGGGATACATCCTGGCGGCTCCTGGCAGGGGCCTGGAGTACTTCGTCGTTCCGTCCGGGAGCGGGTCCCTGGTCTCCTCGGGGACGCCTACCAGGCCCTGGTTGGCCCTGGCGACCGCGACCTCGAGTGCCTCGGTGGCCCTCTTCTCCTTCGCGGCGCAGATGACGAACGCATCGAACTCGCCGGTCATTCCGAGGAAGTTCCTCAGGTCGTCGACGTACTTCTGCTCGATACCGTAGTTGGGCAGCTCGTCGGAATGGAATATCCCCTTCACGCCTTTGGTCCTGGCGTAGCCTGCCATCTCGGACCCGAGCCTGAGCGTCTTGTTGTCGCCGTTCATGACCCCGGCGAAGCCCGGGAGCCTGACCGCGATGACCTTGCCCTTGTCGTCCAATGCGCCCTTGATGACCTTGGATTCGCATGTCCTGAATATGTCGGTGACGTCGACAGGTTCGAACGCCACGGGCTTGGTGCCCCTCTGTGCCAGTATGTCCCTGACACGGATGAGCATCTTCTGCCTGGCGACCTCGTTCCTGACGTAGTCCGGGATCAGCTTGAGGTCCCCGACACCCTTGAGCTCGATACGGGCCCCTCCGGGGATGGAGATGTTCAGGTCCTGACGGATGGTACCGAGACCTCTCTTGACCCTCCTTGTTGCCCTGAGGAGCGTTCCCAGCCTGAAGGCCACCTCCATGACCTCCTCCGGCGTCCTCATGTCGGGCCCGGTCGCCACCTCGATGAGGGGTATCCCCAGACGGTCGGTCCTCCAGAGGACCTCGCTGGTGTTCGCCTCGACCTTACGGCTGGCGTCCTCCTCCAGACATACGGAGAGGATTGAGATCTTCCTGTCCCCCACATCCACGGAACCATCGGTGGCGATCAGTGCCGTCCTCTGGAATCCGGATGTGTCCGAACCGTCGACGACGATCTTCCTCATGTAGTGGATCTCGTCTATGATGTTGGCCCCGAGCATCTCGGAGAATGTGAGCGCGATGTCCATCGCATCCGGGTTGCACTCGTGGGGAGGCTCCTCGTCCAGCTCCACCAGGCATGACGATCCCTGGCAGCACTGGTACCTGTATCCCAGGTGCTTCTGGAACTGCATGAGGGCGGCCCTGTCGATCTCACCCATCTCGGATGTGGTGGGCCTCTGCCTCCTGTAGATCGCTCCGGTTCCCTCCTCGTGGAGGACGCTGTCGCATGAGCAGAAGAGCTTCTTCGTATCGAGCTGCTGATGGATCTCGATACCGCACATCATCTCGTAATCCTCAGACATCGATGGTCCTCCTGTCAGACATCTCGCCCGCGAGAGGCGTCTTCATGACCTCCTTGGCCTCCTCGGCCGAGGATGTGTTCGCAAGCGCCCACATCAGCTTGACGTAGGCGGTCTCCGGGAGCATGTCCCAGACCGTGATGACACCGGCGGACAGCATGTCCCTTCCGGTGTTGTATACATTGAGATTGGTCCTTCCGTTGAGGCACTGCGAGGTCATCACAATGACCGTTCCGTTGTCGCAGGCCTTCTTCAGGAGAGGCACCATGTTGGAGTTGACATGTCCGAGACCGGATCCGGCGATGACCACTCCCTTGGAGTTCATCAGGATGGGCTCGAAGAGTGCGGGGTCCATGCCGGGATAGTACTGGAGCAGGACACACCTCTTCTCCATGTCGGTCCTGGCCTCGGCCTTTCTTTCGCTGACGTCGTGCCCCTCTATGTCCATGGTGAGCTTGCCGTCCTTGTCCAGATGGGCGACCGGCAGCACGTTGATGGAGTGGAACGCATCACGCCTGGATGTGTGCATCTTCCTGACCCTGGTTCCGATGTGCACAGCAAACGAATCGTCACCGGAGGTGTCGTGCATGATGACGTACACTCCGGACTTCTTACCGTTCACGCAGAATCTGGCACATGCCATCAGGTTGCTCGATGCATCCGATGACGGACGGTCCGAGGACCTCTGCGCCCCGACGAGGACGACGGGTTTCGGCACATCGCCGAGCATGAACGAGAGCGCGGCAGCGGTGTATCCCATGGTGTCGGTACCGTGTGGGATTATGATTCCGTCAGCTCCGTCGTTGATCTGCCTCACGACCTCCTTGGCAAGTTCCTGCCAGTGGTCGACGTCCATGTTCTCCGAGAATATCGAGAACAGGACCGTGGCATCCACATTGGCGATCTCCCTGATCTCGGGGACCGCGTTCACCATGTCCGATGTCGACAATGCCGGATGGACCGCACCCGTCCTGTAATCCACGTAGGACGCGATCGTTCCTCCGGTACCTATCAGCACCAGTTTGGGAAGGCCCTTCTGGAATTCGATGGGCGTTTCCTTCCTGACCCTCTCCGCGGGGGCCTCCAGGACCCTAATCTCGGTGTCCGGGGTTATCCTGATGCCTATGTTGTAACCGCTCTTGACCTTGATGATGAGCACATCCGGGGCGCTGAACTCGTGGTGGGGCATCAGAGTCCCCACGTTGGCCCTTCCCTCCTTGGTCACCGACAGTTTGGATCCCTCGACCGCTCCGAGGGCCTCCAGTTGCTTTGATAGCGAATCGGAATACATGCTGTTCAGCATCCGATAGGTGGGAACGTCTTAAAAGCATTGCTTGGCGGACGTGCATGACAGGGATGCCGCCCTCTCCCTAACACAAAGGCTAATACCGTACCACTGGTTACGTGTGGGTATGCACATAGTCCAACCCGGCATGGAGATCGACGTCCTGAAGGAGAACGGCAAGCTCGCCAACGAGAACTACCGTATGCTGAAGTCCCACGGAATAAAGTCAATAGACTTCATGGGATCCATCGGAGCAGGCAAGACCGCCCTCATCATCAAGATCGGCGAGAAGCTCAGGGCCAAGGGTGTGCGCGTATGCGCCATAGCCGGCGACGTCACCGGAGCGGACGATTACAACAGGTTCGAGAAGTCCGGACTGAAGGCGTTCAACTGCAACACCAAGAAGGAATGCCATCTGGACGCCCATCTGGTGAGGCACTCGCTGGATGAGATCAACCTCGATGACTACGACGTCGTGCTCATCGAGAATGTCGGGAACCTGGTATGTCCAGCGGACTTCCCGCTGGGAACGGACTACAGGGTCGTCGTGATCTCGACGACCGAGGGCGACGACATGGTCAGGAAGCATCACGACATCTTCCTGCACTCGGACATCGCAATCCTCAACAAGATCGACATCTGCGATGCGGTCGGGGTCAACCCGGACATCATCGCAGAGGACTACAGGAAACTGACCGGCGGTCTCAAGGAGATCTACAAGTGCAGCGTCAGGAAGGACGAGGGCATCGACGAGATCATGGCCGCATTGAAACTCTGAGGGATCGACATGAAGGTATTGGCAGTAGGCGGAGGAGGAAGAGAGCACGCGGCGGTCGAGGCGCTGCACAGGTCGGGGGCCGAGATCTACTCGGTCATGAAGAACGCCAACCCCGGCATAATAGCCAGATCCAAGAAGCACCTGCTCTGCGACGAGAAGGACCTGGAGAAGGTCTGCGCATTCGCCAAGGAGAACGGCGTCAAACTGGCGTACATCGGACCGGAGGCCCCTCTGGAGGTCGGCATAGTCGATGCGCTGGAGGCCATCGGCGTCAAGTGCGCCGCACCCACCAAGGCGGCAGCCAGGATCGAGACCTCGAAGACGTTCATGAGGGAACTCGTGGACAAGTACAAGATCAAGGGCAACCTGGGATTCGCCCACTTCGACAATGCCAAGGATGCGGAGGAGTATCTGAGCAAGATCGACCACGAGATCGTTGTCAAACCCGTCGGGCTTACAGGCGGGAAGGGAGTGAAGGTCCAGGGGGAGCACCTCAACAGCTTCAACGAGACCATGGAATACGTCAACGAGATCTTCGATGCGAACATCGGCGGAGCCGGTGTCATCCTCGAGGAGAAGGCCATCGGAGAGGAGTTCACGCAGATGGCGTTCGTCGACGGCAAGAAGGTCGTCCCCATGCCCCTCGTGCAGGACCATAAGAGGGCCTACGAGGGCGATGTGGGCCCCAACACGGGTGGGATGGGCTCCTACACCGACTGCGACCACCTGCTACCCTTCATCACGCCTTCCGAGAGGAGCGAGGCGATAGCGATCATCCAATCCGTAATCGATGCCATGGCGGCGGAGGGATGTCCCTACCGCGGACCCATCTACGGACAGTTCATGCTCACGGCCAACGGACCCAAGATCATCGAGTTCAACGCTAGGTTCGGGGACCCCGAGGCGATGAACGTCCTCACGCTCCTGAAGACCAACTTCGAGGAGGTCTGCTGGCAGATGGCCAACGGATGCCTGAGCGACGACATCGAGTTCAACAAGGAGGCCACCGTCTGCAAGTACATCGTGCCCAAGGGATACGGTGTCAAATCCGAATCCGGCCACGAGATCACAGTGGACGAAGAGGGCATCAAGAACAGCGGCGCAGTCGTCTACTACGCCAACGTGGACCAGAAGGGCGGGAAGCTCGTCACCGGTACATCCAGATCCATCGGTATCGTCGGTATCGGCAAGACCCTCGAGGAGGCCGAGGCCAACTGCGAGAAGGCCGTCCAGTACGTCAAGTGCGACGCGATCTTCCTGCGTCACGACATCGGTACCAGGGCCCTCGTCCAGAAGAGGGTCGACCACATGAAGAAGCTCCGTTCGGTATGAAAAGAGTCCTCGTGAAGATAGCCTACCTGGGCGACGATTTCAACGGGTCGCAGATCCAGCCCAGCGGACGCACCGTGGAATCGGTGGTGCTGGAGAAGCTCACCGTCGTGATGAAGCTGTCACCGGAGGAGCTGGACCTCAAGTTCTCGAGCCGCACGGACAAGGGCGTCAACGCCCTCGGCAACGCCATAGTGTTCAACTCGATATTCGATGACGACGGGCTCATGCTGAAGGCGCTGAACTCCATCGGCCGGGACATCTACTTCAGATCGGTCTGCGACGTAGATCGTGATTTCAACGTGCGCTATGCCACGGGCAGGGTGTACAGGTACGTCCTCCCCTCGGAAGGGATGGATCTGGCACTTGCCAGGGAATGCGCGGACATGTTCCTCGGGGAGCATGACTTCGCAAGGTTCTGCAAGCCGGACAACAAGCCCACCACGGCCAATGTGGAAAGCATAGACATGAGGGAGGAGGACGGTCTCCTCATCATGGAGTTCCGGGCCCGCTTCTTCCTATGGAACATGATACGCAGGATGATGGCGGCCATCGAAGCCGTCTCCAAGGGCGTCCGCACCCTGGACGATGTGGACAGGGCCCTCAACGGCCTCGAGGAGATCAACTTCGGCGTCGCCAGGCCGGATGCGCTCACCCTCGTCGACGTGGTCTATGACTGGCTCGATTTCAGCGAGGCGGGACAGGACCAGTTCGAATCCAGGAAGAGGGAGGAGGAGTTCTCGCAGGGACTTCGCAGGACCTTCTTCGGTTCGCTTTGAATTATAGTGAAAAGTAAAGGGGGTGACCCCCCTGAAATTGTTTTGGCTCAGCGCCTGGACTTGGGCTTACCGAAGTTCTTGACGGGCTTGCGGTAGACCCTGACCGCGTAGATGAGGAGCAGGATCAGGACGATGAAGGCCAGTGCGGTGACCAGCGAGTAATCGTTGTCCTCGGCGTAGAAGATGTGTTCCTCGTCGAGTCCCGTGATGAGTCCGCTGTCTCCGACGGCCTTGACACAGAACCTGTGCTCTCCGACGGGGTCAGCGATCCAGTCGTAGGAGACGGATCCGGTTCCGTTGCTCTTCATCGTGATGGTCTTGTAGCTGTCCTCCATCTTCTCTCCGTCGATGTAGAAGTATACACCGAAATCCTCGAGGTTCAGGGTGACATCGTCGGCCTTCAGGTTGACCGTCAGGACGATGGGCTTGACGGCCGTGAACGCGAACTTGTCCTCGGACTTCTTCTCACTGTCGACGAGATACTCGACTACCAGGGTGTACTTAGCGGGGTTGGCGGGCACGGTCACGGTGATCGTGTAGTCCTCTCCGCTGGTCAGTGTACCGGTGGAGGGGCTGACCGCGTTGGCCATGGTCTCTCCGGCCCTGTTGACGACCTTCGCGTTGAACTTGAGGGTCTTGTCAGCATCGGCCTCGTCCAGGACATAGTTGATCTTGAAGGTCTCCGTGGTGGAGATCTTGAAGACGTCGGTGTCGCCGTCGTGGTCGATCGTTGCGTCAGACTCGAAGCCTGTGGCGAATGCGAAGCAGCAGACTGCCAGCACCGCCAGGGCCATTATTCCGTAGGATGCTTTGTTCATTTGCGTGAGAACACCCCCCTCTTGGAGCCCATCCAGACAATGAGGATGAGCAGCAGTATGGATATTCCGAAGATGAACCAGACTCCGAGCGGGATGCCCGACTTCTGGTCGACGGCCTTGTCACCGGACACGGTCATCGAATCGACCGTGAGGTCGATGGATGAGGGCGTCAGGGTCTTCGCGTCGCCCGAGAGCGAGGTGGTGACCGTGACCTCGGGCACATCGGTCATCGTGCTGACCTTGGCCATGACCTTGACGTACACGACCGCGGTGTCCTTGGCCGGGATGACGAAGTCGTACGGTGAATCGGCGATGATCGCTCCGTCGGCGCCCATGAGTGCGAGTCCGTAGTCTCCGTCGACCTCTGCGTCGATGGTGACCTTCGCCGCCGCTCCCTCGTTCTTGAAGGTCAAGGCATACATGTACTCGGATCCGGAAATCCTGTCCTTGTTGATCGATCCCTCGTCCTTGGCGACGGTCATGGTGATTCCGGCGGTGGATCCGTCGGTGGTTCCTGCGATGATGTCGATCGTCTTGGATTTGGCCACGCCGTTGAAGTCAGCGACGGTGATGGTCGCTCCGTAGGAACCGATTCCCAGGGTGTGCTGCTCGTAGTGTCCGTTGACGTTGACCGCCATGCTGCTGTTCGCGGCTACGGTCACGATGACGGAGCCGTCCAGGTCCCATGCGGATCCGCTGGTGATGACGTATGTCTGGGCGGTGTCGGTGTTGTTGAACACGGTGACTCCGACCTTCGCGACGCCTCCGCTGAAGCTGACCAGATCGAGGCGTGCGTCCAGATCGTCGGTGTATGTGAGGATAGAATCATCGTTCGTGACGTTGATGTTCACGATGGAATCGTCGGTGAGCGCGTTGGCTTCGGCGTATCCGGTGTATCCGTACTTGGTGCTGCCGACGGTCTTGGTGACCTCTGCGGTGAAGACCGCCGTGGTCACATCGGACGGGAGGTCCACGGAGAACGCTCCGCTGCTGACCTTGGTCTCGATGACGACATCGTCGTAGCTGATCCTGACGGTTCCGTCTGCGACTGCGCCGACGTATCCGGTAATCTGCATGAGCTTGGACTCGGTGGTCATGTCGAGCTCTGCGACGGGTCCGTTGACGTATCCGTACTTGACGTTTCCAGTGCTTCCGTTCGAAGACTTGATGAAGAACTCTCCTCCGACCTCGAAGTAGTACTCGTTGCCGTCGTGGTAGTATGACTTGTCTCCCTCGACGGTGATGGTGTCGAGCTCGTTCTTGACGATGTCGACGACGTTGACGTCGACGACGTTCAGTCCGGAGAGCTCGTTCATTCCGGGGTAGAGATAGACGGTTCCGCTGAAGTAGTGTCCGGTTGATCCGCTGACCTTCGCGGTGTACTGTCCAGGCTGCAGGTCCATGGTTCCGACGAAGTCGAACTCGTCTCCTCCGGAGTAGGGCTTGAGCGTCATCGGATAGGGCGCAGTGACGGACCTCTGTACGACATTCTCCTTGGCGATGTTGATGGCCACCGAGGTGTCGGTGGTTCCGTCGGCGACGTCCTTCGTGAGGCCGTCCGCCTTGAACTTTGCGTTGTCGATGCTGCCGGTTCCGGCCATGACCGTGACTCCGGTCGCATCCGAGGGCAGGACGAACACTGCCTTTCCGCTGGTGTCGGACGACACAGTGAAGGAGTAGGGCTTGGAGTCGTATGCGAACGTTGCCGTGATCGGCGTGTATGCGATTCCGACGTTGCCCTTGCTGGTTCCGCTTGCGTATTGGTATGTGCTGGTGATCTTCCTGGCACCGGTCAGCGTGAGGGTTCCGAGGTCCTTGCCGTCGGTGATCTCGGCCGTACCGATGTAGGCCTTGTTGTTGCTCTTGTTGGCGGCCCATACGGTGTATGTTCCGGCCATGAGCCTGACGGAGAACTTTCCGTCGTCTCCGGCGGTCGCCGTGATGACGACTCCGTCGGATGTGATGAACTTGACCGTTCCCGCCTCTCCGATGGATCCGGTGACCGTGTAGGCCTTTCCGGAGGTCATCGTGATCGAATCTCCGGACGTGTAGACTCCGTAGTAGACGTTCTCTGCGTCCGCTCCATAGAGCGAGATCTCTGATTCGGATCCGTCCACCGCTGCGGGCAGGATGATGTAGCTTCCGAATCCGTAGGTGCTGTATGTTCCTGCGGTAGCCGTGACGATGACATTCTCGGCACCGCTGATGGCCACGTCGTTCGCAGGGTATGCGGTGAGACTGAGCGTCTTGTCGGATGTGACGGAAAGCGACGTCGTGTCGTTGGTGATGTAACCGACCGCCAGCGAGAACGTGTATGTTGCGCTGGGTAGCTTGATGACCGCGTTCCCGTCCTTGACGACGGTGCTGAACCTATCTCCGGTGTTCTTGTTGGTGGCCACCAGGAGGCACTCATCGACCAGGACTCCGTTGTTGTCCTTGACGGTCGCGGTGACGTTGTATGTCTTGGGCTCGATCCTGAGGCCGCTGTTGTCTCCGGGGTACAGTGTGACCGTTCCGGACGAGACCGCTGTCGCTGTGTTGTCGCGGAGCTCGTAGGTGTACGTTCCGGGCACGATGAGTGCGGGCTCTCCGCTGAGGTCGACCGCGTTGTCGCTGTCGATAATCATACTGACGGAGTTGATGTGGTACTCCCTCTCTCCGCTCTTGAGAACGTAGAGGTAGCTGGCATATTCGCCGGTGACGATCGTTGTGGTGAACGATGACGAATTGATGACGACCTGCTCTCCGATGGATGCGGGGACGAGCTTGGCATCTCCGTTCTTGAAGGTCACGGTGGCACTTGCGGGCTTGTAGACCGAGAACTTACCGTCCTTTGTGGTCTTGCACTCGGAGAACAGGACGTTCTGGTTGTACTCCTCGCTGTATCCGCTGACCCTGACGGTGATTCCGCTCAGGGGGTTTCCTGCCTCGTCTACGACGGTTCCGCTCATGACCTCGGTGCCGACGATGCTATCGCGCTCGAGGATAATGACGGATGACAGGTAGTTGATGATTCCTCCCTCTTCCTTCTGCTGCTCCTCTGCCGCCACCTGGTCCATGTAGAACCATCCGTCCGCGTTGGCTGCTGCCTTCGGGTCGGGGTTGTACTTGACGAACCAGCTGAAAACCCTGTATCCATCGAGTCCGAATCCCGGGAGGGGCTTGACGGATCCGTTGCTGGACGACAGGCTGTAGAGGTAGTCGAAGGATGACGAGTATCCTGCATCGCTGGGTGTCAGTCCGATGACCGCCTTCCAGAGGAAGGTGTCGTACAGGGCGGTGGTCGCGATCGCGGGATAGTTGGAGTAGTATGTGAGGTAGGAGTAGAACTGGTTAGCAGCTCCGTTTCCGTCGATGGAGTAACCCGCGAAGTACGCGATGGTGGACAGCGAGTTGCCGTCACCGTATGCGAGCGGGAGCATCGATGCGTCGAGGACGTAGTATCCGATGTTGTTTCCTGCCTTCTGACACATGCTGGCGTAGATGTTGGAGATGTCGATCGCCGTGATGTCCGTGAGGATCCTGTCGACGCAGACGAGGTACACTGCGCTCTCGGTGTCCATGTCGGACCTGACGCTTCCGAACCTGTCGGGGTTGGCGTCGATGAATGCCGTGGCGGTCTCGGGGTTCTTGATGTAGTTCTCGAGTGCCGCAAGGGTGTCCGTGTACCCTACGAAGGACGAGCTGAAATCGATGTTGTTTCCGAGCATGATGCGGACCATCTGTGCCGCGTTGGCTCCGACGCTTCCGTTGGCCAGGAAGATCTCGGCAGAAGCGACCGCTCCTGCGCCCTTCGGGTCGTTGACGGCATTGTAACCGTGTGCGGCCAGATCCGCGGAGTAGTCGATCCATGATACGACTGCCTTGCTGTCGTCTCCGAGGCCGTCGAGCTCGTGGAGCACGTACTCGACAGGATAGTTGTCGCCCGTGGCGACGGTGAATGTTGTGTTTCCGTATCCGAAGTATCCGTAGTCCTCGTTGGAGGAGATTCCGGCGTCGACCGCGTTGACCACTCCGGGGGCTACGACGAGGAATGCGGTGATGAGGACGGACAGGAAGGGCAGGGGCTTGATGAGCTTCCTGAGGAAACCGGGGAATCCGGCAGCCTTCATGTCCGCGACCCACTGGCGCAGGTTGGCCTTGGTGATGACCTTGACCAGCACGATGGATGATGAGACCGCGAACACCGATCCGAAGACGACAGCCGCCCCGTAGGAGGTCCATGAGAAGAACCATCCGACCAGGAGCCACATCGTCAGGAAGAGCTGGGTGTGGGAACGGTCCTTCATGGCGTATACGTAGAACTCGTAGAGTCCGAGGATGGCGGGCATCCACATCAGGACCCATCCGTAGTAGGCGGACATCTTGGACATCGAGATTCCGACCCTGGCCAGCTCGTTCATTATGTCGCTGGCGTAGACCGGGTTGCCCACGAGGAGCGCCGTGCAGTAGTCGGGCGCCACCAGATAGAGGACGACCGCGATGACGGCGAATGCGATGATGAGGCCGGGGATCACGAAGATCCAGGGCTTGCTCTCGAGCGCCTTGAAGACGAATCCGAAGGCGACCGCGATGATTGTTATGAGGGCTGGTCCGGAGAAAACCGCATCCCACAGGTTGGCGGGGACATAGTAGATGGCAGCCATTGCGACTCCGATGATCATGATCAGCGAGTACGAGTAGAACGCCACGCTGAAGTCCTTGGAGTTGAAACGGTCGATGAGCATCTGGATGACCATGATGACGATCAGAATGACCAGAACCGCACGGAATCCGTTCCAGGAAAGTGCGATGAGACCGAGGAGGATGCCTGCCACCAAGAGTTCCTTCTTCGCCAGTTCCCTGTCGTTGATCTTCCTGACCACCTTGATCATGGCCAGAGTGAAGAGCACGAAGAGGAATGCGACAAAGGCGTACTCGGTTCCGTTGGAGAACACCGACGAAACGATGGGTAACGCCATGAGACCGTAGATGACCGCCGCGATGAAGCCGACCTTGTAGTCCCTGAGCTCCTTACCGATGAGGTACACGGGGAAGACTGTGAGCGCACCGAAGATAGGTGCGAGGACGGCGAGTGAGGCTGACGGTCCGATGAGCGCTCCCAGCGCTGCTGCGATGAGATCGTACAGCGGAGGGTTGACGTTGAGTCCACCGATGGGATAATTGATAGCAGCGTCGGCTCCGAAGATGAAGCTTCCGTTGAGTATGCTTTCGACTACGTGCAGATGATATTGTGCCTCAGATCCGCCGGACAGTGCAAAACCTGCACCAGCGGAAACGCCGTATACGAAGACCATCCTCAGAAGCAATGCTATTACTCCGACGATGGCAACGGCCAGAACACAGTGGCTCTGCAACCACCCATTACCGCTTTCGCGGTCACCTCCAGGGGAGGCGGTTGACTCTTTTCCGAATTTGCGCATTCTATAAGTCTCCGTCTTATGAATGGCGTTGATACTCGGTTTCGTATTAAAACATTTATGCGCATTATTTACTATAAACGCACGCGCGCGTCCAGCACCTCGGTTCAAAGCACCGTCATTATATCGTCCGCGAAGGATTTTGCGGACGCGCGGGGGTCGTCGGAGCCGTAGATCGCACGGCCGACGATGGCGTATGTGGCACCTGCGCTGATGGCATCGGAGGCCTTGCCGCCCTGCGCACCCACTCCGGGGGACAGGATCTTCAGATCGCCGATGATCCTGCGGATGTCGGCGATCCTCTCGGGACGTGTCGCGGGTGCGATGAATCCCTTCACCCCGCACTCGACCCCTAGCCTGGCCATCTCCTCCGCATGGAGGGCGGTGAACATCTTGCCGCCGGGATGGCTCATCTCGGTGACCGCATAGATCTCGGCCTCGCCTGCGGCCTCGACTGCCGCTTTCAGGGAATCGTCCCCGGTGAACGCGTGGACAATGACAGCGGATGCTCCCCTGGAGACCGCGTTCTCGACGATGAGCCTCACGGTGTTTGGGATGTCCGCGACCTTGAAGTCGCAGATGACGTCAGTGAGCTCGGACAGCCTCGTGATCATCTGGGGGCCTTCGGACAGTACCAGGGGCCAGTTGATCTTGATCGCGTCCACTATGTCGCTGACCGATTCCGCCACTGCCATTGCCTTCTTGCCGTCCGTCTCGTCGAGAGCGAGCACGAGCCTGCTGTCCATCTTCATGACCAGGCTATCCTCGACAGGACTTATAAACAATCGGCTCGTTCGTCAGACTATGCTCAAGAGGATGGAATGCGATTCCGCCTGCAACGGACACGTCGCCGTGGGATGCGAACACTGCATCGAGGGTTCGAAGATTGTGCTCCTGGTCACTGGCCAGTGCAAATGGGGTTGCTACTACTGCCCCGTATCCCTAGAGAAGAAGGGACTGGACGTCATCTACGCCAACGAGGCCAAGGTGTCATCCGACGAGGAGATCGTCGCCGAGGCGGAGGCCATGGAGGCCACCGGCACGGGGATCACCGGAGGCGACCCCCTGCTGAACATCGACCGCACCGTCCACATGATAGAGCTCCTGAAGTCCAGGTTCGGCAAGGACCACCACATCCACCTGTACACCGCGACCTTCGACATCGACAAGGTCAAGAGGCTCGAGGCCGCAGGCCTGGACGAGATCCGCTTCCACCCCATGGTGTCCATGTGGACCCACATGCAGGACACCCGCCTGAAGGATATCGTGGACTCCACATCCATGGACGTCGGTATCGAGGTCCCCGCCATACCGGGGAAGGAGGACGAGCTGTGCGAGCTCATCTCCTACGCCGATTCCGTCGGCGTGAAATTCGTGAACCTCAACGAGCTGGAGTTCTCCGAGAGCAACTGGGATATGATGGCCGCCAATTCCTTCGAGGTCAAGGACGACATCTCGTCTGCCGTCAGGGGTTCCGAGGAGACGGCGATGGCCGTCATGAAGAGGAACAAGAGGTCGAACATCCACTTCTGCTCATCGGCCTTCAAGGACGGTGTTCAGCTCAGGAAGAGGCTCATCCGCCGCGCCGAGCACATCTGCACTGACTATCAGGCAGTCACCGAGGACGGCACCCTCGTGAGGGGATTCGTCTACGGGAAGGACCTCGACGGCATCGTCTCGAAGCTCAGGGAACTAGATGTTCCAGATGATCTTTTTGTGGTGCTTTCCGACAAGGTCGAGGTGGCCCCTTGGGTGCTCGACGAGCTCGCCGACGAGATCGGTTTCAAGTGCTACATCTCGGAACAGTACCCCACGGCGGACGGCCTCGAGGTCGAGAGGACCCCGCTCAACTGATCCTTAAAAAAGAGGAAGGTAAGAGGTTTAGGCTGATTCCCAACCGGACGATCGGCAGATCGTTGGGGGACCTTCAGTCCACGCTGATGCTCTGGATCTCGTGATGCCTGTTCACGATGTCCCTAGCGATGCGCAGATTCTTTCCGGCCTTGCCGATCGCCCGGCCCTTGAGCTTGGGATCTACAGTGATTGTCGCGTGAGTGATGTTGCCGCGCTGCTCGATAACGACCTTCTGAGGACCGTATATGTGGAACACGTTCTTCACGAACTGCTCGGGATCGTCGGAGTATTCGACGACCTGGATGTTCTTACCGGTCTTCTCCTTGAGCTTGATTACATGCTCACCTTTCTTACCGACGGCGATGTTGCCCTGTCCCTTCTCAACGACGAAGACGAGCTTGTCCTCGGTATCCATGCAGTCGATGGCATTTGCTTTGGTGATCTGCTCGAAGAGAGCGATGTACCTGAGCGTATCCTCGGTTAGTACGATATCTGCGGACATGTTCCTCACAGCGTTAAGATGTTGGAGCTACCTTTGTCGATGATCGCAAGGGCAGATACGGAGAACGGTTTTCCACAAAGAGCGCCGAGCTCCATGTTGTTTCCCTCGTAGATGTGGATCTTCACATCCGCGTCCTTCAGTTCCTGGCAGGGACAGTTCCTTGCAAGGATGATCATCTGGGCCTGACCGGCCTTCACTGCTTTCATAGTCTGATCGAGTCCGAACTGCACCTTTCCGGTGGTGATGGCGGACTTCAAAGCTCTGCTTATGTCTACTTCGCTCATTGCTTATCCCCCTTTTTCTTGGGTGTGTAAATAAGGTTTACCGCACCGGTTCCAAGTGTGACCGGCTGTCCTACTATGATGTTCTCGGTGACACCCTCAAGGTGGTCCACCTCTCCTACCATAGCGGCGTGCAGAAGGTGCGCGGCGGTGATCTCGAAAGCCGCCCTGGCAAGTACCGAGGACTTCTTTCCGGACACTCCGTGCCTTCCGATGGCCTTCACATAACCGTCGTTGGTCATGAGATCGGCCACAAGCATGATGTGACGGATATCGACATCGAGACCCGCCTCTCCCAGGGTTCCCATCGCTTCGTGGATGATGGAGTTCCTGGCCGCCTCGATTCCGAGGACGTCCGCGACCTCCAGGATGCTGTTCGTCATGACGTTGTCGGCATCCACTCCCTCTACGGTGAGGACCTCTTTGAGATTGCTTCCTTCGGTGACGATCTTCCAGTAGCCCTCCGTCTTCGACAGGACGGCCCTGGTGATTCCGTCAATTCCTTTGATCTTCGCAGTCTTGACGGCGTCGTACATCAGCTGGAGCTTCTTGTACGAGGGCTCGTCGGACTGGATCACTATATCGTAATTGTTCTGTTTGACCATTCCGCGGACGGCCTTGACCTTGTTCAGCTTCTCGACCAGTTCGCCGATGTCGAGGTGCCTCTCGTCCATCTTGCGGACGTCGGGCCTGACGATCAGGGTCATGTTGGTGATGTCGGTGTCGATGGTGGCGACGTCGAGGATCGATGTGACCTCGATGTTGGATGCCACGAGACGCGCGACGCTCTCGTCCTGTGCGGCGATGCCGGACAGGGGGATCTCCATCGAAGGAGTGCTGGGGATGCGCCTGGCATCCACGATCTCGATCAGACGGGGAAGTCCCTGGGTAACGTTGATGTTGGCGACTCCGGCGTAGTGGAAGGTACGCATGTTCATCTGGGTACCGGGCTCTCCGATGGAGTGGGCCGCCATGACTCCGGCGGACTCGTTCTGGTCCATCTTGTGCCTCTGGTACATCTCGTTGGCCCTGACGATGAGCTCCTTGCACTTCTTCTCGGGGATGTCGTGTCCCTCGATGCGTGCGGCGATGTCGACGACGATCTTCATGGGGAGCTCGATGCCCTCCTTCTCCATGATCTTCTTGAGCATCAGCTCGGTCTCGTTGTAGGTGTAGAAGTTGGTGACCTCCTCCATGGGTGCGGCGGATGTCTCCTCCTCTTCCTTCTTCTTGGCCTTCGTGGCTGTGGTCTTCCTCGTACCGACCTTGGAAATGACGAACTTGGCCTCATCCTCGTTGAGTCCCAGCTCCACGAGCTCCTCCTCGGTGGCCCCCTTGATCGAATCCAGGGTGCTGTACTTCGTGAGCAGCAGTGTGGCGGTCTCCTCGCTGATGTCCCTCTTCATGAGCGCTTTCATGGTGTCTTTCTTTGCCATTATCACTCACCTCCTCCGTCGTAGTCGATTTCGATGTCGTCCATCTCCTCTCCGTCTCCCTCTTCCTCGATGTATTCCATCTCGTCCTTCTCGAGGGTTCCGTAGTCTCCTCCGACGTCCTTCTCGTTGTCCTGGGTGAAGTTCTCCGCCTCGTCCCCGAAGACCTCGTAGAACAGGTCGTCGAGGTCGATGGCCTTACCCCTGACGGTCTTGGCCGGATCGACTCCGTCCTCACCGTACTTGAACTGGATGACGGTACCCACGGTGTTCCTGACTGTTCCGTCGGCCGTGAGCTTCAGGTCCTCCAGTGCCGAGACGAGCCTCCTCTGCATGTATCCGGACCTTGACGTACGGACAGCGGTATCGACCAGTCCCTCCCTTCCTCCCATTGCGTGGAAGAAGAACTCGGTGGGTGTGAGTCCCGACTTGTATGAGTTGGAGCAGAATCCCCTGGCATATGCTCCCAGGTCTCCCTTCTCGAAGTGGGAGAGCGTCCTGTCCCAGTATCCTCTGGAGAGCCTCTCTCCACGGACGGCCTGCTGACCGACACAACCTGCCATCTGTGACAGGTTCAGCATCGATCCACGGGCACCGGCCTTGGCCATGATGACGGCGGGGTTGTCCATTCCCAGGTACTTTCCTGCGATGTCTCCTGCCTGGTCACGAGCGTCTCCCAGCTCCTTCATGATGCTGACCTCGAGGGTCTCCCTGAGGGACCTTCCGGGCATCTGCTGGAGCGTTCCTGAGCGGTACGAGTCGACCAGCTCGGTCACCTTGTCGATGCACTCCTGGGTGTTGTTGCTGATCTGCAGCGAGGCCTCCTTGGGGATGTCCTCGTCGCTGATACCTGTGCTGAATCCGTGGTTCATCAGGGCACCCAGCGCGAGCCTGGTGACCTGGTTGATGAACAGTGCAGCCCTGTCGGAGCCGTAGTCACGTGCGATACGGTCGAGGATCTTTCCCTTGCTGTTACCGATCGCCTTGACGTCGATGGTTCCGCAGACGAGCTCTCCGTTGCGGATGATTACGTATCCGTCGTAGGGGCAGTGTCCCTTCTTGCACTCGGAGCGGTCCGTGCACTGGCAGATGTTGGCCCTGAAGGACGTGTTGAAGTCCTTGGGGAGGATCGTGGAGAAGAGCTGCCTTCCGGTCCAGTACTTCTCTCCTGTCTTCTCGTCCACCATCGGCTCGGGGACCTCGATCTCCGGGAGCTTGAACAGGATGTTCGCGGTCTCCTCGGCGTTGAAGCGGGGGTTGTTGTGCGTCAGGAAGTACGCTCCCGTGATGTGGTCGTGGATGGCTCCGATGATCGGACCTCCGTACCTGGGCGAGAGGATGTTCTCCTGGACCTGCATGATTATGCGTGCCTCGGCACGTGCCTCGTCCGACTGGAGTACGTGAAGGTTCATCTCGTCCCCGTCGAAGTCGGCGTTGTAGGGAGGACACACGCACAGGTTGAACCTGAATGTCTTTCCCTCCATGACCTTGACGCGGTGCGCCATCATGGACATCCTGTGCAGCGAGGGCTGCCTGTTGAACAGCACGACGTCTCCGTCGACGAGCTGCCTCTCCACGGTGTAACCGATGTCGAGACCCTCTGCGACCTCCTCGGCGTTCCTCTCGGTGACCCTGATCTTCCTTCCGTCGGAACGGATGACGTAGTTGGCACCGGCGACGTAGGGGAAGTTCAGCTGGTCGGCCATGGGACCGCGCCTGACGATCTCCCTGACCTTCTCGATGTTGTACTGGTTGACGCGCAGGGGGACGGTGAGCTCCCTGGCTGCGAACGTGGGCACTCCGACGTCGTTGATGGACAGGAGAGGATCGGGCGAGATGACGGTACGTGCCGAGAAATTGACACGCTTACCGGACAGGTTGGATCTGAAACGTCCCTCCTTACCCTTGAGCCTCTGCTCGAGTGTCTTGAGGGGACGTCCGGACCTGTGCCTCGCGGGCGGGATTCCCGATGTCTGGTTGTCGAAGTATGTGGTGACGTGGTACTGGAGAAGCTCCCACAGATCCTCGACGATCAGCTGGGGCGCTCCTGCGTCACGGTTCTCTCTGAGCCTCTGGTTGATCCTGAGGACATCGACCAGCTTGTGGGTCAGGTCGTCCTCGGACTTGTCGCCGGCCTCGAGGGTGATCGAGGGCCTGACGGACACGGGGGGCACTGCGAGGACGGTGAGCACCATCCACTCGGGCCTGCAGGTCTCGGGGTCGATTCCCAGGGCCCTGAGGTCCTCGTCGGAGATCCTCTCGAGCCTCTCGCGGACCTCCTTGGGTGTGAGCTTGTGGTTGTCCTCGACCTCCCTGAATGTGGTGGGCTTGTCGAGCTTGATCTTGATCTGCGTCTCGCCGCAGTAGGGGCAGATGGCCTTTCCGGACGCGTCCTTGGCGGTGTCCTTCGTGAAGAGCTTCTTCTCGATGGTTCCTCCTCCGAGCTCCTCCATCTTCTCCATGCTGTCCATGCGCTCCTTGATCTGTTCGGGGGAGAGCATGAGCCTGCCGCACTTGCAGCAGGTGGACTCGAGCAGCATCTTGATGTCCTTGATGAACCCGACGTGGATTACCGGCAGTGCCAGCTCGATGTGTCCGAAGTGTCCGGGACACTCGTCGACCTTGCATCCGCAGGTCTTACAGCGGATACCGGGCTCGATGACTCCCATGTGGGGGTCCATGAGTCCGCCGGGGTAGGGGTATCCCTCGTCGTTGTAGGTGTCGGGGGTGATGACCTTGATGGCGGACATCTTCCTGATCTCCTCAGGGGAGAGACAGGAGAACTTGATCGATCCGATCCTCTTCGTGATTCCGTATGTCATTTCAAATCCTCCAGCTGAAGTCTCATGGCTACACCAAGGGACAGAAGCTCATCCATCAGCAGCTTGAAGGCGTACGATGTCTGAACCTGGTAGATGTTTGTGTTGTTCTTACAGACGGGACAGTACAGCGATCCGTGCCTGTCCATGATCGCGATGTGTCCGCATGCGGGGTTCCCGCAGATCCACTGCTGGGTTCCGTCGGACTCATCCAGGAGACGGTCCTTGATGACCATGGATACTCCGTGACCGATCAGACAGTCACGCTCCATCTCTCCGAACCTGAGACCTCCCTGCCTGGAACGTCCCTCGGTAGGCTGCCTGGTGAGGATCTGCACGGGTCCCCTGGACCTGACGTGCATCTTTCCGCTTACCATGTGGTGCAGCTTCTCGTAGAAGATGACTCCCGTGTAGACGTCGGCCTGGATCATCTTTCCGGTCCTTCCGTCGTACATGATCTCCTTTCCTGTGTTCTTGAATCCGTTCCTGACGAGGCCGTCACGGATGGACTCCTCGTTCTCACCGGAGAACGCGGTACCGTCGATGAAGCGTCCCTCCATCGATCCGACCTTACCTGCGATCATCTCGAGGACGTGTCCGATAGTCATACGGGACGGGATACCGTGGGGGTTGACGACGAGGTCGGGTGTGACTCCGTCGGCGGTGAAGGGCATGTCGCACTGATCGACGAGCCTTCCGACGACTCCCTTCTGTCCGAACCTGGAACAGAACTTGTCACCGAGCTCGGGGATCCTCTGGTCCCTGACCTTGACGCGGACGAGCTTCCTTCCGTCGAGGTCCTCAGTGATCATGACGGAGTCGACGTATCCGCTCTCTCCGTGCCTGACGGTGACGGATGTCTCCCTCCTCTTCTGAGGTGTCAGGAAGTCCGTCTCCTCCTCGTTGAACCTGGGGGGCGATGTCTTTCCGACAAGGACGTCGGAGCTTCCGACCTGGGATCCGGGCAGGATCAGACCGTCGTCTCCGAGCATGGAGTACTTGTCCTCCTCACGTGCTCCGGTGACATCGGGCTGGGGAATCTCGAACGCATCCTCGGTTCCTCCGGGGTAGCGGTGCTCCTCCGCGGAGTAGGACCTGAGGAAGGTGGACCTTCCGAGTCCCCTCTGGACGGAGCTCTTGTTCATGACTAGCGCATCCTCGATGTTGTATCCGTGGTAGGAGAGGACGGCGATGCAGAAGTTCTGTCCTGCAGGCCTGTGCTCGTAATGCATGAATTTCATTGTCTGGGTCTGTACCATGGGGATCTGCGGGTAGTGCATCAGGTGACCCCTGGTGTCGGGCCTAATCCTGTAGTTGGAACAGGAGATTCCCAGTGCCTGCTTACCCATGGCCGCACCCATTGTGATACGGGGTGCGGAGTTGTGTTCCGGATAGGGAACGATACCGCATCCGACTCCGATGATGATCATCGGGTCGACCTCCATGTGGGTGTACTTGGGGTCGAGCTTGGTGGGGACAGTGAACTCGTCTCCACACCACTTGCACTTCAGGACGACGTCCCCGTCCTTTCCGGGGTTCATCCAGTCGGCGTCCATGGGCGAGAGCGCGTGTCCGCAGCAGGGGCATCTGGAAGGTACGTCGTAGGCATCGACGAGGACGAGTGCGTCCTCCTCTTCCTCGGCGTCGATCCACTCGATGATACCCTCGCGGAACAGGTCGTTCCACCTGATCTTCTCCTCGCGGATTCCCTCGATGTGCTTCCTTGTAAGTGCCAGTCTTCCGTTCTTGACGATGAGCAGAGGCCTTCTGAGACGTCCCTCGTCGCAGTTGATGATGACCTCGTTGGTGTCCTGGTCGTAACGGACGTTGATCTCTCCGGAGATCAGACCGCATCTCCTGCGCTCCCTGATCTCGTTGACCAGCTTCTTGGCGTCCTCGTGGACTCCGACGAGGTCTCCGTTGACGAAGATACGTGTCTCGTCGGCCGTCTTGACGGACTTGATTCCGAGCTCCCTGAGCATCCACCTGATGTCCATCTCGGGGATTCCCTCCGAGATCTCGATGATCAGGGCGGCGTTCTTCACCAGACCGCAGTTCTGTCCTTCGGGTGTCTCCGAGGGGCAGAGTCTTCCCCACTGGGTGGGGTGCAGGTCACGGGCCTCGAAGTGGGGCTGGCTCCTGGTAAGGGACGATGTGACCCTCCTGAGGTGCGACATGGCGGACAGGTTGGATGTCCTGTCGAGAAGCTGCGATACTCCTGCGCGTCCTCCGACCCAGTTACCGGTCGCGAGTGCGTGGATGAGCTTGTGGGTGAGGAGCTCTGTCCTGATGGAGGAGCGGATGGTGTTGATGTCGAACTTCTCGTTCTTCTTCCTTCCCCAGCTCCTCTCCAGCTGGTACTTCAGGTCCTTCATGAGGCTGCTGAAGCTTGTCCTGAACAGATCCTCCATGAGGTCTCCCGAGAGCTTGAGCCTCTTGTTGGCGTAGTGGTCCTTGTCGTCCTCGTTCCTCTTCTCGAGGGAAAGCTCGAGGACCGAGCGGGCCACACGGCCGAGGAAGATGGCCTTCTTCCTCCTGTCGTCGTATGTGTCTCCCAGGTGGGGGAGCAGGGAACGGTCGAGGATGGACTCCACCTTCTTTGTCCTGTATTCCTTCGCCTGACCGGCTGCGAAGTTCCTCTCCAGGAACAGGATTGCGTCCTCTGTGGTGTGGAAACCGTTGGGCGCGTAAGTCTTCTTGTCGTATGCCGCCTCGATGTTGGCGTACACCGTGTTGGCCATGAGCTCGTCGGAGACGATGGTCTCGTAGATCTCCTGATCCGAGTCCATTCCGAGAGCCTTCATGAGTGCGACCAGCGGGATGGATCCCGAGACCGCGGGGACTGAGACGGAGAGCATTCCGTCCTTCTTCCTCTCCACGAGGGTCAACGCGCGGTAGCCGTCCTTCTGTGAGAAGACCTTGGCAACTTCGACCGCCGCGCCGTATTTCTCGCTCTTTTCGACCATGACCCTGTTGGGTGCCAGGTCTTCCAATGTGATCAGGACCCTCTCGGTTCCTCCGACGATGAAGTATCCTCCGGGTTCCCTGGGGTCCTCTTTCTCCTTGACGAGCTCCGCCTCGTACTCCGCATCCGTCAGGGGGCGGTCGAGGTGGCGCTCAAGGTTCTCCTTGCTGAGACTACATCCCTTGGACTTCACCATGATGGGCAGGTCTCCGACCCAGAGCCATCCGGAGGAGTCGGGGGAATCCAGCTCCACACCGTCCTCGAGGATCTCGAAGAAGACCTCGACACGGGATGCATAGTTGAACTTTCTGAGCCTGGCCTCCATTGGGGTGGTCCAGTGCTCGCATCCGTTGGCCTCCTTGACGTAGGGTTCGCCTACACGGATGGTGGGCCTCGCGTTGATGTCGATGTGCCCGTCCTCGTCCCTCCTCCTTCCGAGGCGGATCTCGAGGTTCCTGCCTCCGGTGCGCTCGGGATCGAGCTTGATGATTCCGCGGACGGATTCGTCCGTGGGGACCCTGATGTCGTCGACGATCCTCTGCATCCTGCTGTTGGGGTTGTCCTCGGATGCCAGGAAGTCGTTGAACGAAGAGAGATGGTGGTTGACGATGTTGTGCTCTGAGAAATAAAGCTGTACTAGATCCCTCATTTTCATCCCCTCGTCACGAGCCTGTACGCCACAAATTCCTGGGCGGTCTTGCTCTTCCTTACGATTTTGATTACGCGTCCCTCTTCGATAGGGCCGTAGATGCTTTCCAGGACTTTGACTCCCGGGTCGCTTTTTCTTATCTTGGGAAGCTGCTCCAGTTTGATTCCCTTCCTATCGAGAACCGCCTGTGCCTCTTCCTCGGACAAGAGGTGATGCTCAGGCACCAAACAGTGCTTGAGAACGTTGAACGAGATGCTTTCTGTTGCCAAGTTTTCACCTACTTTTTTCCAGACCGGTCATCTGGCGAAGACGTTTGTTTTTGAGAAAAAGTGTGCGCCTTTCCTCATACTTGATCTGCCGTCGATCTCTCATGAAGTCCACATTGGCGGGCCTGAAGGGATTCGAACCCTTGACAGCCTGATTAAAAGTCAGGTACTCTACCTAGCTGAGCTACAGGCCCATTATGTGGATAGCTTTCAAGCTTGTATTTGGGGTGCAATATATACTATTATAAAAGCTTATCTTACCCAATTATGCGCGTTATACACGTAATATAGGGAAGATCCCGAGATTGTGCTTCGGACAAGGTGATTGCGGTATATAGGAATCGCCCGTTCCGACGGGTACAACCTAGCATTCCGATAGGGGTTTAATAGGGAACAACGCGGTGTATTTTCGAAGTGGACCGCCAAGCGGTCTGGGAATCAAAGGAGGACGCAGAAATGAGAATGCCAACATACCAGGTGCTTTCCAAGTCGGAACTGGTGGCCATCGATGCCGCCACCAAGAAGGTCCTCTCGGAAACGGGAGTCCTCGTGGAGACGAAGGAGGCCCGTGACATCTTCAAGGACGCAGGATGCGATGTCAACGAGAGGACGATGAACGTCAAGATCCCCGAGGAACTCGTGGACTGGAGCGTTTCTGTATGTCCGTCCGTGGTCACCACATATTCTCGCGGTGACGACAGGAGCAAGGACCTGGTATCCCGTGCCGACGGTACCAAGACCAACTACATCACGTTCGGTACCGGCACCAGGATGAGCCACTATCTCGGAAACGGGAAATACGATGTGAGACCCAGCTGCCTGGAAGACATCGGTCACATCGCCAAGATGGTGGACGGCCTCGACAACATCGACTGCATCCTCGGACCCGTCACAGCCATGGATTACATCCAGGACGGGCGCCATCTCCGTGAGGTGGACATCATGATGAGGAACACCAGCAAGCCCCTCATCCCGGAGTCCGAATACGAGTATCTGGACCTCTACTACGAATACGTCAAGGCGGTCTACGGCGGGGACGAGGAGATGGCCTGGAAGAGACCCTTCATCAGCAACGTCACATGCCCGGCCAGTCCGCTTCAGCTCAACGTCCCCCTGTGCGAGATCATGATCCATTCGGCGGATTACGGAGCACCTGTGATACCCCTTTCCATGGCCATGGGCGGTGCGACATCCCCCATAGACATCGCGGGAACGCTAGTCACCCACAACGCGGAGGTTCTGGCCTCGATCGTCCTGGTCCAACTCGCCAATCCCAAATGGCCCACCATCTACGGAAGCTCCACGACATGCTTCGACCTGTTCAACACGGTCGCCTCCGTAGGGTCCCCGGAACTCGGTCTGATCAGTGCAGGAGTTACAGCGCTGGCACAGTTCTACGGACTGCCCTGTGTGGTAGCCGGTCTTTAGTCCGATTCCAAGGTCGTCAACAGCCAATCCGGGCATGAGAAGACCATCACATCGCTGCCGTCCGTACAGTTGGGAGCATCCCTCGTGTACGGTGCGGGCATGTTGGATCTCGGAATGACATTCTCCCTAGAGCAGCTGGTCATCGACAACGACATAATCGGTATGATGAAGCACGTGACCGAGGGAATTGAAGTGACCATCGACACGCTGGGAGTTGACCGCATAGCCGAGATCGGCAGTGGAGGGGACTTCACCGGCCATCCGGACACATTCGCGAAGATGAACATCCTGTCGAACCCCAAGGTCATCAACCGCCAGATGCGCGGAGCATGGGAGGCCGACGGCCAGAAGAACGACGTTGACTACGCCCACGAGGTGGTCATGGACATCCTGGAGAACCATGTCACCGAACCGATAGAGCATCAAGCCGACTGCGACAAGGTCGTGAAGATGGGTGTCGAGAGGCATCACAAACTGGCAGGTGATTGAGATCAGGCGGGATCGTCGCACTCCTCGAACTGGCTGTCGTACAGTTCCTGATAGAAGCCGCCCTTCCTGAGCAGCTCGTCGTGGGTCCCCTGCTCGATGATGCTGCCGTTTCTCATCACGAGGATCAGGTCGGAGTTCTTGATGGTGGACAGCCTGTGGGCGATGACGAAGGAGGTCCTGTTCTTGGCCAGATGGTCCATCGCATCCTGGATGATCAGCTCGGTCCTGGTGTCGACGGAACTTGTTGCCTCGTCGAGGATCAGCATCGGCGACTTGTCTAGCATCGCACGTGCGATCGTGAGCTGCTGCCTCTGTCCGGCGGACAGGGAATCGTTGTCCCCGAGCTTCGTGTCGTAGCCCTCGGGAAGGGTCATTATGAAGTGGTGTATACCCACCGCCTTGCAGACCTCCTCGAGCTCCTCGTCGGTGACGTTGTCCCTTCCGTAGACCAGGTTCTCGCGTATCGTACCCTCAAAGAGCCAGGCATCCTGAAGTACCATGCAGAACTGGTCGTGGATGTTCTCCCTCGTGAGCTCCTTGGTGGACACTCCGTCGATGAGGATGTCACCGCTGTCGACCTCGTAGAATCTCATGAGCAGGTTGACCATCGTGGTCTTTCCGGCACCGGTAGGTCCGACGATGGCGACCTTCTGTCCCGGGAGGACCTCTGCGGAGAACCCGTGGATGACCTCCTTGCCGGGAACGTATCCGAAGTGGACGTCCCTGAACTCCACATGTCCCTTGGCCTGGATGGTCTGGGTCTTGTGGGACTCGTCCTCGAGCTCGGGCTCGTCGAGGAATCCGAAGATCCTCTCCGCCGCTGCCGCCACGGACTGCATGACGGTGAGTCCCTGCGACATCTGCTGGAGCGGGTTGGTGAACAGTCTGATGTAGATCATGAAGGCGACGATCGTTCCGATGGTGATGGAACCGTCCAGGACCATCATCGCTCCCACTATGCAGACCATGACGTATCCGAAGTTCCCGATGAACGCCATGATAGGCATCATCGATCCGGCGAAGGACATGGCCAGGAATCCGCTGTGCTGGAGATCGGAGTTGATCTGGTCGAACTGCTCCCTCGCCCTTCCGACACCGTTGTACGTCTTGACTATGATGTGGTTGTTGTACGTCTCGGTGATGTGCCCGTTCATCGCACCCAGATAGTTCTGCTGGGCCTCGAAGTACCTCTGGGACCTGGACATGATCACCGCCATCAGGACGAATCCGAACAGCGTCGAGAGCACGGCCACGCCTGCCATCGTGAGGTTGGTGTACGCCATCATCACCAGCGATCCTAGGAATTGGGTTATCGCGACGACCATGGTGCTGACGCTGCGGTTCGTGTCCTGTCCGAGCGAATCGGCATCGTTGGTGACACGGCTCATCAGGTCCCCTGATTTGGCGTCGTCGAAGTATCTCAGCGGTACGCGGTTGATCTTCGCCGAGATGTCGTTACGGAGGTTCCCTGCCGTCCTCTGGGAGATCGAGGCCATGATGAGACCCTGTCCCAAAGTGATGACGGCACTGATACCGTAGATGATGAGAAGCCACAGTCCCAGCGAGGCGATCTGCTCCATGTCAATGTCGCCTGTGACGAGACCGTCCTTGATGAGGTTGGTCATGTCGCTGAGCATGTTGGGACCCAAAAGGGTCAGGGCCGTTCCGATGATCGCAAGCAGGATGGCGATCACGAACAAAGCCTTGTAGCGTCCCATGTATTGGAAGAGTCTGCCCCAGGCCTGCTTGAAGTTCTTGGGCTTCTCGGTGGGCATTCCCGGACCGCCCCTTCTGTGCCTCTCACGGTGCTCGCTCATCTTACCAGCTCCTCGTCGGTGAGCTGGGACCTGGCGATCTGCAGATACACGTCGCAGTCCTTCAGCAGTTCCTCGTGCCTTCCCATGCCGACCAGCCTGCCCTCGTCCAGGACCAGGATCTTGTCGGCGTCCATGATGGTACCGATCCTCTGGGCGACGATTATGGTCGTCACCCCGGCGGTCTCCTTCTTAAGTTCGGACCTGAGCATGCGGTCCGTCTTGTAATCCAATGCAGAGAACGAATCGTCGAAGATGTAGAACTCGGGCTTCAGGCACACGGCGCGGGCAATGGAGAGACGCTGCTTCTGGCCTCCGGATAGGTTGGTTCCTCCCTCGGCCACGTTGGCCTCGTACTGGCCCTCTGCCCTCTCCACGAACTCCGTCCCCTGTGCGATGCTGATCGCCTTCTTGACGTCGTCCATCGTGCGCTCCTTCTCCGTTCCCCCGTAGTTGACGTTGGACGCTATCGTCCCGTTGAACATCACCGCCTTCTGGGGTACGTATCCGATCTTTCTGTGGAGCGCATCCAGCTTGTAATCCTTGACATCCACGCCGTCCACGAGGACCTGTCCGTCCTCCACATCGTAGAAGCGTGGGATGAGGTTGATGAGAGTGGTCTTTCCGGAACCGGTCGAACCAATGATGGCCAGCGTCTCCCCTTTCTTGACGTCGAAGGAGACGTCCGTGAGCGCATCCTGCGCCGTGTCCGGATATCTGAATGAAACATTGCGGAACGATATGGTCCCCGCATCCTGCTCAGAGGTCTCCGTGACCTTTCCGTCGGTGATCGTGGGCTCGGTGGATATGACCTCGTCGATACGCTTGGCCGCGACCAATGCACGGGGCAGGACCATGAAGATGATGATGAGCATCATGAACGAGATCATGAGCTGCATCGCATAGGACGAGAACACTATCATATCGGCGAACGCCAGGAGCCTGTCCATGGGAAGTGCCAGACCTTCGATTATCACCGCTCCGACCCAGTAGATCGCCAGCCCCAGGATGCTCATGATCGCGGTCATCACGGGGTTCAGGAACGCCAGTGCGCGGGTGATCGATACGTGTGTACCCGTGAGCGTCGCGTTGGCCTCCTCGAACTTCTTCTGCTGATAGCCCTCGGCGTTGTACGCGTGGATGACACGGATACCGGTCAGCCCCTCCTTGGTGATGCGGTTGACGTCGTCGTTCAGCCACTGGATGCGCTTGAAGCGGGGGTACACGACCCAGAGGATGATCGCGATGAACGCGAGCATCACGAACAATGCGACGATGGTGACCTCGAGCCATTCCATCTGCTTGGTGGATATCTTCATCAGCGCCATAACCGCCATCATGGGCGCCCTTATCATGACCATGAGTCCGATGATGAATGCCATCTGGACCTGTATGACGTCGTTGGTGGAACGCGTGATGAGACTGTAGATGGAGAACCTGTTGAACTCCGCGGAGGAATACTTCTCGACCTGCTCGAACTGCCTCTTGCGCATGGTCTTTCCGAGATTCGTTCCCATATAGGCGGAGAATACACCGACGATGATCGCCGATACCAGGCTGCCGAACGCGCAGATCAGCATCGGGATTCCCTCGTTGAGGACGTCCTCTCCGGTGCCTCCGCCGGTCATGATCTTGGTGATCTCGGTCATGTATCCCGGGATCTCCAGCTCGAGCCAGACCTGGATGTAGACCAGGACGATACATACCGCCAAGAGCGCCCAGTCAATCTTCCTGAAGTAGTTGAAGATCATCGGTTCTCCTCCCTGATGGTCTTGGACATCTTGTTGAGGATCCTTGTCAGGGAGTCGATCTCCTCCGGCGTGAGGTCCCTGATGAGATCGGACCACGCGTCATGCATGATCCTCATCGCCCTGTCGGCGGCCTTCCTGCCGGAATCTGTGACGTACAGTGAATATTCATGGCCCTCGGCCCTGTTCTCGACCAGGCCCAGGTCCAGCAGCTTCGACACGACGCGCGTACTGTGGGCCTTGTCGACCATAAGGTGTTCGGATAGACCTCTGAGGGATATGCCCTCGCTGCGGGCGATCTCGCAGATGAACGGGGCACTGGATGGCACAAGACCCAGCTCCTCCAATTTGGGGGCCATGACCCTGTCCATGTAGGCCTTCATCTGCCTAGGACCGCATATATGGTCTACCGACTGTTCCATAGGACGGTTGATTCCCGCCTATTATAAAAAACGTCACGCACGTGTCGCGGAATCAGCGCACGGTCTTGCGTGCGAATATCAGATAGCCGGTGTGCCCGAGCATCTCGAACGAGGGCCTGACCCCTCCGGGGTGGACCTCCAGACCGCGCTGCATGTTCTCAAGCGCGTGCACGTCGGCATAGCCATGGTCGCGGAGGGCGTTGACGATGGATTCCGCCTGGTTCATATTCGGGACGTACGCGCAGAGCCTGCCTCCGGCCCTGAGATGCTTCTCCAGGTTGTCCAGAGCCAGCCAGGGGTCGGGCATGTCCATGGTGAGGGCATCCGCCTCCCAGTCCACGTCGACGTCCATGTCCCTCGCATCGCCGATCTGATACTCCCAGTACTGGTCCAGACCGACCCTGGAGACGTTCTTCTTGGCACGGATGGCGTTCTCCTCCTTGAACTCGAGCGTGAGCACCTTCCCGGTGGGTGCGACGGCGTGGAGGAGGGCTGTGGTGAGTCCTCCAGAACCTGCTCCGACCTCGATGACCCTGTCGCCTGCCTTGATGTCGCAGTGCATCAGGATCGTCGCGGCGTCCTTGGGCGATATGATCTGCGCTCCCCTGTCGAGGGACTCCATCAGCTCGAGCACGCCGGGCCTGAAGACCCTGTACTCGCGGCCGACGATGGTCACGCTGTCCCCCTCGCTGAGGGACTGGAACCTGGAGCCGTCGATGGCACCCAGGGACTGGACCTTCATCATGCCGAAGGAGACCTTGAGCCAGATCTTCTTCCCCGAGGCATCCTCGAGGTAGATGTAATCGCCCTCGCTAAACATGGGATCACATCGTGTGGGCGGCGTATGCGGGGGTGTCCGTGTCCTTTCCGCAGATTATGCACTTGCCCTTGAACTCCTCTTTGTGATAGGGCCTTCCCAGGATCTTGAACCCGGTTGTGTCCTCGAACTTGTGGCCGCACTCGTCGCATCCGCACCATCCGAACCTGAGGATCTTGTCCTCTGGAATGTTCTCCATGGAGTCGATGTCCACGGTCCTCTGCTTCTGGATCTCGTTGGCCTTGTTGAACATGCACTCAGAGATGTCGTCAAGGAGCATCTGGACCCCGGGGACGAGGTTGGCGATGTCGATGGTTCCCTTCTCGGCGCTGTCCCTCCTGAAGAAGGAGATGACCTTGTTCTCAATGTCGCGTCCTCCGAGCTCGAGCCTGAGGGGCACACCCTTCATCTCCCACTCGTAGTACTTAGCGCCGGGACGGTCGTCGCGGTCGTCCATCTTGACCCTGAATCCTGCCTTGGTGAGGATGCTGGCCGTCTCCTTTGCAGCCTCCATGACGATGTCCTGGTTGTCCTTCTTGAAGATGGGGATCAGGACGATCTGGTAGGGTGCGATGCCCGGGGGCATGATGAGTCCCTGGTCGTCACCATGGACACCGATGAGCGCTCCGACCAGCCTCTCGGACATACCGTAGGTGGTCTGGTGGACGAACTTGTGCTGCCCGTCCTTGTCCTCGTAGGTGATCTCGTAGGGCTCGGAGAAGTTGGTCCTGTAGTGGTGGATCGAACCCATCTGGAGGGTCCTTCCGTTGGGCATCGACGTGTCGATACCCACAGTGTAGTACGCACCGGGGAACTTGTCCCACTCGGTACGGACCAGGAGCGTGTAGGGCAGACAGATTTTCTTGGCGATCCTCGCCAGGATCTCGATGTCCTCCTCAATCTGCTTCTGCGCATCGTCGTAGTCGACGTGGCAGGTATGGGACTCGAAGAAGTGGATCTCGCGGACCCTGATGAAGGGCCTGGTCTGCTTGGTCTCGTAACGGAACGTGTTGACGATCTGGTACGTCTTGAGGGGGAGGTCCTGGTGAGACCTGATCCAGAGGGCGAACATGGGATACATGGCCGTCTCGGAGGTGGGCCTTACGACGAGCCTCTCGTCGAGCTCGTCCAGTCCGGCGTGGGTGACCCAGTAGACCTCGCTGTCGAATCCCTTGATGTGCTCCTTCTCCTTGGCAAACTGGCTCTCTGGGATCAGGAGGGGGAAGCAGACCTCGTCGTGGTCGGTGGCGTCGAACTCCTCGCGTATGTAGGAGTCGATCTGCCTCATGATCCTCCACCCGTAGGGGGTCCAGACGTTCATTCCCTTGATGGGGTACCTCTTGTCTGAAAGGCCGGCCTTCTCGACGATGTCGAGATACCACTCCGCGAAGTTGTCCTCCTTGTTGGACATCCTCATCCCTTCCTGACGGCGTCCGCGACCAGCTTGGCCACGGAGATGTCCGACTGCGAGCTCTCCAGCGTGTTGCAGCAGAGGACCTTGTCCAGTGCGCTGTGGGTGAGCTTGTCGATGGCGTTGTTGACGAACACACCGTGCGTGCAGGCCACGGAAACGCTCTTGGCGCCAGCGTCCCTGAGTGCCTGTGCGGCGGTCATGATGGTACCGCCGGTGGAGATCATGTCGTCCACGATGAGTATGTTCTTACCCGCGCAGTCCATGGTGGCCGGGGCGATCTTGACCTCGGTACCGGACAGACGGGTCTTGTTGAGATGGTCGTAGGGCTTGCCCATCCTTTCTCCGACGTCCTTGGCACGGCCTGCCGCACCGATATCCGGGGAGAGGACCAGGTCGATCCCCTTGTCCTTGAAGTAGTCTGCGATGACGGGGGCGGCCTTGAGGTCCGTGTGCTTGCATGTGAACGCGTCGAGGACGGCCTCCTTGTGGATGTCGATCGTGATCACGTGGTCGCATGCCAGCGAATCCAGGAGCTTGCACATGAGGATGGCGGATGCGGGTTCTCCGGGGTTGAAGAGCCTATCCTGCCTGGCGTATCCGAAGTAGGGGATGACCAGCGTGACCTTCTTGGCCTTGAGTCCCGCCACGATGTCCTGAAGGAGGAACATCTCCACCAGCTTGTCGTCGGGGAACGTGTTCTGGACGATGACCACGTCGTCGTTGAAGTCCTCGCTCTCGACCCTGGTGTACACTTCCCCGTCGGGGAATTTCCTTGTGCCTGCCTGAATGTATCTGCAGCCGAGTTCCTCTGCGATCTGCTTCGCAAGGACCTCGGATGTAGACCCGCCAATAACTATCATGAACCGTGATATCTCCTTCCCCTTAATAACACACGCGCACAGACGATACACACCTGCTTTTATGCCGATACGCCTTTCCACCATCGATGACGAGGAATGACAGGGTCTCGGACGTCTGCCTGTACGGATGCCTGAGATCGTTCGACGAGGTGCGCTCCGCACTCCGCATCGTACCGGCCGAAGGTACCATGATCAGACCCCTGGCCGACAGCGGCCTGGAGATGGTGGACTGCTACCGCAAGGACTCGGGCAACTTCCTCGCCGACAAGGACCGTGTCACGGCCTTCGCGGCCATCAACTACGCCCATGCGTGGATCTCATGCTTCACCAAGCTGGGTCTTTTCGAATCCGTCCCCGGGGAGGAGCTCTTCAAGAAGATCGAGACCGACGATTCGGAGAACTATTCGATAATCACCGCGGAGAAGATGGGGAAGTACCTCGACATCACCTCGAGGGCGAGGAAGAAGCTGAAGATCTCCCCTCCGCCCAGATCCTTCGAGAGGAGATTGGCGATAGATTTCCTGGACACCTCTGAATCCTACTTCAAGAGGGCGGTGGAGTACCGCAACGGCGATGACTTCGTCAGGGCGTTCGCAGCTGTGAACTATGCGCACGCCTGGCTCGACGGCGGTGCTCGCATGGGTCTTTTCGATGTAGAGGAGGACGATGTCCTCTTCACTCTGTACGAGTGACCCTGACCGGCCCGCTGTAGGAACTGCAGGAGAACAATTTCTCTTTCGAGAACATCGGCCTCAGGACGTCCATCGGCGCATCGGTGTAGATGCTGTTCCCTAGCATGCTCATCCCCGCATGATATCCTTCCTTCCAGATGGCCTTCGGTCCGGATCTCAGCTCCGGGGACTCCAGTCCGATGATCTCGGAAAAACGGTTGGATGCCGCGAAGAGCCCTTCTATCGAACGGTCGCTGTTGAACATGGCCATGGACTCGTCCCCTGCACGAGCGATCCTTTCCATCATCACCGGGTCCGTGAGTATCGGTCCGGACATGAGCGGTCTTTCGAATACGACCAGGGATAGATTATCGAAGGACAGTCCTGAATCGGTCACCCTTCCGTATCTGCCCGGTGCTCCCGGCAGCTCCCTGATGGGGACCGGATACGGCGAATGCATCGCCAGAAGGTCCCCGTAGCCTCCTCCCATCCCGCATTCGGCCTTGTGCGATTCTATCGCTGCCGCGGACGGATCGATGCCGGATAGCGATGCCGCGCACAGCGTAGCTGCGTATGTGCCAGATGCACTCGTTCCGAACCCCTGTTCCATAGGGAGTTCATGGATGAGGTCGATGTCGAATCCCCTGCCCGGGCACAGTTTCCTCAGAGCACCGCGCGTGATCTCGGCTTCGGATTCCCTGCCGTTGATACGGATCACGACCTTGTCGTCATCCCTCTCGGCGACCGATGCCCTGCATCCGAGGCTGAGCCTGATGCCCAGACCTTTGGAGCCCGTCTCCTCGAGGGTCTCCAGCGTATACGGTCTGAATATGCACGATATGTGCCCGGGGACGAAAGCCTCTGCCCTCATAGGTCACCGAAAAGACTGTCCAGGATGGCCTCGGAGATCTGGGATTTGGTCCCCTCGATCTCCTCCTCCCCATCCTCCGTGACGAGTATGACCGACGATGAATCGCTGCCTGCGGTGCATACGTCGTTGGCTACGACCGCCGTGAGCCCGTACTCCTTGAGGCGTCCGCGGGCCTTGGCGATAAGTTCATCTCTGCCGATTCCCGACTCCGCCTTGAATCCGATCACGGTGCCGCATCTCTTCCTGATGAGCGGGAGCATCTTCTTGACCGGATCCAGTCTGAGGTCGAAGCCTCCGTCGCTGGAGATCTTCCCGTCCGCCTTGGTGGCGGGTGTGAAGTCCGCCAACGCTGCTGGCACTATGACTATGTCGTGGTCGATGCATCCCAGCATGTCCTCCAGGTCCTTGACCGTCCTGAACCTCCTCGTCATGATGTAACCGGGGAGCGGGACGCTGCAACCGCCCATCCAGAGCTCGGTATCCGCGCCTCTCTCGAAGGCCGCCTTCGCAAGGCTGACCGCCATCATCCCCGACGAGCGGTTGGTGATCATCCTCATGGAATCGATGGGTTCCTCGCTCCTCCCGCCTATGATCAGGACCTTCTTGTCCGCCAGCGGGCTGTCGCTCAGGATGGCGCAGACGGATTCCACGACCTCCTCCGAGGTCGCGACCTTGGCCCTGACACCGTCCAGACGGGGGCCGATGAAGCTGATGCCCCAGCATCTGAGCTTGTCCATGTTCTCCATCACGGCAGGGTTGTCGAACATCGCCTGGTGCATGGCCGGGGCGATGGCCACCGGCACGCCCGCGCCTATGGCAACCGTGGCCATGGACGTGACCGGCGTATCGTCTATCCCGTTGGCGATCTTGGATATCGTGTTGGCCGTGGCGGGATAGATGAGCAGCATGTCGGCGTAGCCCTCGTCCCCCATCAGAGTGACGTGCTCGGTGAGACCGGTAAGGTCGGTGATGGGCTGGTTGCCCGATGCGAAATACAACGCGTCCGGGGCAACCAGCTTCTGGGCCTCCTTGGTCATGACCGGGATCACCTCGGCCCCGCGCCTGATCAGCTCCCTGATGGTCGCGAAGCATTCGACAGCGGCGATGCTGCCGGTGATGCCCATTACTATCACCTTTCCGAACAATTCCTCGCTCTTCTCACAGAAAATCTCCTCTGACGGATGGGTCATCCTATCACCTCATCGATAACGGACATGGCGTCCGCGAGAACCTCCTCCCTGGAACGGGAGGCGTCTATCACATTGAAGCCGAACTCGCTCGCCAACCTGAGATAGTTGGAACGCACCTGGTTCTGGAAATCCAACCTCTCGAACTTGCTGATCTCCTCCCCGCGTCCCCCTACGCGGCCCATGCCCACCTCGGGGTCGATGTCCAGCAGGATGGTGGCGTCCGGCCTGTCTATGAACTGTCTGTTTATGTCGATGAGCCAGTCCCTGTCGGATGCATCGCCGTCAAGGCGTGCGGACTGGTATGCGACGGTGGATGCGAAGTACCTGTCGCAGAGCACCACCTTGCCTTCGGAGACCATCCTCTCTATCGCCTCGGTGTGGTCGTTGCGGTCGGCCACGAACAGCAGGGCCTCGGTCCTCTGGGAGATCCTCCCCGCGGAACCGCTGCGTATGAACGCGCCTATGCCCTCGCGCGTGGGCTCGGCGGTGACGACCACATCCCTGCCCTTGCCGGACAGAGCGTCGGCTACCGCCTTGCACAGTGATGATTTCCCCGCTCCGTCGGGACCTTCGAAAACGATGAATGCTCCTCTCATCGTCCTCCCATATCCCTGTAGGGTTTTATTGTTGTTCATCCGCGGATGCCTGCAGCCTCTCCATGACGGAATCCAAGGATTCGATGTCCTTGCAGTAGAAACGCGAGTAGAATGCGAGATCCCTGCGGACGGTGTCGTCGTACTGGACGCCCAGCGACATTAGGTTCTCCCTGAGGGTGCCGGCAAGGTTGCCTCCCCTCCTGTCCCAGTCGGTCAGGATGACGGCCGCCTTCCCGGACCTCCATGCATACTCCGCGGCCTTCACCGGACCGCCGCCGCTCTGGACGCAGTAGAAATCCCCGTCGATGCCGACGGCCTTCAGGGCGGCGATGTCCTTATGGCCCTCCACCAGGAGGACGTGGTCCGGGATCATGCCGGACAGCCTGTCAAGGGTCTCCGTCAAGCCTTCCAGGCGCTCCCCGTCGTTCATTGGACCGCCTTCTCCACGGCCTCTATGATAGACGACGGGTCGCCGTAGACGGTCACGGTCTTCTGATGGCTGGTCATGCCTGCGGTGACCACAGACCTGCAGCCGGTGATCTCCTTGAAGAACCCCTCGACCTCCTTGTTCGCCCTGCCGTCCAGCGGCGGGGACTTGACCCTGAGGATGAGTCTCTTCCTCCACTCGTCGAACCCTTCCAGGCCCGACCTGTTGGAACGGGGCGACACCAGGATGTCCAATTCGAGGCAGTCCGCCTTGATTCTCGAGACGTCCGCGACCTTCATGCTCCTTTCTCCGAACATTAATTACATACCTCGGATATAGTCCTTTGATGAGTCCTGTTGTGCAGCCGATGACCTTCGACGACCTCTGTCAGATCTACAGGGAGGAGATGAAGGGCAAGACGCTGACCACCTGCAGGCCGGACCTGTACCGCGCCATGGCCGACCTTCTCAATTCTCTGCGCCAGGAGTATGACAGGCAGATCGCTATAGACCCCGATTCGGTCATGAGCGAGGGGGCTAACCTCCGCAGGAAGAAGGCGGAGACCGTCAGCAAGAGCATCATCAGCCTCAGGACCAGGAAGACCTGCAACAAGGCCGTGCTGGCCGCGGAAGGCGCCACCGAGGACCTCTCCATATTCACTCCGGAGGAGCGCGAACTGTACCTCCAGGTCGTGGAGATGTCGAAGAAGCACATGCTCGTGGTGGACCGCTACAGGGGCAAGAGGGTGGACACCCACATCGACGAACCCGTCCGTCAGAAGGAACCCGAGAAGGTGCCCGAAGTCGTGGAGGAAGAGCCCGTCGAGGAGTTCGTCCCCGTGGAGGAGGAACCGTTCGAGGAGCCCATCATAGAGGAGTCATTCGACGATGTGCCAGAGGTCACCGAGGAGGACATGCAGGAACCCACTTCGGAACCCGAGATCGTGGAAGCCCCGGAGACCCCCAAGCTGGAGAACATGGTGCTCCGCATACTCGAGGACCTGCCCCCGTTCGTCGGTCCCGACAGGAACTACGAGCTTCACAAGGAGGACATTGTCACGCTGCCGACACCGATGGCAATGGCCCTGATCAATTCTCAGAAAGCGGTGTCGATCAGCCCCGTACATTGATGGTACGGGTGTCGCCCGGGAACTCCAGGCAGTCTATCCTCATCCTCTTGATACCGGTGATGTCCGCCACCGACTGGCGTGCCGTATCGGGAGTGTTGTTGGTCTTGCTGAGATGGGCCAGGAATATCTGCCTGTGCTCGTTCTCCCCCATGGTACGCCTTATCGCCGCGGCCGTGTCCACATTATTCATGTGCCCGTGATCGCTGTTGATGAGCTTCTTGAGGCTGGGAGGATACGGTCCGTTGACGAGCATCTCCCTGTCGTAATTGGCCTCCACGACTGCGACATCCGCAAGTGCCAGCGCATGTTCGATCTGGAACGAGAACTTGCCCGTGTCGGTCGCCACGAGGACCTTCTTATCGTCGACCTCGGTGAAGTAGCAGTTGGGGTCGACGGCGTTGTGGGACGTCGGGAGGGGGGTGACGTGGAACTGTCCGATGTCTATGGTGGAATTGGACTTATAGACCCAATGCTGGACGTCGCCAAGGTTGGATTCGTTGAACGTGAGCTCGTTCGCCACGATGGGCACGTCGAGCTTCCTTGCCGTCGCTCCTGCTCCGGACACGTGATCGGAATGCTCGTGGGTGATCAGTATAGCCTTGATCATCTCCTTGTCCAGACCCTGCTGGTCCATCAGGGACATGATCCTCCTGCAGCTGATGCCGGCGTCTATCATGATGGCGTCGCCATCGGACTCTATCACGGTGCAGTTACCATCGCTGCCGCTGGCTAGCACATGGACTTCCATGGGCCGTCAGACCTTTTTCTTGTAGAGAGCGAAAATGATGTCCCCTCTGGAGATGATTCCGACCAGCACTCCCTTCTCAAGGACAGGGATACGGTTGATGCCGAGCCTGAGCATGGTCATGAGGACCTCCATGATCGGCGCATCCGGGGATGTGGTCATGACCGAGCGCACCATGATGGACGACATCTCGATGTTGGAGATCTCCTCGGACACCTTCTTCAGGTCGTCGTCGTTATCCAGCAGGGAGTCCATGGAGTAATCCAGGAGCCTGTCGCCGCTGTTGTTCTTGTCCAGTTTGATCTGGTACTTCATGATGGTGTTAAGGATGTCGTTCTCGCTGACGAAACCTAGAAGATGGTTCTTCTCGTCGACGATGGGCGCACCGGACACGTTCTCCAATGCGAGCCTGATAGCGGCCTTCTTGATCGTGTCGTCTGGACGCAGAGTCAAGACCTCTGTCGTCATCAAATCCCTAACCTTGAGCTTAGTCATCGCTACGTAATCCTGTGGGCACGATATAAAGGGTTCTCTGCAACGTTTCGGACCGACGAAAGACCCCTCAAAATAAAAAGCACTTAAAAAAAAGGGAAAGCCCGATAGATTTAAATTAGACCTCAGATGAATCGCGTTTTTGATGAAAGACATCGCCAACCCTGGAAATGCGAGATTCCTGATGATATTCTCGTGCTTCATCTTCGGTACGATAGGTGTCTTCACGCAGTTCATCGACCTTCCTGCCAGCGTCATCCTCATGGGGCGCGGTGCGACAGGATGCACGTTCCTGGTCCTGATCATCTACCTTCTCGGCTCCAGGATCTACAAGGACGATATCTACAGCAACATGTTCACTCTGATCTGTTCCGGGGTATGCCTGGGAATGAACTGGCTGTTCCTGTTCGAAGCTTACAAAACTATCGAGGTCTCCGTGGCCGTGGTGTGCAACTACATGACTCCCGCGATGGTCATCCTGGTCTCGCCGCTGGTGTTCAAGGTCAAGCTGACCGGGATCAACCTGGTCTGCGCCCTCATGGCCCTGTTCGGACTGGTTCTCGTATCCGGAGTCCTGGATCATAGCGGCCCCATCAACTCCCACGGACTGATGTGCGGAATCATGGCCGCCATCTTCTACACCGGCATGATTATCTTCAACAAGCTCCTGAAGAGTATCGGCACGTACGACCGCACCCTGGTCCAGCTGGCTATCGGTACCGTGGTCGTGACGATCTACAGCCTCATAACCGTCGATTTCGGGACCCTCGTGGTGACGACCGACGCGATCATAATGGTCGCCATCCTCGGAATCGTCCACACCGCAATCGCGTTCCTGATCTGGTTCGGTGCATTGACCTACATGGACGCCTCGAGCGCGTCGATCATCTGTTATCTGGAACCGCTGATAGCAATCATCCTCAGCGTTGTTCTCCTGCACGAGGACCTGGGACTGCTGGGATGGATAGGTGCAGCGATCATCCTCGGATCCACGTTCATGCCCGAGGTCATCACTCACCGCAAGTTCAAGAAAATGGAAGCTGCGGAGAACAATTGAGAGGGCCGGGAGATCCCGACCCTTTGAGGTTTGAGAATCAGTGCTTCTTCTGGATCTTTCCGTCCTTCTTCTGCCTGACGACGTTGGATCCCTGGTTGTCGGCGACGGTCTTGGCGTACTTCTCCGCCTCAACCTTCGTCTTGAAGATCTTCAGGGCCTTCTGGGCCTTGGTCTTCTTGACCTGCCATCCACCGTCGGGATGGGGTGAGACGAAGTAGGAACCGACCTTCTCTTCCTTGGCCGCGGCTTCCTTCTTGGGGGCTACCTCTTTCTTGGCGGGGGCCTTCTTCGGAGCAGCCTCCTTCTTAGGTGCGGCTGCTTTCTTAGGAGCCGCTTCCTTCTTGGTCGCGGTGGTCTCCTTCGTCGCTGCGGCCTTCTTCTCGGTGGCAGGCTTCTTCGCGGGCTTCTCTTCCTTAGCGGGGGCCTTTTTGGTCTCCTTCTTCTCTTCTTTCTTCTTGGCGAGAATGGGTGACATGGATAATGAATCGATACTATCAGACTAAAAACTATCTCATTATGGGTCAGTTTTGGTCAATGCTGACACTGTAAGGGGTTGGATGGCCCTGCATAGCAGGGCCGGTAAAGGTTTCAGGCGGATGCTTCGTCGTCGCAGAGGACGTACTTCCAGACGACCCAAGCGAGGATTCCTCCGACGATCGGGGCGATGATGAAGATCCAGAGGACACCGAGTGCCTCAGGCTGGAAGACGGCCATTCCGATGGACCTCGCGGGGTTCACTGAGGTTCCGGTCAGTCCGATACCGACGAGGTGGACCATGGTCAGTGCCAGACCGATGAACAGCCCGGCGAACTTGTCCATTCCGTTCTTCGCGGTCGCTCCGAAGACGACGAGCACGAAGATGAATGTCAGGACGATCTCCACGATGAGTCCGGCAAGGACGTCGCCGTTGACCCCGTCGAGGGAGTTGGTTCCGAACGTTCCGAAGGTGACGATGTCCCCGAACGGGATCCCGGTGTGGGCCGAGTAGAAGAAGAGGACCAGTCCGCCTCCGATGACGGCTCCGATGATCTGGAAGATGACGTAGCCCAGGAGGTCCTTAGTCGACAGCTTCTTGTCGAGATACATCGCAATCGAGATCGCGGTGTTCAGGTGGCAGCCGGAGATCCTTCCGACGGTGACGGACATGACGACGACAGTCAGACCGAATGCCACCGCGCAGGTGAGTGTGTCGCCCGTCATGAGGGCGGCACCGACTCCGAACATCACGAGGACCATTGTCCCGATGAGTTCGGCAAGGTATTTTCTGATCGATATTTCCACAATATCACCATTTTTAAGACTCGTAAAATCGATACATATTTACTGATTTCCAAGAAAGTCCCCAATACCCTGACTATGGTCACTCTGAGAAAGACAGACACCTTTATCTATGATGAGTTGCTAACGTGATTTCACCCAAATGGGCCTGTAGCTCAGCTAGGTGGAGCACTCGACTCTTAATCGAGGTGCCAAGGGTTCGAATCCCTTCAGGCCCGCCACTTTATTGCATTAAATTGAGCGCACGGTGCTCGGATTTATTCTGATTCTCGAATGCTCCCATCCGTTCGCGCGCGCAAACAGAGTTGATACAGATACAATGAAGATCAGTCTGACCGCTGACCGCAAAGAGCCTTCTTAGAAAGTTGTAAAAAGGGAGGGCACTCTGAAGTGACCTGTCCAGTCAAGACTTATCGAATAGAGTAGACCGAAGGTTTGTAACGAGACGAAGTACGGATATCGAAGGATGACCGCAGTACGAAGACTGCGTAAGTGGTTTGAAAGTATTTCGGATCACTCGATCTTCAGTATGACCCTATCCGCGGCAGGTTCGCTGTTGGCCTTGATACCGAAGTTCTTCACTAGGACGTCGGTGACACCCGGGGATAGGAATACCGGAAGCCTCGGACCGAGCATGATGTCCTTGACGCCGAGTTTCAGCAGGACCAAGAGTACAAGCACGGCCTTCTGCTCATACCAGGATATGTTAAACGATAACGGCAATCCGTTGATATCGGTACCAAAGGCTTCGGCCAGAGCGTTGGCGATAACTACGAGGGAGTAGCAATCGTTGCACTGACCCGCATCGATGATCCTCGGTATACCTCCGATATCCCCGAGGTCCAGCTTGTTGTATCTATATTTGGCGCATCCTGCGGTGAGAATGACGGTGTCCCTCGGAAGCTCCTGGGCGAATCTGGTGTAGTAGTCCCTGGACCTCTCCCTTCCGTCGCATCCGGCCATAACCACAAATCTCTTGATGTCCCCAGCCTTGACCGCGTCGATGATATTTCCTGCCAAGGCAAGGGTCTGATCGTGAGCGAAACCTATGGTAAGGATACGATCATCGATCTCTGCAGGAGCAGGACATCCCTTGGCCATGGCAATGACCTCAGAGAAATCCTTCTTGCCGTCCTTCTCGGGGATGTGCTTCACACCTTCGACCCCTGCGGTACCGGTGGTGAACAGCCTCTGTCTGTATCCATCCTTCGGGATCAGGACACAGTTGGTGGTCGCTATGATAGGGCCGTTGAACTTCTCGAATTCCTCCTTCTGGAGATACCATGCATTGCCGTAGTTGCCGACCAAGTTATCATACTTCTTGAAAGCTGGATAGGCGTGGGCGGGGAGCATCTCTCCGTGGGTGTAGACATCGATGCCTGTACCCTTGGTCTGCTCCAACAGCTGCTCCAGATCCTTGAGGTCGTGCCCGGTGATCAGAATTCCAGGATTCTTTCCCACCCCGGTCCTCACCTGGGTGATCTCGGGACTACCGTAGTACTTCACGTTGTACTCGTCCAGAAGGGCCATGGCCTTCGCACTGACCTCTCCGCATTCCATATTCAACGAGATGAGTTCCTCTACGGACAGATCCTTCTTGATCGCCGCCAATGCCTTCCTCATGAATGAGGTGACCGTTGGATCGCCAGCGCCCAGCACATGAGCGTGATGGTAGTAGGCAGCCAATCCCTTCAGACCGAACAGGAGGAGTTGCTTCAAGGACTTCAGGTCCTCGTTGGGATCGTAGGTATCGACGGAACAGTCCTCTCCGAATAAGGAGTACTGCTTACCGGCCCTCTTCATGAACGAATCGCTCAGGGATATGGCATCGTCTATCCTCTGTATGTCGAAATTGGTGTTGGACAGCGTCATGAACAGTGAATCCACAATGTGCTCATCGATCTCCTTGATGAATCCTTCGTTCTTACAGTCAGCTGTCGCAGTAGAGATCTCTATCAGAGAAGCGATCAGCTTGTCCATCCTGTCGGCCAATTCCCCGCTCTTACCGCAGACTCCGTTCCTCAGACATCCCGTACCGGCGATGCTCTCCTCGCATTGCATGCATTTCATTTTCTCGAACCTCGATATCTTTTTGATATTAGATATTAAATAGATACTACACTATATATATCACTAAGTTTCTGACTAGAAAGCATGCACGAAAGTTGCACCGTGTATAACACATTGGACTATCTTTCGAAGAAATGGGCGATGGTCATCCTGTTCGAGATGAGGAGATCCGGCGATTGGATCAGATTCTCGGATCTTCAGATGAGGATAGCGAACATAACCCCCAAGGTCCTGACTGAGAGGCTCAAGGAATTAGAACAGGAGGAGCTTATAGAACACAGGATGGATGCATCAGAGGTCCCCATCAAGAGCGAATACCGTCTTACTCCTGCAGGGTCCGAGCTCACCGACATAATATTAGAGATCAAGATGTGGGCCCTCAAGTGGAAGATCGATAACAAACCGTGTGAGAAGCTCAATTGCTGCAAATGCAAGCTGTGATGCCTGCAAGCAATAGCCCCATCATTCGTCCTTGACCATATCTATGGTGATGGGTCCGCTCTTGGGATAGATCCTTCTGGAAAGCATTCCGCATTCCATCCATGCGGCCTGATAGACCATTATGGGTGCCACACATATCATGGACATATTCCCGCGGACCTCTTCCTTGTTGATGTTGCTGGTCTCGAAGTTCAAAATATCGTCCATGGTGACGGAGGTCAGATTCTCTGCGAACCCCTGAAGTGCATCGCAATCCGATTCCACCTTGATCCCTATGGTACCGTCCTCCCTCTGATCGGCGGTCACTCTGATGTACTTGTCGCAAATGCTCATTTTGGTCTCTATAGTGGATGACATACACATACTATCTATTTGATAGTATATAGCGTGGCACTTTCCAGATGGTAACTGTGCGAACGGTTCAGTTCAGTTCGTACATATTATCTACTCACGCTCAACTTAATAGAACCAGAAAATGCCTGTATTCCTCAGTTTGTGCCATGAGCCCGGCCGTGTCTGCATAATGTTTGACTCTGATCTTGGATAGAGTCGGATATATGACCGGTCAGCGGATAGAACTGATGCTTCATTGTACCTGTATCAACTCGCTGACCGCAAAGAGCCAAATGGTTAAAACAATTAGGAAATCAAGAAACCTTGAAAACTCCCAAAAACGGGTGAGTCTACCATGCGGGTTCCTTCAGGCCCTCCAATTCTTGCCCTTATTGATCTGTGTTTTCTTCATACGATTCTTATCGATCGAGGTTCATTAATTGTGAAAAATCCATTTTCCGCAATTAACAAAAATTTTAATTGCACAAACGCTGTTTTCTGCAATTATGAAGGAAGAGAATTACCACCCGGTGATATCCGGCCAAATCAGGTACTCCGATAACGGTGAATTCAGTTATTTCTGGCCGAACGATCTTCCCTTCGACTTAGAATTCGATAAAAGGATCTACAAGAAAATAGAGACCGCGATAATCACATTGTCAAAACTCGACGGCAAAGTATCCCAGATGACGGAACAGGAAAGGAACATCCTCCTTGTCCCGTTCGTCCTCATGGAATCCACGGAATCCTCCGCGATCGAGGGCACTGGCACGACTATGGAGGACATCTACAGGTCGGAAAGGGTGGAAGAGACGGACCCGCGCAAACTGATGGACAATCTGGAAGTCCTGAACTACCGGAATGCGCTGAATCATGCGACCTCTATGAATGGCGACACCATCGATGAGGATCTCTTACTGGAACTCCACAGGATTCTCATGAAGGGCGTGCGTGGAGAGAACAAGAATCCGGGAACCTACCGTTCAGTCCAGGTGCTTGTGGGCAACAGAGGAGACACACTGGAGAGCGCCAGATTCGTTCCCATGCCCCCCGAACAGGTACCCTGGAAGATCAGGAATCTCTTCGAATACATCAATTCGCCGGACGAGAACACCCTGATCTCCGCCGCACTCTCCCATTACCAGTTCGAGACGATCCACCCGTTCACGGACGGGAACGGAAGGATGGGAAGACTGCTTATCATGCTCATCCTCAGCAAGAGCGGCATCCTGGAACACCCGGTACTGTATCTCAGCGGGTATTTCAACAACAGACGTGAGGAATATATAGAGAGGCTGAACAGGGTCAGGGAGGAGGACGATTTCCGTGGCTGGATTGATATGTTCCTCGATGCCCTGATAGAACAGTCCCAGAGTTCCATAAGGATGATCGATTCATTGTTCCAGCTGAGGCAGAGATTCCATTCAATGGACACCGACAGGCATACATTGCAGCTTCTCGATTCGCTGTTCGTCAATCCGTTCGTAAGGAAGGCGGACGTTGCCGATATCTGCAATGTTCATCTTTCTACCGCAGGAAAGATCGTGAACGATCTGGTCGATGCTGGCATCCTGTCAGAGACAACGGGCAAGAGAAGAAATCAGTTGTTCGTATGCAGAGAGATCATGAATGTTCTCAATTCTTACTGAGTGTTAATTGCGAAATATCGTTTTTACGCAATTATCATAATCTATAATTGCGTGAACGCAATCAGTGAACATGATGACCCCATTCCAACGAGTGTCTGGCAGTTGGGATAGTTAGAATAGTTAACTAAATCCAAAACCCAAAACAACCACGAAAACGATGCAGCTGATCAGATATCACGGGACCAAGAACTATCCGAGATGACGGTCCTTTCCGGTAAGAGGGCCGAATATCTCAACGAATCACGGACGACTGAACTGGCGCCTGATCCACAACACCGCCCTATAGAATATGTCCAAAATGGTGAATGATGAATCCCACACATCATCTGGCTTCCCGTTTTCGTAAGGGACCCGGTCTATGCCTGATGCCCCCTCACGCTCGGCTATAGCGGTGATCAGCCCTATCTCGTATCCCTCCTGGGCCCTAATGTGCCTATTCATGGTGCGAATTACAAAGAAGAACAAGAATGTAAAGTACAGCCCCACGATCATAATCACCGGAGATTGCTGGGGTAAAGTGATGCCTTCACCATCCAGATAAATCACCAGATAGTACTGGATAAGATAAAGGACCACGGCCGTGATGATGAATACCGCCTGATATGAGAGCCTGTGGGCACCTATGCCTGAATCCATCGGTTCAGCGATCCTCTCGTCCCCCATCACACGGACGAATTCCTCCGTGAATCTGCTCTGAATGTCATCAACCCTGTAGATCTTGATCAGCGCAAAGACCACGGTGGCACTGAGGTCGAACATAGCAATGACCAGCACGACCTTTTCGGGAATCTCGAAAGGATTCCCGTCGGAGACGTAACCGGTCATATCGAACACGAAGAAACTGAGTATCATCATTAGGAACATGGCGAGAAAAGCAAGATAGGAGACGAGCCTGGCTCTGTTGAGGACCTGCTCCGTCATCTCGTCCGAGATCGGTCTCAGCCGTGAGACGTCCTTCCCTTCGTGGTCGGCATAATCCGACAGGGAACCGATCCATTCTGCATCACGGCTCAGGTGCAGCGTGAGCGACTTCATCATGGTGTATGCGATGAATGAGACATCCATGCACATGAACAATGCCACGAGATATTCTCCGGCTTCTGACAGTTCGAGCCAAATCCCATAATCAGAATACATCCGGTAGAACAGGTAGAACAGGAATCCCAGCGAACCCGGGATTATCAGGAGCATAATCGGCCAGCTGAGAAATATATCCTTCTTGGAACGCTGAAGAACACAGTCCAGGAATCTGTCCGCTGCCGGATCGCCCATGTCTTGCAATATTTTTTATCGTTAATAACGTTGCTCGAGCGATGGCATCCGTTTTGAGTAACAGCGAAAGAATCAAGATCGGCAGGATGCCGTTCCTTCTGTATCTTGTAGAATTCATCCTCGCATACGTACTGGCTGCCAACCTGTACAGGTTCGGGAACCTGACCATCGGATTTGACCTGTCGACGACAGAGAATATGGTGAAATCCCTGTATCTGTTACTGTCCACCGTCATTTCTTCAGAGTTGACCATCAGGACCATGGTCTGCCTATCGTCAGCACTGAAGAGGTCGTGGCAGCTGGCAAGCAGGACCATGCTGATACAGCTCCTGTTCATATCGATCAACGAATGTCTCTTGGGAAGCTGGTCCAGGATCCCGCTGCTGGAGTCCGAACTCTTCTTCGCGATACTTTGCGTGACGAGCCTGATCATCCTGTTCCTGCCCCATGTCAGGAAATACTACACCCCTCCCAAGGTCGAGGTTCCACCTGTTAAGAATTGGATACCCTACATCATATACGACAACAGCAGGGACAAACAGTACCGTTACGTCCTCAGATACGACCGCTGAACCCTCACAGCATCGGGATGATCAAGAACGTGAGCAGGAAATACAACGAGAAAATCAGGAACAGCAATTTCATAACTTTCGACAGTTCCGATGTCCGGTTGGAACCCATCATCGAAATCGTGTAAGCGATTATTCCGAAAGCGATCCCGTCAGTAATTGATCCGGACAGTCCGGTCATAAACACCGTGGTGAATACTGTGACCAGGTTTATCGGGTCCAGAAGATCCAGTTCCTTCAGGGATCCGAGCATGAGGAATCCAACGATGACCAATGCCCCGACAGTGCAGGATCCGGTCACCATCACGAACAGAGGGGCGAAGAACATCGCAATCAGGAACATCAACCCGGTAACGAGGGACATCAACCCGGTCCTGGCTCCGGATGCTATACCTGTGGTCGATTCCACGTAGGAAGTCGTCGTGCTGGTTCCGACAAGAGCCCCTATCAGGGTAGCGGCGGCATCCGCCTTGAAGGCCCTGTCTTTGCCGTCCACATTACCTGAATCGTCCATGATGCCCGCCGCCTTTCCGGCCGCGAAGAGGGTTCCCGTGGTATCGAAGGTATCCACGACTAACAGTGATGCGATCGCCGCCAGGAACGCAGGGATCATAGTCCCGTCGAAGAACGTGAACTGCGTGAACATGGAACCCACGAGACCCAGATCCGGAAGGGTTAACAACGATTCTACCGCCGCGGTCCCAACCCCGGGGATAAGACTGGTACCTTCGGGTGTGATCGTGTCCCATCCCAGCAACATTCCTCCGACGAACCCTATGACGAAGGTCACCATCATCCCGGTGAGTATAGCATCCCAGCGTTGCCTGAACCATAGGTATGTCGTGACAGATATGCACAGTATCCCCAGGAACACCCCGGGTGCTCCCAGATCGCCCAGGGTCAGCGCGGAACCCGTCCCGTGGACGATGATCCCGCTGTTGTACAGTCCGATGATCATGATGAAGAATCCGATACCCGCGGCCATTGATATCCTGACGATCGGGGGGATCGCCTCGAAGAGCTTCTGCCTCAGACCGGAAACAGCTAGGATGAAGAATCCCACTCCCGCGATGAAGACGACCATGAGCGCCTGATAATAATCAAAACCCATGGACGACACTATCGTGTACGACAGGAACGCGTTCTCACCCATACCGGGGGCCAATGCGATCGGGAACCTGGCATACAGTGCCATCAGAACGCACGATAGGAAGGATGCGAGCGCCGTGGCCGTCGCAAGAAGGTTGAAATCGACGCCCGTAGCCGAAAGGATCGATGGGTTCACCACAAGGATGTAGAGCATCGCCAGGTAGGTGATGATTCCACCTTTGATCTCCGTGCGGATGGTGGAACCCCTTTCTGTGATGTGGAAGAACGCATCGACCTTCTCGGCGAACTCTGACATTATCGGAGAGGAATCGACCTCATTTCTTAATAAATATGTTATGTCCTGGCATGGAATCCCATACAGGTTATCCGACCTCCCTCCGCAGAATCCTTTATATGTTTCGGTTAATCACATGCCAATGAAAACCTCGCATCTAGCCATCATTGGACTCACCGTTGTCATTGCGGCGATCGCCGCATTCGTTGTGATCGATCAGTTCACTGGGGACGTCAGGGTCGAATCGGTACAGGACAGCGATTCCAAGATAGGTGAGTTCTCCTTCGTCGACGAGAACGGAGGGAAGAGCGGCATCGGGAAGGGTGCGAAGCTCTCGAACCCCGTCACGATAGCGTACACCGGAGAGGACAGAACGTGGACGGATTGCAGCGTGAACGAAGTCTCGGACTTCGTGGTCCTCAGCACCGTGGTGGACGGTGATCCGACGGACTACGTATTCATGTTCGAGGGCGTGGAAGGAAAGGACATCGAAGCATCCCTGGAGGACGGGGTCCCCAGGATGACCTTCACATCGCCCGGGAAACTCGGTATCAGCCTGATGTACTTCGAGAGCAAGGGCGAGGACATCCAGAGGATCTACTACTCGGCATTCGAGAGGATGGTTGAAAAGAACGTCGTCCTTCCCGCATACTACTCCGACAGCTTCTTCGACGCAGATGCCACGAATCCTAACTTCGACCTCATGACCTTCGCCCTGAACCTGGAGAGGTCCTGCGGATACGAGACGGATGACATCAAGGAAAGGTCCGGACCCGTGCTGAAGGTCCTGAACGACATAGGGTGCACCAAGGTCAAGGCCAACGCCGATTATTACGGGGAGACCAGCATAGACAGCACCGATGCGGCGATAGGACTCAAGCAGGTCGACGGATGCAATATCATCTTCCTGGCACTCAACGGCGCCAAATACGACAAGGAGTTCTCGGCGAACTTCATGGCCGGCGAGAGCGGGGACTACGAGGGATTCACGATCGGCAAGGAAAAGGGACTGGAGCTCCTGAGGGGATTCATCGAGGAGAACGGCATCACCGGAAAGACGAAGCTCCTGGTCACCGGCTACAGCAGGACCGGAGCAGGGGCGAACCTCCTGGGGGTCTACATATCCGATGCCATCCACGACGGCAAGGTGAAGGAGAGGATCGGGAACATCGACCTGACACAGGATGATGCGTACATCTTCTGCTTCGAACCGCCGCTCTGCGGATACTATGAGCCAGACAAGGGAATGGTGTCCCCGACCGACCCGCGTTACGACAACATATGGTATGCCATCAATCCCGATGACATGGTCGTGTACGTGCCCACCAAGAACTACGGGTTCGTCAGATACGGACAATGCTACACCATACCCTCCGCCGACAAGGATAAGGCGGCCAAGGCACTGAGTCTGATAGTGGATTTCGCGGACCAGGACCGTAACGTCTACGACCTGTCGAAGTTCAACAAGATCTCCGACATAAGCCGCCCGTCGGACATCACGTCGGTGTTCATCGACAAGGTGTTCGCCAAGCTCGGTACGAGGGAATTCTACCACGAGAGCATCGAGAACGATGTCGTTAGGGCGAGTTACATCCTCCTCAGCAAGGACGGCCTCATGGAAGATATCGTGGATGAGAACGGCGGGGCGATGTCGCTGATCACAAACATGTACGTTCAGTCCACCAGTTACGAGAAGTTCATGAATCACTTCAAACCGTTCATGATGAAGTCGGCGGAGAAGTACGGCTGCACCGAATATGCCGAGAACATAATCAACACAGGATATCAGATGGTGGAGCTCCTGAAGCGCTATTCCAACTACAGCATGCTGAACATCATCACGGACAAGTACATCCTGGCCACCTTCGCGAACACCGATCTACTGCTCGTCCCCCACTCGCCGCTGATGTCGCTGTGCTATATGCTGCAAGAGACCAGTTACTGCCCGTGAGCTCATTCGGAGGGTTCGAGTTCTTCCTCGGAAACATCGTAGTCATTGCCGGCCAGAGGATCGATGTCCTGATCGCTGGCTAGCATATGGGGCCTGCCTTCGTAGGTCACGATCTCCGAATGCACACCGTAGACGTGCAGGATGTTCTCCGCGGTGAGCACCTCCTCCGGAGTCCCGTCCGCATAGATGCCCCCGTCGTACATCATGACGATCCTATCCGAATAACGGGAAGCTATGTTCAGGTCGTGGCAGATCATGATGATCATGATCCCCTTCTGATGTGCCAGATCCCTCAGCAGGTGTGCGACGGACATCTGATGCATGATATCGAGATTTGCCGTAGGCTCATCCAAAAGCAGGAGCAAGGAACCCTGCACCAGACCTCTTGCGAGCATGACCTTCTGATGCTGTCCGGCAGAGAGTTCGTTGAACATGCGCAGGGACAGGTCCTCGATGCCCATCAGCTTGATCGCGGAATGAACTATCCTCAGATCCTCATCCGTCCTGCGGTTCCCAGAGTGAGGATACCTTCCGAGCATGACAGTATCGACAACGGACATGGGGAACGAGGTCTGCGAAGAGTAGGGAACGTAACCGACCATCCGGGCCAGCTCTTTCAGGGAATAATCCTTCACATCCTTACCGTCGATGGTGACGGAACCGGAATTCGGCTCGAGGATCCTGTTGATACAGTGGATCAGCGTGGATTTGCCGACTCCGTTCGGTCCGAGTATGGAAACGAACTGAGATCCCTCTATCCTCAGGGACACGTCCTTGAGCACCGGTTTCTCTCCATATCCAAAGTTAAGGTTCTCGATATTCAATTCCATTTCATTACCTCAGTTCCAAGTGCGTCTGTGTTGTTTTACCAGTATGTAGATGAAGATTGGTCCGCCGATGATCGCTGTTATGACTCCTACGGGAAGTCCTGTAGGGGTGCATTCGATCGCTATGCAGTCCGCAGCAGCAAGGATAAGCGCACCTGCCGCTGCCGAAACAGGTACCAGATATTTGCAGTCGGATCCCATGAAGATTCTCATGATGTGAGGTGCCACCAGTCCTACGAACCCTATGGTTCCGGTGAAGCACACTACGGTGGCAGTCACCAGGGACACCGCACAAATGCTGATCAGCCTGACCTTCTTTACGCTGACTCCTGTGGTAAGTGCCAGCTCGTCATTGTTGGACAGAAGGTTCAGACGTGAGAACAGTATGTAGAAGAAAAATATCGACACGATGCAAGCCACTATCAGGAACGGTGCGGTCGTCCATGTGGTACTCCCGAGTGTTCCCAAGGCCCAAGAGAAGACAGCCGCGTACGTCTCATCCGAAGCGGTCAGTTTCAACATAGTAGTGCAGGCTCCAAACAGATACATCACGGCGATACCTATCAGGATCATCGTGGTGGAGCTCGCCCTCTTCTTCAGAGAGCTCAGGGACAGAATCGCCATCGCCGGGACCAATGACAGTATGAAGGCGTTGATAATCATCCCCAGATCTCCCGTGATTGTAGGGATCACGAATATCCCCGCGATAGTTGCCAGTGCCACTCCGAAATTAGCTCCGGACGATATTCCTGTGATGTATGGGTCCGCCAGAGGATTCTTCAGTGTCGTCTGCATGGCGCATCCACAGACGCCCATGATCGATCCGGCCGTCAGAACTGCAATCAAACGGGGCACGGACTTCTCCCAGACAACATAATCATCAGTACCGATGATAGGATTGCCCATGAGATGCTGGAAGAACACCTCATACGCCCAAACGAAATCGATGTTGTATGGTCCCAAAGGTATCTCGAGCAGAGAAATTGCTATGGCCATCACAGCCACTATAGCAATTATCGTTGCCTTCCTTCTACCGACCTTACGGTATACCTCGATGAATCTCCTGTCATCCATCAGTCCCACATCTCCTGACGGTCCCTGATCACCAGAAGAAGGAATATCGGCCCTCCGATGAATGACATTACGACCCCGACCGGAAGGTCGTTTATTCCGATGTTAATACTGATGAAATCGGCGATGAGCAGAATGATTGCACCCAATATCGCCGATGCTGGTATCACATACCTTGTGTTACTGCCGAAGAACATGCGCACGATATGCGGTGTTACGAGTCCCAAGAACCCGATGATACCGACGTAGCTGACGACAGACGCCGTCATGAATGACAATAGGATGAGGCACATCATCCTGTAGTTGTCCACGTTCAGACCCAGCGCCTTGGCTTCGTTGTCCCCCGCCATCAAAAGGTTGAGTCTGCTGGATGTAAGATATAGGAAGATTGAACCGATGAGTGTAATCGTGAACATCAGAGGTATCCAGCTCCAGCTGGCACCACTGAGGGAACCCACCTCCCAAACGAATGTCTCCTTCAGAGAGGTCTCATCCGCTATGGACATGATCAAGGTGGTGAAGGCACCGAATATCGAAGATACGGCCGTTCCGACAAGAATGATAGTAACAGGAGAACTGCTGCTTATCCTGGAGACCAAGATCATTATCGTGGCAGGGATCAAACTGAAGATGAAGGCATTAAGTATCAGTCCGAACTGGCCTGTTCCGCCCACTGTAAGTCCCAGTATGAGGCCCAGACACACGCCGAACACCGCACCCGATGATATCCCTGTGGTATATGGGTCGGCAAGCGGGTTCTTGACGACACTCTGCATGACTGCTCCGCCTATGGCCAAGGCCATTCCCGCGATGATTGCCACGAGCACTCTGGGAAGACGCGCGTTCCAGAGGATCAGATCGGCCCACCAGTCAGCAGTCCCCGGTTCGTACTCTGCGCCCATGAGGTGCTGCCAGATGAGTCTGAACACATCCGTGATCTCGAAATAGTTGATACCTACAGACATCTCCAATGCGGCCATGAACACGGCCGCCACCAAAAGCAGGAGGATGAGAATCAATTTGACCTTGACACTCGCCCGATAACTGCTGAAGAAATCACTCCCGTCACCGGCTTTCAGATATTTCCTCACGTAACGTGTGAGTCCGGATGTGCGCTCGTTATAAATCACGCATCCGCAGATTATGCAAGTGATGGATACAATGAGGCCTGCAGTCGACCAAATGATGACTGGATCAATGCCCTTATTGTTCATGATCGCAAGGACTATGACCCCTGAAAATGCCATCAGGAGAATGATCGTTGCCAAATTGAAGACATATTTCTTCATCGTATCCGTTCTTGAAAGGTAAGGGGGAAACCCCCTTGTTTATCAGGCCATCTTTTCCTTGGTCCAAAGGAACTGACCGTTTGCCTTGTAGTCGATTCCCTCGATGTCCAGGAGCTGCTGGTGCCACTTATCCCCGTATCCTGCTCCGAACACATCAGGGTAGAGGTACTCGGCGATGTACGCAATCCTCAGGATCTGGGGCAGTGTGAAGTCGATGACACAGAATTTACCAGCCTTGTATGCATCGGTCTGGTCGATCATCGCACCATACTTGTTGTAGACGGCCTGGCGGGCTGCATCATCAACAGCGTATCCCATGGTGTAGATCCTCACCATGTACTCGTTGTGATAGTTCAGGAGCCAGGTGTTGTTGTCTGCGTTGAGGACCCTGTAGTTCTCCCAGTCCGCAACGGAGATTCCTCCTGCGAATTCCAATGCCTCGGTGTAAGGTCCTCCGGAGGATCCTCCCTTTCCAGCACAGGCCTGTCCGCCAAACCAGATGAGCGCCGTGTGACGCTTGTCCATGGGTATGGTAGCGACCTTCTTCTCGATCTCGTCGAGCATGTCATGGCACCATTTGGAGTACTTCTGGGACTGTTCAACGTGGCCGCAGATGAAACCGAGGGTCAGAGCTGATGATGAGCTCTCCTTCCCATCCAATCCGGCAATGTGGATGATGTCAACACCCGCCGCATCATACAGTGCCTTGGTACCGTCGCTGCAAGTCGTGTTTGTTCCGACGATAACCGCATCGGGGACACCATTGGATGTCACGGACTCAAAATCATCAAGCCCGTCGGAGATGACCTTGGCTCCCTCGAAGTTCTTGAAAACGATCGAGTCCTTCTTGGTGTATGCCAAAACATCAGGGTACTTGACTCCAACAGCGTTGACCATGAGCTGGGGCGAGTTGGAGAGGACTACAACCGTCTTGATTGGAAGTGTTACCTCTGCAAGTTTCTCCGCTCCATCGATGTAATAGACCTTTGTGCCGGTCTTATAGTCGATCAGGTCCTGGACGTATGCCACGTCCTTGTCATCGACCTTTCCGTCGTGGTTGGCATCGGAGAATGTCGTCTCCTTCTTGTCCCCTTTGATCACCGCGTTGATGTATGCGATGTCGGCCGCGTCGATGACGCTGTCCTCGTTTGCGTTTCCGTAAACCTTCAGCTCACCGCCGTAGTCGATCTGCTTCTCGGAGCTTCCTCCTCCCATCATTATGAAGGCGGCGACTCCGACTCCGGCCACGATGACCACGGCCAGGAGCGCAATCATGATTTTCTTATCCATCTTATCACTCGTTTGTCTATTTCGTTAGTCCTCACAAGGCGTTCATTATACGATCCAGCAGGTACATCGCTCCGCGGCATCCCAATACAGGGGATTCACGGAAATCCACATTCTGTATGGAGGGGAAACACACGTCAACGCCTCTCCTGCAATGTTTGGATAGTTCGTACAACTTCGCCGTGTTACCGTCGCAGATCATGCAGTCCACGAAATCGGGGACCTCCGAGTCCAGACAGTTTCCTAAATGGTTTTGTTCCAAGAATGTGGAAAGTGAATGCTCCAGCGGCCCGCAGTCCTCACCGTTGGACCTTATCGAGACCGGCACCATGGCGAGTGACTCGTACAGCCACTTCGTCAATGGATATGCCGTCGAGGGATCCGCGTCTATCGCGAACGTCCTGCCCTTCACCTCGATGCGTGCGGATCTCATACATCTGTAGGCACGCTGCATGTAAGCTCCAAGATAATCTCTGGCAGGCTTCGGGTCCTTCCTGGTGCGCTCGCATATCAGATCGATGAACTCTTTGATTGCATCGAACCCCACCGGCGCATAGCCCAGACAGATTGCCGGGATCCCGAACCTCCTCTTGTAGTACGATGCGGTCTCTTTCGAGTATTCGGGAGAAAGGATGACGTTGAACTCTGCGGAAGCAGACCTCCTGATCTCATCTACAGTGCATCCCGCACCCAGGTAGCATGTGACTTTGAGTCCGAGCGATCCAAGGATCTCGTCAAGCTCTTTCCTGACGGTCTGCCAGTCCTTGCTCAGGACGTTAAGGCCAAGGATATTCACTGTGTCCTTGACAGTGGGCCGCGCATCCTTGATGATAAAATCGGCTATCTTCTCGAGCGTTCTGTCCATACCGTACCCGCATGATTTGGATATGAGACTCGAATCCAATGCAAGTGCCAGACTCTCGAAACCTGAATCATTTATCGCCTTGTTCACATCGTCTCCGATCAGGGATGCCCCGGGGGACGAGACGACGGTTATCATGTTGTCCTCGTACTGACTGACGAATCTCAGGGCATCGCTGAGCTTGCCCTGAGCACCGACGATGTAATCCGTGGAGATGATCCCGGTACAGGGCAATCTGGGCATGTTATGGTAGTACGGAGTGCCCATATCGAACTTGCAACAGTTGTCACGCGGGAACACCTTGTTAGACAGAACTGAAAGATTCTTCCTGCATCCATCCGGACCGTGCAGGAGGGTCGTCGAATCCGCGATGCCCTCCGCGGCCATCACCGTGCCTATGAATCCATCGGGTTTGACCATCACAGCCCATCACCCCATGATTTCCAGCCCTCGTCCATAGGGGTCCTGAGGATGCTGTCTATGAATTCCAGATAATTGATTGATGCATGATGGGTCAGGGCCTCGAACGAGATCGGAGCGTAATGGCATCCGGCCATCTCCGCCACATGCTTGCTGCCGATGATCAAGTCTGGCCCTATCTCCTGGACCCTCTCGACTATGGATCTTATGGGAAGGTCCCTGACTATCGGGACGCTGTCAGCGCACCTCATGTCACGTGTCACGGGCGATGATTTTCCCATACGGTAGACGAACACCGTAACAACATCGGCGCCAGCATCCATCAGGCATTCCACCGCCCAGTCGATGTCGAAGAAGGAGCTCACTACGAATACGACCTTCCTCCCTTTGAGGGAATCAGAACATCTGGCCACGGCCTGCTCGTATTCCGCCCTGTAGCCCTCCAAGACCTTCTCAGGATCCTTCCCGATGATTCCGCATACCTTCCTGACCCATTCCTCCGTCTGTGTGAATCCCTATGGAAGAGTGCCGTCCAGTATGTCCAGTTTTGATGAGAAGAACGAACGAAGGTCCTGGTTGTCCATGACCATCGCTGTGAACCTGTTCCTCCGGCAGGTGCGTATGGACTCCACCGTGCAGTCCTCGAACAACTTGGTCCCCATCTCCATGCCGATATCGGACAGGACGCTCCTGAGCCAACGGTCGTTGGAGCCGATGTTGTACTGCATGAACGTATCGTCTATCAGGTTCAATCTGTTATCAGTCGGTTCGATGCTTTCGTCGATGAACTTGGTGAGCTCGTTCACGACCTGGATTCTTCCCGAATCGCTGCTACCGGAAAGATTCCCGTCTGCCATGACAGGGATGATGTTCACACCTGGATGCTGCAGTATCTCGTCGGCGATTATGTTCCGCACATCGTCGCCGATCATCCCTGAGACGCATGTCGTGATGACCATGATGTTGTTGAGACCCTCATCGATCATCGATTCCAGGGTTCTGCAGAGCGGTTCCTTCCCCCCGAATATGCAGTCACCGTCGGTCATGTCTGTACAACGTACGTTGTTACGAAGCTTGACATCCAGATGGATGTTCTCTGAGATCTCGGAAAGATAATGGTTGTCCTGTGTGTGGGACATGACGTAACCGCAGGCCCTCGGACCATGTACCAGTATGGGCAGATCCGTGACCCTTCCAGCCGCATATACGGCCCCCCTCGACGCACACGACTCCATGCCGATGGGTCGTGATTCGGCCTTCTTCCTCGGAGTCGGCTCGATGACTGAGACGGCCCTCCCGAAGATGATCTCCTCAAGACGGGCATCGGACAACGGTTTGGGAAGGCTGAGCTCCTTCTTCCCGTACATTAGTGACGAAATATCCTTCGCAATGGTCTCGTAACATTTGGCGGGAACCGATTCAGGAAACAGTTCACTGAGTGTCCTCCCTTTGGATTCGGACTCTTGGAACAGCTGATCCCTCGGGATCACGGAGATTATCGGCAGACCTACGGCATCGGCGAACTTGCGTACGGTCTGCTCCTCATCCTTGACCCCACGGCAATTGAGTATGATGCCCCCGATGCGGGGTTTGTTCCCGAAATTGCTGGCCCCACGTAGAATGTTGTTGGCTGCATAGATCGCCATGTACTCGCCTGAGGTCACTATGTAGATGACATCAGCGTACTCCTGGCGCATCGGAACGGCGAACCCTCCGCACACGACATCCCCCAGAACATCGTATATGGTGAAATCCAAGGGAACATCGTCTATTCCCAGCCGCTTCAGGACATCGAATGATGTCAGTATCCCTCTTCCGGCGCAGCCTATCCCGGGCTGGGGGCCGCCGGCCTCTATGCAGGCTATTCCGTTGGTGCCCTCAAGCATGACGTCGTCGAGACTCCTCTCGTTCGGAGGGACCTGCGATATGTAATCCAGTACGGTGGTCTGCACTGAATTGTTTAGGAGTAATTTCGTCGAATCGTGCTTGGGGTCGCAACCCATCTGGAGGACACGATAACCAAGCTTGGAAAGGACGTAGGAAATGTTCGATGATGTGGTTGATTTACCGATACCTCCCTTGCCGTAAATAGCGATCTTGATACCAGTTGGACTAATCATCCAACAGGCATCTGACATTACGATATTTAGACATTATTATTCGACAAATATCGTACAATAATATTTCCCGTAATGGTCCTCAAAGGACAGGAAATCGAACAAGGCCACTCCAAGGACTATGGGGCTTCTGCAATCCAAGCGGACGCCGTGAAACATCAAATAGAATCTAGGCGATGTATACTCATGTTCGAATTCTTGAGAAGGAAGAAGAAGGACGAGCCGAAACCCGAGGCAAAGGAAGAGAAACCTGTCGAGGAAGAGGCCGTTCCCGATGAGGAACAGTGTGCTGAAGAGGAATGCGAATCCGACGATAAGAAGGAGAAGGCATCCGGTGCATACTTCGTATCGCCCCATCCGGACGGAGGATGGCAGGTGAAGAGGGCCAAGGCACAGAAGGCATTGAAGCGCTTCAAGACGAAGGCCGAAGCCGAGGAGTACGCCAAGCAGGTCGCCGAGAATCAGGGATCCAACGTCGTCAGGCAGAAGAAGGACGGGAAGATCCAGAAGAAGCACTGAAACCGTTACCCGACCCTGCCGGAGCCTCCGACAGGGTCCATCCTTTTTTCACAGCACAGAGAACTTGCCGAAGACCTTCATGGCGAACCAGGCTGCGCCCTGTATGAACCTGAACGTCCTGGAATCGCCGTCGAAATTCTTGCAGAGCCAGATCGTGAACTTCTGACCGAGGTTCTCGGTGGCCTTCCTGCCCTTGAAGACGTCGGTGTCGAGTATCTCCTGGTAGTAGGAGGTCTTCTTCGCATACTCCCAGAACACGTCCGCCTTGGGCCAGTACGTGTTCACCCAGGGCTTCACCGATCCCACATAGTGGATGATGGCGGGGTCCACGATGGCCTCCCTATAGGAGTCCTTCTAGGCACCCTCCTCTATGATGTCGAACTGCTTCATCCAGGCGGTCACCTGGTAGTTGTACCTGCACGGCAGGATCTTATGACAGTCGTAGAACACGATGTTCATGAGGTCCTGGTCCTGGAAGGGCAGCTCGTTGTGCGTCAGGATGTCCACGATGGTGTCGTAGAAGCAAGGGGCGTCGATCGCCGAGACGTCGAAATGGATCAGACCGCCGTTGAAGTACACCTTGGGGTCCTTCACTCCCTGCGATTTGATGAGCTTGGCCCTCTTCTCCATGTACCTCTCCATGTGGTGGGCCGCGGCGTCCGTGACCCCCATGACCTATTTGCCCTCGAAGTCCGCATCGAAGACGGAATCGACGTCGAGGAAGATCATGTCCGAATCCAGATAGAGGACCTTCCTGTAGTCATGCATCATGATCGGGATGAAGCACCTGTAGTAGGTGGACACGTTCCAGTAGGACCTGACCTTGAGCATGTCCTTGAAGAGGGCGTTGACCGCATCGTTCACGTTGAAGAAGCGGATGGAGAAGTTCTCGGGTGCCATCTCGGTGAGTCTGGCTATGTTCTGCTCCCCTACGTTGGAATGCATGATGACGATGTCGTACTTCCTTCCGGGGGTGGAGTTGTCGATGAGGGACTGCAGGGCGGGTGCGAAGAACTTACTGAAACCCTCGCTGATCACGTACACGATCGTCACCGCATCGTCGTCGAAGACCGGAGGTATCATGTGGTAGTACTGTTCCAGGATCTTGCCTGTGTCCGTGTGATCGTTGTCCACCCTCATTCCTCCTCTTCGGCGTTCTCCGCCTTCTTACTGGCCCTCTTGGCCTTCCAGTCCCTGTAGATCTGCTTGGGGTCCAGACCGTCCCTCATCTTCTTCCAGATGGAGAGGATGGCGAAGATCACCATGATCAGGATGGTCAGAAGGAAGCTCATGTTCTGTGCGTCCTTGGTCTCCATGGTGGCCGCCAGGAACAGGTACAGGAACGACAACAGAAGGTATTTCACGTAACACGCCAGACCGTTCCAGAAGAGTGCCCTGGGAAGGGTCCAGTTGTCCAGGACCCTGACGAAGACCCCGGTGAACATGAGGACCGGGAATATGCGGTGGACGATTAGCAGGCGCTCGTCATGGATGAGCAGGAAATCCGTCCATGCCCTCATGACCTTCTTGACCCTCTCCGGAAGCTCGAAATGGCCCGCCAGGATGTACAGTATGACCATGCCTATGCTCTCACCCAGGACCACACCGAACGGGAGGATGAACCCCCAGAGCAGCGTGGGATCGGTCATGAAGATGAAATTGTAGATGACATCGGGGACCATCGGGACGCCGAAGCTCTCGATGACACAGGACAGGACCATCGCTAGGAACAACCCTATGCTGCCCAGCGGTGTAAGGAAATCGATCAAGCCTGTGATTATGGTATCCATGTCAACAACTCGTCCGTCGCGTTGCGATTGTTCGGACGATGGCCTCCCCCTATAAATATAAAGTCCTTAGGAGGTCGTCGATGGACTTCCATTCCGATGCGGGATGGGTCTCAGTACAGCGGTATCGAATCGATATCCAGCGTCCTGAGGGTCTCCCTGACGGACCCAGTGGAATCGAACTCGTACTTCCAGCCCCTGGCCTTCGCCTTCTCCACGTTGTACGCGAAGGAGGACACGTCCCCCTTCCATCCAGTGGATCCGCCGGTGTACTGGTATTCGGGCTCGAGACCCATCCTCTCGCAGACCAGGTCGGCGATGGCGTTCACGTCGGTGAAGGATTCTGTGGAGACGTTGTAGACGTTGACCCCCTTCTCGATCCTGTCGGCGAAGTCGCAGATACCCCTCACAAGGTCCAGGACGTAGACGTACTGCTTGTTCTGCTTGCCGTCGCCCAGGATCTGCAGCTTGGTGGGGTCCCTCTTGAGCTTGCCGATGAAATCGAAGATGACGCCGTGGGTCAGACGGGGGCCGATGACGTTCGGGAACCTGAAGATGAGCGCGTCGAAATCGTTCATGTATGCGTACGACGAGATCAGCGACTCGGATGCCATCTTGCATGAGCCGTAATAGGATATCGGCTGGAGTCCTCCCGTGTTCTCGTCAAGGAGCCCCTTCCTGTCGCCGTAGACGGCCGATGTGGATGAGAAGAACAGCTTCTTGATGCCGTTGACCCTCATGGCCTCCAACGTGGCGCGCGTGGTGAGGAAGGTCTTGTTGAAATCGATGGAGGGGTCCTTCCCTCCGTTCCTGATATCGGAATTGGCCGCCATGTGGTACACGAAATCGCATCCCTCGGTGGCCTTCACCATGGAATCCACATCCGAGGCATCCGCCCTGACGTAGCTGAAGTTGGGTCTGTCGAACAGATGGGAGATGTTGTGGCAGTCCTTCCTGTCGATGACGTCCACCGCCGTCACATCGTATCCTTTGCTGACAAGAATGTCCTCGACATGCGAGGGGATGAATCCCGCTCCGCCCGTTACAACTACCTTTCCGGCCATCGTGTATCACCTGACGGTATCACTTGAAGTTGTTAAAAGTACCGCCCCCGGCACCGCGGACACCACCCATTCAATTAAAACTGTAAACCGCATATTGTCGCCCGCAGGGATAGGGACATGACCATCGCAGATAGCCGCCTGGCACATCCGGAGGACAAGGGATGTTCCTGACTGATTGGCTGTTCGAGATATTCGACAGCCTCGACTCATGGCAGGTGCTGCTGCTGGTGGCATTCCTGTTCATGATCGACGCAATGCTCATACCGGTCCTTCCCGAGGTCTTCTTCGTTCTGGGTTTCCACAACAACCCCAGCATCGTCTTCGGCTCTGAACTCCTGCTGGCATCTGTCGTCGGGGAGCTGGCCGGGGTTCTGGTACTCTACTATGCGGTGAAGCACATCAAGATTCCCCGCAGAATCGCCAACGCGATGAACAAGTACATCGATTTCCTCATCGTGAGCGACGAGAAGGTGCTGCTGGTGAACAGGATCGCACCCATGCTTCCTGCCACGGGCGCGTTCATGGCCATCATGGAGAAGAAATGGGACCTCAACAAATGCTTTTTGTATCTGGTGGCGGGATGCCTGATAAAATACGGTTTCATCATGGTCCTGTGCCAATTCGCCTACGATTACATCGGAGGGACGGCCGGTCAGGATATAACCATCATCGCCGTGATCGTGATCATCGTGATCAGCGCTATCGCCTCGTACGTGAAAAGGAAAGACAACAATCTGAAGTGATGAGAGATGAGATTCGTTGACGTCAACCCGTTCTTCTACCCCTACAGGGGAGGCATCGAGAACCGTATGAACGACACCGCCCGTCTCCTCACCGAGATGGGGCATGAGGTCATCATCCTCACCAGCCGTCTTCCCGGTACGGAGGAAGAGGAGGTCATGGAGGGCGGCTACAGGGTCATTAGGCTCAAGTCGAAGTTCATCAACGTCTACAACCCGCCTTTCGTCACGTCGGAGAACGTATACGAGACGCTGGTATCCCTCGATCCCGATTCAGTGAACTACAACTACAGATGGGCTCCCAGCTACAACAAGCCCATGAAGAGGTACGACGGGAGGAAGCTGTTCACCTACCACAACATGTGGGGCGAGGGGACCGGGGCGATGAAGGTCGCATCCGAGTTCAACGACTGGAGGTTCCGCAGCACCCTCGAGAGCTTCGATCACATCATATCGGTCAGCAACTACGTCAAAGAGGACCTGGTCCGCAGGGGGATCCCGGCGGACAGGATAACCACCATCCCCAACGGATTCCACTGCAAGCCGTTCGTCAGGGGCGAGGAGGAGGACTTCATCCTCTCGCTGGGAAGGATCGTCAAGGTCAAGGGCCTGAGGTACCTGATCGAGGCCATGAAGGACATCGATTCCAAACTCGTGGTGTGCGGGAAGGGTCCCGAACTGAAGAAGCTGGAGAAGCAGGCCGCAAGGATGCATCTCGGCGACAAGGTCGAATTCAAGGGATACGTATCCGAGGAGGAGAAGCACCATCTCATGGACAGCTGCAAGCTGTTCGTCATGCCGTCGCTCTTCGAGGCGTTCGGAATAGCCGCCGTCGAGCTGATGTCCCACGGAAGGCCCCTGGTGTGCACAAACGTCAACGGTCTGCCTGAGACCGTCGGGGACGGGGCGATAACTGTGGATCCGAAAAGCCCGTCACAGCTGGCGGATGCGGTGAACTCGCTGCTTTCCGACGATGATTACAGGTTCGAGATGGGTGAGAAGGCGAGGAAACAGGCCGAATCCTTCGCCTGGGAGAACTTCACCGATCTCCTGGAGAGGACGGTCTTCGGAACAAAGTCCGAAGACCGTCCGTGAAGATCACTCCTTCGGCATTATGAAATTCGTAGGGGTCTGGACCTCGACCTCGGGGAACGTCACTCCGTTCTCCTTGCCGAGCTGTATGCACTTCAGGATCCAGGCCATGTTCCTGCCGAGGGACCTCATCGTCTGAAGGCCCTCCTTGTCCAGCTGCACTTCGTCTGGGTTGCGCCCGTGGGTCATGTTCCAGTACTGGGATCCCGGGACGATCATGTGGTTCATCAGATAATACTGATTGAGCCTCTCAAACGATGCGGTGTTCCCGCCCCTGCGGGCGTTGACCACTGATGCCGCGACCTTTCCCCTGCACTTCTTCCCGTTAACGTAGAAGAAACGGTCCATCCATGCGCAGAGCTGCGCGGCGGGACCGGAGTAGTACACGGGTGCCCCGAAGACGAATCCGTCGAACTCCTCGACCCTGGCACCGATCTCGTTGACATCGTCATTGACGACGCAGCGGCCCTCCTTCCTGCAGTATCCGCATGCCTTGCATCCGGGGGTGTCGCCCTTACCGATCCAGTGGATCTCGGTGGAGATCCCGTTCTCTTCCAATGTGCCAGCAAGTTCCTTGAGCGATGTGTACGTACAACCGTTCTCGTGTGGGCTTCCGTTTACGAGGAGCACTTTCATGGACAATCCGAACGATTACGGATAGATTATAGTTTGCCAGACTGGAAGCCAACGGTTATTTCTACCGTTTCCGATACGGAGTGCATGACAGACGTGATCATGCACACCACAATGGGCGACATCAAGATCAGAATGCACGATGATATGCCCATCACCACAGGCAACTTCATCAAACTGGCCAAGGAAGGGTTCTACAACGGAACGATCTTCCACAGAGTCATCGAGGACTTCATGAACCAGGGAGGGGACCCCACTGGCACCGGAATGGGCGGACCCGGATACACCATCGACGACGAGTTCGGAAAGGGACACTCCAACGTCAGGGGCACCATCGCCATGGCCAACACCGGCAGGCCCCACAGCGGAGGAAGCCAGTTCTTCATCAACGTCGTAGACAACACCTATCTCGACAAGGAGGATCCCAGGACCCCCTACGCGCACCCCGTCTTCGGTACCGTCATCGAGGGAATGGAGGTCGCGGACGCCATCAACAAGGTCGACACCGACAGGAACGACAAGCCCCTGAAGGACGTCAAGATCGAGTCCATCGACATCATCGAGTGATACATATGTCCAGACACGTGATGGAATGCCTCGGGAAGAGCCGTGTGACCATAGTCGACGGCAAGGTGGTCGAGGTCACCGAACCCAGGGTGAAGTACTGCCCCCTCTTCGACAAGACCAACGGGATCAAGGAGCTAAACGAGGAATCCATCCGCAAGAACATCGAGTTCCGCATCAAGGATTTCGGGATGTGCACCGAGAACAGGGTCACGAGGATGGACAACTTCCTCGCCTTCGGCATATCCGAATTGCTGTGTCTGGCACTTAAGAACAAGAAGATCGAGGCAGCGGTTATCGGGGCCGACGGATGCGGTACCGCGGTCATCAAGGACCCCGCGCTCGTGCAAGGCATGGGCGGCAGGATCTCCGGCATCTGCGAGACCTCCCCGATCCAGACGGTCATCGAGGCCATCGGACCGGAGAATGTCGTCGACCCGGAGACCGCCAAGCTGGACATGATCGAGGGGGTCTGCATGGCTTACGACAAGGGATATCACAAGGTCGCCGTCACCACGCCTTCGGTCAAGGATGCGCAGATGATGAGGGACATGTTCGGAACGGACCTCATCATCATGGGCGTCCACACGTCATGCATGTCCGAGGAGGACGCCGAACTCGCGTTCGAGCTGTTCGACGTCATCACCGCATGCGCGTCCAAGAACGTCAGGGCGATGTACCACAAATCCCCCGAGAAGTATCTGGCCGCCGGGAACAAGGTCCCGATCTACGGCATAACCGACATCGGGAAGGAGCTCATGTGGGACAAGCTCAACGAGCTGGGCAGGAAACCCTACGACCCTTCGGAGAAGGAAGTCCCTCCTTCGCCACTCATCTGAAACTGCTTACAATTCTTCCCCCAGGTACGAATCTATCACGAGATGCGTACCTGAGCGGAGCATGATTATGGGGACGCCCTCCTTGCGGAGTCTCCTCCTCAGCTCCTTGTCGTTGGTGAGCACGTAACCGCCGGTCCTCGCCGCCAGTTCAACCACGGCGTTGTCGCCGGTGTATTCTGTGGGGATGATCTCGTACTTGCGTGCGAGGGCTATCGCGGCCTTGGCGTACCTGTGGTCCATGTGCTTCAATTCACCGACCAGAGGGCCGGGGACGACGATCCTGACCTCGCCCAGGAGATCCCTGAGGGCGAGGTCCAGGTTCATCTTCAACTCAAAAGGCATGAGTAAGGCGTTTGTGTCGAGAACGACGGTCTGCATGATCTCACTGGTCTACGATACCGTAACCGATGAGTCTCCACTTGTTGGAGATCCTTCTCGAGATCGCGACCCTCTGTCCGGGCAGGATGCACACGGGGATCTTGAGGACTACCTCAGCGGATCCGTTCCTTGCGCTCTTGACGACACCGACCGTTGTGGCAGTTCCCACGCTGAGCATCAGGGGCTCGTTGCTCTTGATGTCCTCGACGCTGAGCTCGGATGACGATCCGACGACACGGTCGAGCAGGGTGGTCTTCATCTTGAAGTCGTGCACGACGGCTGGAAGCTCTCCGGGGACACCGACGACCCTTCCGGTCAGACCGTCGGACTTCGTGATGGAAGCGTCGAGTCCGGTACCGATGGCGATGAGTCCTCCGGGGACGACCGATTTGACGGAACGTCCGCCCGCCTCGAGGGATGTGACCGTTGCGGTGATCCTCTCGTAGACGACCTTCCCTGCGACCTCGGTCTTCCTTCCGGGCGAGATCTCGATCTCGTCGCCGACCTTCAGGGTCCCCTGGATGAGTGTTCCTCCCAGGACTCCTCCCTTCAGGTCCTCCGGCTTGGTTCCGGGGGAGTTGATGTCGAAGGAACGTGCCACGTGCATCAGCGGGGATGCCTTGGAGTTCCTCTTGATCTTTGCGACGATGTTCTCCTCGATAGCCTCGATCAGCATGTCGATGTTGACACCGCGGTTGGCCGAGATGGGGATGATCGGAGCGTTCTCCGCGATCGTTCCCTTCACGAACTCCTTGATCTGCTTGTAGTTCTCGATGGCCTGTTCCCTGGTGACGATGTCGATCTTGTTCTGGACGATGATGATCTTGTCGATACCGATGATAGACAGGGCCATCAGATGCTCCTTGGTCTGGGGCTGGGGACACTTCTCGTTCGCAGCCACCAACAGGAGCGCTCCGTCCATGAGTGCGGCTCCCGACAGCATCGTTGCCATCAGGGTCTCGTGACCGGGCGCGTCCACGAAGGACACAGCCCTGAGATACTCCGTGTCTGCGCCGCAGTTCTTGCACTTCTTGCTGGTGCCGTACGCTGCCGCGCCCTGACATTCAGGACACTTGTAGAACGCTACGTCCGCGTACCCGAGACGGATCGAGATTCCTCTCTTCAGTTCCTCGGAGTGACGGTCTGTCCACTCGCCGGAGAGCGCCTTGGTGAGCGTGGTCTTTCCGTGGTCGACGTGACCGATCATCCCGATGTTGATCTCGGGCTGCTTTGGTACTTTCATCATTTCTCCGCGGGTGCCTCGGGGTTGAGACACTCCTCGATGGACTTGGATCCGTACTCCTCGATGACGGCGTTGATCTGGACGATGGCCTCGGAGATCGCGTTACCGCGGATTGCGGTTCTCTTCCTCTCTCCGTGGTACCTCTCCTTGAATCCCTTTCCGTCAGAGAGCAGGAGCTTGACCCTCTTGTTTCCGGGAAGGTCCTTCCTCATAGGAGTTCCGTCGGAATCGGATCCGCCGGTGATCTTGATTTTGTACTCGGGGAGACCAAAGAAGACTCCGTCGACTGTCTCTCCGATAGTAATACCGATCAGAGAGTTCGCGTGGTGACCGGAGACAGTCACATTGTATGACTTTCCGGTTTTCTTGTCATTAACAACAGCTTTGAATTCTGCCATTTGAACACCTGTACGCGGGTGTAATAAAGGTGCATTTAAAAAGATTGCCCATGGAAGGGCCTGTACCGACCCCGTGTGACGGCATCGGGGCCGTCACATCTGGTCGATCATACGGAGAACCATGAATGCGCAGCGTTCCGCGGCCTTCTTCTCGAACTCCGAGTAATCCTCCATGTCGGAGCCGTCCGCCTTGTCGGATACGGCCCTGATAATGACAAACGGGATGTCGTTAAGATAGCACGCCTGTGCTATCGCCCCGCCCTCCATCTCGCAGCAGAGTCCGCCGAAGTTGTCCAGGATCGTCTGCTTCTGCTCGGGGGTCGCTATGAACTGGTCGCCGGTGCACACCCTGCCTTCGAGGTAGTGCACCCCCACCTCGTATTCCGAAAGGGCCTTCTTCGCCAGCTCCCTGAGCTTGGGATCGGCCTGGAACGCGTACAATCCGGTGTAGGGGATCTCCCCCTTGACGAACCCTATGGGGCTCACATCGAAGTCGTGCTGGACAGCATCCGTGGATATGACGAAGTCACCGATGTCCAGCCTGTTGTCCAGGGAACCGGCCGCACCGGTGTTGATGACCCTGGTGACATTGAACTTATTGATCAGCGTGTGAGCGCACAGGCCCGCATTGACCTTACCCATTCCGCACTGGACGACAACGACCTCCTGATCCTCCAGGACACCGACGCAGAACTCCATGCTGGCTATGGTCTCCGTGTACTCGATGGTCATCGCATCCTTCAGCTTCTCGATCTCCGGTACCATCGCACCGATGATCCCGATCCTCTCGGGTTGGTCATCGGTTTCTTGTCCTTGACCCGCTATATACGAGCAGGCGAACACCGCCACCACTGCCACCGCGATCACCGCGAGGAGTCCTTTATTGTCCATACTATCGCGTAGATGCTCATGCAATAAATCGATATCCGTCGAAGATGCGGGATTTGTTCAGGATACCATCTAAAAAACGTTAAATACGATTTTGCTATGTGTAGCGTGCTAACACGTAGCACGGTGATTAAGATGTACGGAAAGAACATCAGGATCGAAAGGATAATGGACAGAGCGAGCGGAAACGCTGTAATCGTACCAATGGACCACGGCATAAGCGTGGGTCCGATAGCGGGTCTCACGGACATGAAGAGTACCGTGGAGGATGTCGTAGAAGGCGGTGCGACCGCGGTCCTGATGCACAAGGGAATCGTCCCTCTGGGTCATAGGACATCGGGTCACGATGTGGGCCTCATCCTCCATCTTTCCGCATCCACCGACATAGGGGTCAACTCCAACAACAAGGTCCTTGTCGCTACGGTGGAGGAGGCGCTCACCATGGGTGCCGACGCCGTCTCCATGCACATCAACGTGGGAGCGGAATGCGAACCTCAGATGCTCTCCGACCTCGGAATGGTATCGAGGAGCTGCCGCCAGTGGGGAATGCCCCTCATCGTCATGGCCTACCCACGCGGACCCAAGATCAAGGACTCGTTCGACCCCCAGGCGATCGCCCACGCGGCCAGGGTCGCCACCGAACTCGGTGCGGACATCGTCAAATGCAGCTACACCGGCGACATCGACTCCTTCAGGGAGGTCGTCAAGGGAACCGTCGTCCCGGTCGTCATCGCGGGAGGACCCAAGATGAACTCCGACATGGACGTCCTGAACATGGTCCACGATTCCCTCGAGGCCGGAGGACACGGGGTCTCCATGGGAAGGAACATCTTCCAGCACAAGGACGTGCGCGGAATGATGAGTGCCGTATCGGACATCGTCCTCCACGGTGCAACCGTAGAAGAGGCTGCGAAGCATCTCAAATGAGACTGCTGGCACAATCCATTTTATCATGAGTGGACCGCTCTCCGGAGCGGTTCACTCCAATTCTCTGAACAAATCTTGGAAAGTCCTGAAGAAGCCGTCCGTGTGATAGCTCAGCCACGGCCTGTCGCGGATGTGGGCGTTCTCGCCGTAGACGACGTACACCCTCTTGCCCATCTGATGGGCGTAGATGATCTCCCCGATGCACCCGACGTACGGATGATTCGGGATGGTGAGCTGTGCAACCAGTACGTCGCACCTCCTGATATTGGCGATCTGACTCTCCACCAGTTCCTTGTCGGAATCGAAGCCGTCGGAGAAGTCGTTGATGATCTCCATTCCTCTGCGGGCAAAACAATCGACGACTCTCTGTCTGGATGCCTGGACCTCGTTCCAGTCGCAGCTGTCCACCGCTCTGGCGTAATAGACTAGCATCACATTCCCCAGAAGGGTTCGTCCTTCCTCTTGATGGCGATGGTCTCCTCCAGCGCCATCTGCTCGTCGGCGTTGAGGTCCATCTCCTTCAGGGGCTTGATCGAGGATCCGATGAGGTCCACGTAGATGATGTCTTCCTCGTTGATCTGCCTGCCGGCGGTGACGCCCTCGATACCGACGGCGACCTCCTCTCCCTGCTTGGCCTCCTTGAGGGTGTCCTCCCCTGTGTGGATGGATTTGATCCTTCCGCAGTCACGGCCGTCGGGTCCGATGAGGTTCTCCCCGGGCCTGATCCTTCCGGCAAGGACCCTGACACCGACGATGGCGGGCTTGCTGGCGCGGAATATGCAGTTGGGCAGGATCATGAACTTGGCTGGGAACGAGAACTCCGCCCTCTTGTCGCCTTCGTTCTGCCTCTTGGTCTCGTCGATCCATTCCATGTAGTCCTCGATGAGCTTGTATACGATCTGGTTGGTGATGACCTTCAGCTCGGGATGGTTGGCCAGCTCGGCCTCCGCGTCCTTGGACAGCTCCGAGTTGAATCCCAGGAGCACGCAGTTCTTCTTGTCCCCGTAGGCCGCTTCGACGATGTCCCTGCGGGTGATCTCCCCGACACCGTACTTCCTGATGGGGATCTCGTTGGCCTTGGCCTCGAACGCCAGCGCCTCCAGGGATCCGACGGCGTCAGCCTTGATGGAGATACCGTTCTCGGAGGTCTCAATCTTGATCGTGGACTCCTCCTGGAGCGATTTGATGGCGGGGTCCTTCTCGTTCTTCACGACGAGGATGGGAGCACCGGCGATGACGCCTTCGACGTTCTGGCAGGAGATCTTCACTCCCGCCGCGGCATGGAGGACCGGCACGGAATCGAACCTGTCCCTGGGGTCGCGGATCTCGTCGAGGGGCTTGGGTTTCAGGATGGCCTTGACCTTGGTGACCACGGGCGCTCCCCTTGTACCGAGGGCGACCGTGTCCCCTTTCTTGATGGTACCGGAATACAGGATCATGTCCAGCGTCTTTCCGAGTCCCCTCTCCTCCTTGATCTCCAGGATTGTTCCCTTTCCGGGACCCTCTCCCTTCTCGAGCTGGGACTCCAGGAAGCGCTGTGCCAGACCTATCAACACTAACAATAGGTCGGGCACTCCCTCCCCCTCCTTCGCGGAGATGGGGACCAGGGCGACGTTCTTGGTGAAGTCGTCGATCCTGTCGTACCTGTCTGCGTAGATGCCCTCGTCGGACAGCTGCGCGATGATCGTGTACAGCTTCTCGTTGAACACCTCGATTGTGTGAGCCTGCTGCTGCTTCTCCGAGAGGATGAACGGCCTACCCTCCTCCGATATCCATCCCTCGATGGTATCGATCTTGTTGAGTGCGATGACGAAGGGCGTCTTGTACTGCCTCAGGATGCGGATCGATTCGATCGTCTGGGGCATTAGACCTTCCCTGATGTCGATGACGAGAACTGCGATGTCGGCGAGGGAACCTCCCCTCGCGCGGAGCGTGATGAAGGAATGATGACCGGGCGTGTCGATGAAAAGAAGACCTGGCACACCGAACTTCTTGTTGCCGATGAGCTGTTTGCAGACCTTGTAGATGTGCTCGATCGGGACCTCTGTGGCGCCTATGTGCTGCGTGATGGCGCCTGCCTCGCGAGCCTGGACGGACGTCCCCCTGATCCTGTCAAGGAGCTTCGTCTTTCCGTGATCCACATGACCGAGAACGCTCACAACGGGTTGTCTTATCGCCATATTCACCACGATCCATGTTCAATTAACCGACTTTAACGGTATATAACCCCTCCCAGACGGGAGGGGAATTAGTTTGATGCTGAATCACTCGTAGATCCACTTGTCCGCGGTCCTGTCGTAGGTGACAAGCTCCTCGGGGTTGAAGAAGATGGAAATCTCCCTCTTTGCGGATTCGACGGAGTCAGATCCGTGGATGATGTTGCAGCCGGTGACCATCGCGTAGTCTCCGCGGATGGTTCCGGGTGCGGACTCGATGGGCTTGGTCTTGCCCATCATGTTCCTGCAGATCTGGACCGCGTCCTCTCCCTCGAGCACCATCGCCATGACGGGGCCGGAGGTGATGTAGCTGATCAGTGAGGGGAAGAAGGGCTTTCCCTTGTGCTCGCCGTAGTGGTTCTCGGCGACCTCCTTGGAAATCACCATGAACTTGAGACCGACGATCTTCAGTCCCTTCTTCTCGAAGCGTGAGAGGATCTCGCCGCAGAGTCCGCGCTGGACTCCGTCGGGCTTGACCATCAGGTATGTCTGTTCCATAGCCATGGAACTCACTCCTTCTTCTCAGCTGCCTTGAGCCTGGCCGCCTTCTCCTTGGCAGCCTTCTCGGTCCACTCGGTGGTACGAGCGACCCTCTTCAGCTCGATCATGTTCTTGTAGCACTTGTTGGTGTCGAAGAGGAGGACGGTTCCGTCCTTCTTGACGTACATCTTACCGGTTCCGGGCTCGATGGGTGCTCCGCAGAATGAACATCTCTTGGATGTGTCTACCATAGAAATCACCTCATACCCAGTTTCCTGGCTTCTCTGGATGTCTCCCTCAGCATGAGGATGTCACCCATTCTGACAGGACCCATGATGTTCCTTGTGATGATCCTTCCCTTGTCGCGGCCATCGAGGACACGGACCTTGACCTGAGTCGCCTCGCCGGTCATTCCGGTCCTTCCGATGATCTCGACGACCTCAGAAGGGATGCTGTCTGTGTCAACCATTCAGTTCACCTCAGTTCTTGAGGGCTGCGGTTGCCTGTGCGATCTCATCACAAAGTGCTTTTCCCTTTCCGACATCCATGATTGCGACGGATGCGGCGGGCTTGTTGAGTCCGATAGCGGCTCCGAGCTCTACCTTGCTGGGGACGTAGACGTAGGGGACGTTCCTCTCATCGCAGAGGGCAGGCATGTGGGCCAGGATCTCTGGGGGCTCGACATCGACGGCCATGATGACCATGGCTGCGGTTCCGCGCTCGACGGCCTTTGTGACCTCGTTTGTTCCCTTCTTGATCTTTCCGCCATCCCTTGCTGCCTCAGCAAGAGCGTATGCTTTGTCAGAGAGCTCCTTGGGAGTCTCGAATTTAACAAATACAGACATTTCAATTACCTCTTTCCGGCGTACAAAGACGCCATCATTATTCATCGGCTCTGTAAGAGCAGAATGCCCCTATCTTATAATACTATTAAAAGAGAACGCATGGTCTCAGGTTGTTAAGAGGGTTCAGTCGGCCTTATAACGGGCTAATCCTTAATGATATCCATGTCCGGCAGCCATCATTCCGCCGTTGATTCGGAGACCGCGATGTCCCTCCTCACGGAAGGGAACAGGAGATACGTCGAGGAAGGTTTCAGCAACAGGAACACCGGGAACGACAGGCGTACAGACACAGCCGAGAACGGCCAGCACCCCTACGCCGTGATCATAACCTGTTCGGATTCCCGTGTGGTCCCCGAGTTCATCTTCGATGCCGGGATCGGGGATCTGCTCGTCATCCGCACGGCGGGGAACACCTGCGACATGAACACGCTGGGAAGCGCTGAGTACGCCGTGGACCATCTGGGATGCAAGCTGGTCGTAGTGCTGGGCCATACGCAATGCGGTGCTGTCCAGGCCGCCTCCGAGGAGGTTGACGACGAGCTCATCTGCGCCATAACGTCCAAGATCCGCGAGGCATCCGAGAAGGGTTCGGGAGATGCCTGCTCGTGCAACGTGTGCTGCACCCTGGGCATGCTCAAGGAGAAGCTCCATTATCAGGATGACGTGCGCTTCGCAGGCGCCGTCTACGACATAAAAAGCGGCAGGGTCACGTTCCTTGATTGAACGCAGTGCCAGATCATCAAAAAGAAATGGATGATGCCCCCTTGCGGGGGCTAAGGAATTTCAGTTCACGTAGTCCAGCCAGGCCTCGTACTTGAGGTCCTTGCCGGTGGTGATCTCGATGAACTTCTTGTGGATCTCGGTGGCGACCTTGCCGACCTTTCCGTCCCCGATGACCCTTCCGTCGATCATGGTGACGGGTCCGATCTCGGCTGCGGTTCCGGTCATCCAGACCTCATCCGCGGAGATGAGCTCGGACCTTGTGATGTCCTTCTCGACGACGGTGTAACCGAGGTCCCTGGCGACCTTGATGATGGAGTCCCTGGTGATTCCCTCGAGGATGCACTCGGAGACCGCGGGAGTGTAGATGACTCCCTTGCGGTAAATGAAGATGTTCTCTCCGGTGCACTCTGCGACGTGTCCGTCGGAGTTGAGCATGACCGCCTCGTCCGCTCCCTGGCGGAGGGCCTCCCTCTTGGCAAGGGTGGATGTGACGTAGGTTCCGTTGACCTTCGCACCTGCGGGGGCACAGAGGTTGTCGGGCCTGTGCCAGGATGACGTGATCAGCTTCGCACCGGCGTTGGCGTCCTCTCCGAGGTAGGATCCCATGTAGACGCAACAGATGGACAGCGATGAGGGGACCTTCGTAGGGTTGAGTCCGACCTCCTCTCCGGAGAGAAAGACGGTGGGCTTGATGTAGTCGGTGGTGAAACCGAGCTTCTTGTTCTCCCTGATGATGGTCTTGTGTGCCTCGATGATGTCCTCTGCGGACATGAGCTTGCCATTGATCTTGGGCTCGATACCCATGATCTTGCATCCGTCCATGAGTCTCTTGATGTGGTCCTGGAGCCTGAAGACTGCGGGTCCCTTGGGGGTCTCGTATACCCTGATTCCCTCGAAAACACCGGTTCCGTAGTTCAGTGCGTGACAGAGGACGTGTACCTTCGCGTCCTCCCAGTTGATGATTTTTCCATCGAGCCAGATCTTCTTCGCTTTTTCCATATGACCACCTGTGGTTCTGCTGCGGGCCGCTTCCGCTGAGATGCGGAACGGACCCTCCCATGAGACCACTGACGTCCGCGCGATTATAAACGATTTATGATGGCTCAGATTTTTCTCAGGATGTCCGCCACTTCCCTGACGAACTCCTCGGACCTGCTCTTGGCAACGGATTCATCCTTGGATTCCGAATAGATCCTGAACTTCGGCTCGGTCCCGGAGGGCCTGAGAAGGACCCAACCGTCGTCGAAGAATATCTTCAGGCCGTCGGTGCGGTCCATCCTCTCATTGGAATGGTTGGAGGCCATGCACTCGATGAGCTTCTCCTTCTTGTCGTCCGCACAGGGTGCGGCGCTCTTGAACGTGTAGTACTTGGGAAGCCTGTCGACCTGGTCCTGGATCGGGCCGTTCCTGGCGACGAACTCTATCATCCTGGCCGCTGCCATGGCGCCGTCGCGGCAGTACTGGTGGTCGGCGAAGATTATTCCGCCGTTGTCCTCCCCTCCTATGGGGGCCCCGGTCTCGATCATCCTGCGTGCCACTATGGGGGATCCGACCGCCGTGCGGATGGTCTCTCCGCCCTCATTCTTCACGGCATCCTCTACCATGTTGGAGAGTGCCACGGTGGATACCATCTGCTTCTTGGAGGCGCTCCTCATTGACAGGATCGACAACAGTGCCAGACCTATGTCTCCCGGCAGGTATTTCCCGGTGTTGGAGACGAATACGCAGCGGTCCGCGTCGCCGTCGTGGGCGATCCCGAGATCGGCCTTCTCTTTGACGATAACTTCCTTCAGTTCGGTGAGGTTCTCCTCCACCGGTTCGCTGTAGTGACCGGGGAACATCCCGTCCGGCTCACCGTTGAGGACGACGGCCTCGACACCGAGTTTCCTCATGAGCATCGGCGATGTGTATACGGATGCGCCGTTGGCGCAGTCCAGACAGACCTTGATCTTGGCCTTCTTGATAGTTTCCACATCTACCTTGGCGACGACCGCGTCGACGTACTCCTCGCCTGCTTTATCATAACGGGTCATCGTCCCGATGTCCTTCCATCCGACGACCTCCAGGTCCCTCTCGTAAGCGTCCTCGATGGCCGATTCCGCCTCGTGGGAGCATTCCGTACCGTCCCCCGCGACGCATTTGATCCCGTTGAACTCAGGGGGGTTGTGGGATGCCGTTATCATCACACCCGCGGTGACCTCCTTCCTGCACTTGACGTAATACTGCAATGCCGGCGTAGGCACCATGCCCAGATCGATGACGTCCACTCCCATGGACATGAGTCCTGCCGATACGGCGGACAGCACCATCGGTGAAGAAATACGGGTGTCCATGGCGATGGCTATCGGGCCGGGACCGAGTACGGTGGCTATGGCCTTGCCTACCTTGAGTGACAGTTCGCAATTGAGATAACCGTTCGCGACTCCGCGAATACCGTTGGTACCGAACATCTTCATGGGATCGAATCCCGAATCGTGACTGATGTTTTAATGGGTTGGCTTCGCACGGATGCGCTTCTTGAGCTCGCTGATGACGGTGGTGATCTCCGGATCGATGCCCGCGGCCTCGGCGATGTATATCGTTACATAATCTCCCAGGATCAGCGCACGGAACAGCCTCTCCTCGTGGGTGGTCCCGGCGATGGCGACCAGGTCGAACTGGAATCCCAGGGATTCGATGTTCTGTACGGCCCTCTTGACGAGACCTCCGCTGGCCAGGTCGTCCTCTCCGCACAGTACGATGAGCCTCATCCTATTGCCCTTGTAGGACGCCCAGGGGGTGGTCTCGAATGCGTTGAACTCTGAGAGTGAGGTCTCGAAGCACATGGTCTTCGCGTTCTCGTTGAACGCCGCCCTCCATCTCAGCGAGACGGACTTGAACTTGTTCTCGCAGCAGATGACCGGGACGCAGTCGCAATACTTCTGTGCCAGGAGGTCCGCGAGCGATCCGGGCGCCTCGAGATAGTTCCTGTAGTTCTCCAGCGACGGAAGGAAGGCGACCATCCTGTTCCTGAACTCAGGATAGCCTATCGATGCCAGCACTGCGGCGATGTATCCAATCATGTAACCCGCGGAGTATCTGGGCTCGAATCCCGTGGGGACCTTGAGGACCGGATATCCGTCCTCCTTGGCCATGGCCTCGATCTTGCCTCCGGCGGTGATGACTACTATCCTGGCACCGATCTGCTTGATCCTCTCATACATCTCGAGGGTCTCCTCGGTGTTCCCTGAATATGTTGAAATGATGGCCAGCGTGTCCTTTCCGACCCATCTCGGGACGACCGGGGACCTGTTGACGCTGATCGGGATGTCCATGTAGCTGGAGCAGCAGTTGGCGACGATGTTGGCCGAGATTGCGGAGCCTCCCATGCCTCCCATGAAGACGTCCTTCGCCTTGAATCCCTCCAGGTCGATCTTGGTGTTGATCGTGGACCTCAGATCGTCCAGGAACTCATGGAGCTTCGATGTTGCCTGCGTCATCTCCATTCAATCAGCCTCCATCATGTCGATGACGGCATCCGCCAGGATGATCCCGCGGATTCCCCTCTCCATCAGTTTTCCCTTCAGGTCCACGACCATGATGTTCAGGTCGTATTCCGGAAGGAGCGTTGTAACGGTGTTAACTATATGGTCCAGCAGTTCAGAGTCGGTCTCGGTCCTAAACATCACGATGACGAACTCCTTGTTGTCCTCGTCCTCGGTCCAGCTGACGATCTCGTTGTGATCGAACTCCGGGAGCTCTCCCGAGAAGGCTAGCCTTCCCTGGATCTGGTTGATGAGCATCTTCCATCTCTTGTGGACCGCACGCAGCTCTCCGATGCAGTAGATGACGGGGATCCTATCCCTTATACCGTCGGCCAGCTCCCTGGCCATATCCGAACCCCATACGCTGTCCCTGTATTCCATGAGTGCCGGAAGGGCCTCGACCATGGCGTCCCTGACGCCCTTGATGCCGAGGGCATCATAGAGATTGGCCAGGATGCCGATCTCGTATCCCGTGGCCTCCCCGTTGGACAGTCCTTTGGGAACCAGCATAAGGTTTGCACCGTGCTCCTCGGCCATCTTCTTCAGCTTGCCTCCCGATGTTATGCAGTGGATCCTGTCGGTGCGCTTGGATGCGGCCGCAAAGACCTCCTCGATCTCCTGACCGTCCCCCGAATAGGACATGATGATCACGTCCGCGCCGGGTTTGACCCATCCGGGGACCATCCTGTCCACGATCGTGTGGATCTGGACCTCCGAATTCGCGAACACGTACGACGACACGGTATCCGCGGCGATGCTGGAAGCCTCGAAGTTGTACAGGCAGATATTGGTGGCCGGTCTCTGGGCTGGCACTCTGAATTCCAACGATTCCTGTATGTGTTCGGGCAGATTCCTCGTAGGTCTCTCTGACATCCTCATAATATCCCATCAGGTGCCTCCCCAGATGTTGAGGGGGAAGTACCGCTAACAAGCTTAGGATGGGTTCGCATCTAATAAACCATTCCCTTATTATTTTCCCTAAAAGCAAGGGAAGGTTCGTCCACTCTTTTTATACGGCGACTTTATGGGTGTTCACATAGGTGCGATATGAGGATCGTCTTAATAACGGACAGCTACTTCCCCACACGCGACGGCGTGGCCACAGCGGTGCTTGCCACCAAGCAGTGCCTGGAGAAGCTCGGCCATGAGGTCTTCATAGTCGCCCCGGACCCGGGCGAGAAGGAGAGGCAGGAGGGCATCTACTACGTCAAGGCCAAGCCCTTCAAGTCCTACGAGGGGTACTACCTCCCGACGCTCAGGCACAACAACCTGAAGTTCATCAGGGACCTGGAACCGGACCTGATTCACATACACGGATGCACCGTGATGACCATCAAAGGACTGGTGACATCCCATTTCTCTGGAATACCCACGATCCAGACCTTCGTGACCATGGTCAACGAGGTCGCCTACCAGTATTCGCCGGTCAAACTGCCGGCGAACACCCTGAACAAGCTCGTCCAGATCTACCTTCGCAACGAGCTCAAGAGACCCAACGCCCTCATAGTCCCGACCCCGTCCATAGCCAAGGAGATACTGGCGATGGGCGTGAAGCCCAAACGCCTGGAGATCATCCCGATCGGGGTGGACATAGAGCACTTCGAGAAGAACGACAAGGGGGACGAGGTCAGGCAGCGCCACGGTCTGGTGGGGAAGAAGGTCCTGATATCCGTCGGAAGGCTGTCGTTCGAGAAGAACGTCGGATTGGTGATCAGGACGATGAAGCAGATGGACGACGATGTGGTCTTCCTGATCTGCGGAAGGGGACCCATGGACCAGGAGTGGAGACAGCTGGCGGTTGACGAGGGCGTCGAGGACAAGGTCGTCTTCGCAGGCTTCGTTCCCGACGACGAGCTCATATCCTACTATTCGAGCGCGGACCTCTTCATATCCGCTTCGAAGTTCGAGACGCAGGGCCTGACCTCACTGGAGGCGATGGCCTGCGAGGTGCCGGCGCTGTGCGCCAACGGACGCGCGTTCAAAGATGTCATCGTGGACGGCGAGAACGGTTACCTGTTCGAGACTACGGAAGAGGACTGCGCACGCGCGATCCGCCTCGGACTGGAGAACCTCGAATCCCTGAAAAAGGGTGCGAGGAGGACCGCCGAGACCTATTCCATGCAGAACACGGCCAAGGCCCTGGAAACTCTGTACAAGGATGTCATCGCATCCGTCAGGGAAGAGAAGAAGTGATTATCAGACGAACCTCAGATGGAGCACGGCCGTCTTGGCCGGTTCCACGGTCTCCCAGGCCCTGTCGTAATCCGCGTATATCGTCACGTCGCCGGGTTCGTCGGATGTTATCTTGAAAACGGTCGTACCGCCTGCACCGGCCAACTGATACGGGCCGGGCGTCTGCTTGGAGACGTATTCCCTCTCGACGGAAATGTTATCCACATCCCTGATGTGCCAGTCGAATCCGGTCGTGGGGTTCGACTCCAGTTTCCAGACGTAGATCTCGCCTACCTGCAGCTCGGCATATGTCTCGTTTTCCATCTCGGCATCCCCGTATGCACTGGATCCGTCCATATCGAACAGGTGGGAACCTGCGAAGACCGCCACGATCGCAATGACAGCGGCCCCGATGGCGATTGTGACGCCGGATACGTGCATGGAAAGGGATTCCGGATGGTAGCATAAAAACGTTGGATGCGAACGCTCGGAGTTTCCGCATATTGCATGCAGCACTCAACGCTTAATATTATCAGAGCAGAAACTCGTCCGCGGACACCTTCCGCAGGACTGTGAAATGAGAGGAACACTCGTCGAATCGGACATCGGTCTGGCAAAGAGGAACATGAAGGACTCCATCTTCAGGAGGGCCTTCAGCGACAGGGGGCTCGTCCTTGAGTTGTACAAGGATCTGCATCCGGAGGCGGAGGATGTCTCCGAGGACGATGTGAACATCGTCACGATCAGGAACACCATGATCAACTCGCCGATCAACGACGTCGGGTTCATCATCAGGGACACCGTCCTGTGCCTCGTGGAGGCCCAGACCTCGCAGCTGAAATCCCTGCTGCTCCGCTCCCTGGTGTATCTGGGGATCACCTACGACCGCTACATCAAGGAAAACTGCACGTCGATCTATCAGGCTAACGAGTCCAACACCCCCAGGTGGGAGATCTACGTCATATTCACCGAGAACGCCGGACTCAGGGGCGGCGCGCAGGTGTGGAAGTTCGACAGGATCCCCTCCGATCCCTTCGATTTCTCCTCGAAGGAGACCGTACCGATAAGAGAAGGCGGGATGATCGAGCAGTATTTGGATGTGTGTCGGCTCGCGGATAGTATAATATCGGAGTTCGGTGATGGTAAATCATCTATCTCGAGAATCTTCGAAGAGTGCCACCGTCATGATGGTGCTCTCTGGGATTTCCTGATTTCGAAGGAGACGGAAGTCATGACGCTTTACGACGACCTGTGGACCACGGAGGGTAACCACCGCATGAATGTGGAGGAGGAAGGCAGACGCCGCCACGAAGAGGGCCTTCAAGAGGGACTCGTGGAAGGGCGCGAAGAGGAAAGACACAAGATTGCCATGGAACTACTCAAGAGAAATTATGATCTGGAAAGCATCTCGGCTAGTACCGGTATATCCATTGAAGAACTGATGTGTATGCAAGATATGACCGGTCACACGGACTGAACAATGTGCTTGGTTGTGAGAATGATGACATTATACGACGACCTGTGGACCACGGAGGGTAACCACCGCATGAATGTGGAGGAAGAGGGCAGACGCCGTTATGAGGAAGGCATTCTGGAGGGACGTGCGGAGGGACGCGCTGAAGGCATCCTGGAAGGTCGCGTTGAGGGACGTGCTGAGGGCCTTCAAGAGGGACGCGAAGAAGAGAGGTGCAAGATGGCCCTAGAGTTGCTCAAGAGAAATTATGATCTGGAAAGCATCTCGGCTAGTACCGGTATATCCATTGAAGAACTGAAAGGAATGCAAGATATGACCGGTCACATGGACTGAACAATGTGCTTGGTTGTGAGAATGATGACATTATACGACGACCTGTGGACCACTGAAGGAAATCACCGCATGAATGTGGAGGAAGAGGGCAGACGCCGTTATGAGGAAGGCATTCTGGAGGGACGTGAAGAAGAAAAGCGCAGGATAGCCTCAGAAATGCTGAAGAGAGACTTCGATCCAAATCTCATCGCTGAATGCACCGGATTGTCATCGGAAACCGTCGAACGGCTCAGGACCGATATGGAGCAAAACGATTGAGTTAAGCTTCTACCTTTATATTTCAGAAAACCATACACTCATACGGATGGGATGGCATGAGTGAAAACTCAGACTACAGCAGCGGGAGCTATCAGGCTCTCTTCAGTCGCATGAAGCTCGGCAGCAGGAAGCAGCCTGTTGCGGCACCGGCACCGAAGAAGATCGTCCAGGAAGCCGCTCCGAAGACCTGCAACTACTCGGTGGCCAAGCGCACGCTAAGCGAGAGCGGGTACATGAGATACAACATCGACGACTCGGACGACCTGTACATCTCCAAAGTGCCAGAGAGTGCGATGTTCAACGACGGCGAGGCGGTCCTCACCAAGGCGGAGTCCAACGTCATGGTCGGATTCTACGCGACGGAGCCGACCGTCGAGGTCGAACCCGTCGTCAGGAAGACCGTGTCCGCGGCGGAGATGTTCGCCGACGTTCAGAGGGGATCCGAGCAGGTCGTCTGTACCAGTGTCGGCACCCGCAACGAGTCCGTCGGACAGTGAGAACCGGACAGACGCCCCGAGGGCAAGTTTCTATCATCCTAGCGGACGCTAGGACTTTAATCCCTGTAAGCCGATTCATTAGCCATGGCAGACGATTTCGATCAGCTGACCGCGAAGGCCAAACGCGGCGATGCTGAAGCACAGTGCAGGCTCGCAGACATTTACTACGATGTTTTCGACGAGCATTTCGATCCCAAGACGGCATTCAAGTGGTACAAGAAATCGGCCGAGAAGGGCTTCGCCGATGCCCAGTACTGCCTCGGAAGGCTCTACTGCTGGGGTGACGGCACGGAGCAGTCCACCGAGGAGGCCGTCAAGTGGTTGCAGGCAGCGGTCAAGCAGGGCCACACCGACGCCATGTGCGAACTCGCGGACCTGTATCTCTTCGATCCCAGCGTGAAAAAGCCGAAGAAGTCGGTCATCAAGCTGTACGAGGATGCCGCTAAGCAGGAGAACCCCTATGCGCAGTACTTCCTCGGACTGATGTATCTGGACGGGGACTACGTGGAGCAGTCCTTCGAGACCGCGGCGGAGTGGTTCAAGAGGTCCGCGGAGCAGGAGAACCCCTATGCGCAGTTCGACCTGGCGGAGCTGTATCTCACCGGATCCGGAGTCAAGAAGTCCAACAAGAACGCATTCAACTGGTACCTCAAGGCGGCGGAGAGCGACCATGCGCTGGCACAGTATGCGGTGGCTACCATGTACCTTGAGGGCAAGGGCGTGAAGAAATCGGCGAAGGATGCGCTGAAGTGGATGAAGGAGGCCGCGGAGCAGGGCGTGAGGAGCGCACAGTACGACCTTGCGCTACTGTACCACTACGGCACCGGCACCAAGAAGAACGACAAGGAAGCGTTCAAATGGATGAGGACGGTCGCCGACGAGTTCTTCGACGATATGGAAGAACTCTATACGGAAGAGTCCGAAGAAGACCAGGAATGAAATCGTTTACGGGAGGGGGTGCCCTCCCGTCCTTTCTCAATAGTTTCTCTCCTCGATTATCCTGAGGAAGTTCTGGAAGATCTCCACCCCGTGCTCGGTGTTCTCCACCTCTGGGTGGAACTGGACTCCCCAGATGGGCCTGTCCCTGCAGCGGACGGCCTCGTTCGGACATGCGTCCGAGGATGCGATGACGTCGAAGCCCTCCGGGACCTGCTTGACCTCATCGTTGTGGGATGCCCACACCGTGAACTGGTCCGGGAGGCCCTTGAAAAGGTCGTCGTGATCGGACACCCTGAGGGATACCGCTCCGAACTCTGGCACATTGCCCGGACCGAGTTTCCCGCCGAAGTGCTCGCAGAGGAACTGCATGCCGGCGCACACTCCGAGAATGGGGAAATCGGCCTTGTCGAGATACTCCCCGTTGTTGCCCATGGCGGCCCCCTCGGTGGCGACGTTGGGCGCCCCTCCTGAGAGGACCAGTCCGTCGACGTCGCTGATCTCGTCGAAGGGCGTAGTGTTGGGAACAATCTTGGTGTCCACCTTGAGATATCTGAGGACGCGCCACTCGCGGTGCGTCCACTGACTCCCGTTGTCTATGACGTAGACTTTCATCGTTACTCCGATTGAGAAATCGGATTAAAAACTGCTGGTATTACAAGAATAATGCGGGATTTCTCCCGCATGGTTCTCACTCCCACTCGATGGTCGCGGGAGGTTTGTTGGTGATGTCGTACACGACGCGGTTCACGGACTGCTTCATGGTGTTCGTGATGCGCTGTGACATCGCATCCAGGACGTCCAACGGGATCTTGGAGTATGTCGCGGTCATCCCGTCGACCGATGCGACGGCACGGATGGCGATCGTCCTCCCGTACGCCCTGCGGTCCCCCTGGACCCCGACGGATTTCGACGGCAGCAGGACAGCGAAGTACTGCCAGGGCAGATCCATCTTGCCTGCGGCTACCGCCTTCTTGATCTCGTCCTCGACGATGAAGCATGCCTCGCGGACGACCTCGATGTTCTCCGGGGTGACCTCATCCAGGCACCTCACCGCAAGGGCGGGTCCCGGGAAGGGCTGCCTCTCCGAGGCCGCGACGTTCAGCATCCTGGCCAGGTCCCTGACCTCGTCCTTGTACAGGTCCCTGAGGGGCTCGTACAGCGACATGCCCATCTCCTTGGGGAGACCTCCGACGTTGTGGTGCGACTTGATGGTGTCGCGGACACCGTCGCCGGATTCGATCCAATCAGGAGCGATCGTTCCCTGGATCAGGAACTCGGCCCCGTACTCCTTGGCCCTCCTCTCAAAGACGCGGATGAACTTCTCCCCGATGATCTTCCTCTTCCTCTCGGGGTCGGTGACACCCTTCAGGGCTGTGAAGAACTCATCTGCAGCGTCCTCGATGATGTAGTTGAAGCCCATGGACTTGAACATGGCCTCGACCTCCTCGGTCTCGCCCTTCCTCATGAGCCCGTTGTCCACGTAAACGGCCAGAAGCCTGTCTCCGATGGCCCTGTGGACCAATGCTGCCGCCACCATCGAATCGACACCGCCGGAGCAGGCGATGATCGCCTTGCTGGTGATCTTCTGCTTGGTGTCCTCGATGGTCTCCTCTATGAAATCCTCAGCACCCAACATCTTCCTTGACCTTCTGGGAGTCGGCCAGGACCTTATCGGCCTGTTCCTTCCTGTAGTCGGCGAGCTTTGTCTTGAGCGATGCGTCCGAGATCGACATCATCTCTATCGCGAGGACCGCCGCGTTGTCACCGCGGTCCATACCGACGGCCGCCACCGGGATTCCAGGAGGCATCTGGACTATTGACAACAAAGCATCGTAGTTGATCGCTCCGCTGACCGGCACACCGATAACGGGCTTGGTGGTAAACGATGCGATTACTCCGGGAAGCGCGGCCGAGAGTCCGGCGATCGCTATGAAGACGTCCGCGTCGCTCTTGGTGACGAGCTCCTCGACCCTGCGGGGGGTCCTGTGGGCGGATGCCACATCGATATCGAACGGCACACCGAATTTCTTCAGGATGTTGATGGCCTTCTCCGCGACCGGGAGGTCGCTCTTGCTTCCCATTATGATGGAGACTTTGGACATTGTTTCCACATCCTGATTATGGGATAAAAAATATGTTGGGAAGGGTGAGACGACGGGCGCATGGCCCTGCGCCGGCCTGACTGAGATTCAAGTTGAAGGAACCGAGCCTAAGTTGTCGTTCCGTGATAGTACAGGACTTACGAGCTTCCGTCTCGGTATTAGGATGGATACCAGGGATATAAACAGTGCTCACTCCAGGAACGGGACCTTCTTCACGATCGACAGCTCCTTCCACCTGCCGTACAGGGAGAGCCTCTCGAAGCCTCCGAGGTAATAAGTGGCGACGATCCCGAAGCAGATGATGATGCGGAAATCGATGATCGGGTTGTCCTCCGGCGGAACGCAGATGGTGTACATCACTATCAGGAACGATACGCACCCGACGGTACCGAGCTTGGATGCAATACCGAGAATGAGGGAGATCCCGATCAACAGCAGTGCCAGCAGGAATATTATGTCGACGACCCCGTTGCCACCGATGGAGTTGTAGAAGTCGGCGAAGATACCTCCGCTCACATAACTCACGAAGGATGAGGGCGATACGCCGTCGATGTAACCCATTCCCACCGGTGTCTTGAATCCTAATCCGAGCAGTTTATCGAAGAAGGGCCAGAGGAATATCCATCCCACCAAGATGCGGAACGCTGCCAGGAAGTTCTGGCCCAGGGTCTGCCTGTCGGTCTCCATGGAACCTAATCCGCTGAGGAAGTACAAAAACTAGATGGTCGACCTAAACTGACTTTACGGCTGGCTGGCCCTATGCTGGCACATGTTTATTCCATCCACGGTGGTCGGTAGTTATTTTAATTGATTGGATTATACATCCAATAATGAGCGACGAGTATTCTATTTCAGAGAAATCGTTCGTTTCAGATTATCGTAAACAAATTCTCAGAAAGATGATTTTCCTGGTGGCGTGCCTTCTGATGCTCATCGTCGTCATCGGATACACGTGCACGATAACCAAGGGGCTGACCGCCTGGGAATCGTACGAGTACATATTCCGCCATATCATCGGATACCAGTACGAACCTCGCAGTGCCGAATGGTGGACCGATCTTTTCATCTGGGAATCCATCATGCCGCGCATAGTTATAGCGATAGTGGCTGGAGCTTCCCTTGCGATCGCCGGAGCGATGATGCAAAGTATCGTCTCCAACCCGCTGGCCGACCCGTACACCACCGGGATATCAGCGGGGGCCAGTTTCGGTGCCGTTGCCGCGATCATCGCAGGCCTGACATTCACATCGGTCGCAGGTGAATTCGGCATAATCACAAACGCCTTCCTGGGGGCACTGGTGCCGGCATTCGGGGTCGTGATAATAACAAGGTTCATCCGTTCGTCCCCGACCACGATGATCCTCATCGGAATCGCATTCTCATACATCTTCAACGCTCTGACCACACTGCTCATGATCACGGCGGATGAGGACAACCTTCAGAACGCGTTCCTCTGGCAGATAGGTTCCCTGAACGGTCTGGAATGGAGTGATCTGCCGGTCATGCTGCTCGTTTGTGTTGTCGGATCGGTGTTCATACTGGCCTCGGCCGGTAAGCTTAACCTGATGATGATCGGGGAGGACAACGCGAAGTGCCTCGGACTGAACGTTGCACAGTTCAGGACGGTCTGCCTATTGCTGCTGGCCCTGATGACTGCATCCATCATATCGTTCACGGGGATAATCGGATTCGTGGGACTTATTGTTCCCCACATAGTGAGGGTTCTCATAGGATCGAACAACCGTTTCGTCCTCATAGGCTCCATGATCCTGGGGTCTCTCGTACTCCTCTCGGCGGACCTAGCCTCCAGACTGCTGTCCACACAGGGGGAGATACCGGTCGGTGTCATCATGTCCTTCCTGGGCGGACCCATATTCCTGCTTCTGATACTGATGAGCAAAAAGGGATACGGTGAGGTCTATTGACTGAGGACGGCTTCGTATCCGATTACCGCAAGGTCAACCGCAGAAAGGTACTGTTCACGTTCCTGTTCCTCGGGATCGCCGCGGTCACGTTTGTCGTATCGATAGGGATAGGGCAATACAACATCTCGTTCCTCGAGGCGTTCAAACTGATGATAGACCACATCATGGGCAATGCTGTCCCAGGGATGGATGACAACATCGTGTGGAACTACCGTCTGCCCCGTCTCATTATGGCATTCTTCGTGGGCATGGGGTTGGCCGTATCCGGTGCTGCCATGCAGAGCATACTGAGGAATCCGCTGGCCGAACCGTACACCCTGGGAGTCTCATCGGGCGCATCGTTCGGAGCGACACTTGCGATCGTGGGAGGCGTTGCCCTCATCCCCATCGCAGATCACCAGACCACTGTCATCATAAACGCATTCATCCTCTCGCTGGTGCCCCTTGCCATTATCCTTGGGGTCTCGAGATTCAGAAAAGTGACTCCGACATCCATGATACTGATTGGTATAGCGGTCATGTTCGTGTTCAGCTCATCGTCGACGCTGATGATGGTGCTGGCGGATCCGAAGGAACTGGCAGAGATCTATGCCTGGAACGTTGGTACGCTTGGAAGATCCAACTGGAGTTGCCTGCCGGTCGTCGTGCCGGTGACCTTGATCGCGACGACGATACTGATAATCTCGTCGAAGAAGATCAACACCCTGTCAGCGGGGGACGCTTTCAGCAAGACCGTCGGACTGAAGCCACAGGGCTTCAGGCTCCTGTGCTTCCTGGTCGTTGCTCTCTGCACATGTTCCATAGTATGCTTCACAGGTACGATCGGATTCATCGGGCTGGTGGCGCCCCACATAACTAGGATCGTCATAGGCTCCAACAACCAGTACCTGCTCCCGGCATCCGCCATCTTCGGAGGCGCATTGCTGATGGTGCTGGATGTGGTCTCGAAAATCGTCAGCTGGAACGGTCTGCCCGTGGGTGTCATCTGTGCATTGGTCGGAGGACCGCTGTTCATCATGGTCCTGATGAAGCAGAAGAAATCCAGCTGGTGACACCGTTCTTCGGGATGAAAGATGTCATGTTCCAGAGCCTGTAAGCATTGAATAAATAGTCCGTATTGGATTATACATCCATGTCACATCGGATAAAAATCGTCCACATCTCGGTTCAGAATATCGATTTGGATCTAATCGGGAAGGCAACGGACTTCTATCAGAAGGACCACGATGTGATCTTCACCTTCAAACACTACTTCAGTTCCGATATCGACGAGGATCCGCTCAAAATGGCGGAATTGAATGAGGATCTGAAGGATGCCGATTTCCTGTTCATCCGCTACCTGTACGTTCCCCGCAGGTTCAAGAGGCTGGATAGGGTTGAGCGTCTCGTAAAGGAATCCGGCATCAACACATTCATGCATACTCCGAATCCGGAGATCAGCGATATCTACAGGCACTATTTCCACGGATCTGATGATGATTACTCCATATTCAACATCCTCTTGGAGAATCATGCTCTGGAGAACGAGATCGAGATCGTGAAACATCTCGGCAATCTGCTGGCGGACCAGAACGATGAGATCGTTCTGCCCGAAATGCCGGAATCCCACGGCATATACCATGCCGGGGAATTCCCGGATGCAGAGACCTATCTGGAATCGTTGGATAGGGTGAAACCCACCGTAGGCATACTGTTCAGGTCGTACATCAAGGAGAACTATACGTTGGAGCATATGGACGACCTGATCTCCGCCTTGGAAGAACGGGGACTGCAGACCATCCCGGTCTATTTCCCAGGCAAGTCCAGACGCGGAAAGGAGTCATTCAACTCCGAGAACGTTGTACGCCGTTACTTCATGGGCGGGACCGAATCCAGGATCGATGTGATGATAGTGATGTCGCCGTTCTCTCTCGTCATCAACGCGTCGGACGAACCAGGGCTCACATCCGATGTCGATTGCAATTTCCTGAAGAGACTTACGGATGTGCCAGTCATACAGGCCATGAGCGTAGGCCCCGAATTCCTGAACTACAAGGACATGAAAGCGGGATTGAAGGCGAAGGATGTTGTCAGCTTCGTTGCCTGGCCGGAGATAGACGGCCAGATCATCTCCGTCCCGGTCGTCTATACCAAGGGCGAGAAGGGAAAAGAGCAGACGATGGTGAGCATCCCCGAGAGGATAGACCACCTAGCAAGGCTGGCGTTCAACTGGGCATCGCTGAGGAAAAAGAAACCAAAGGACAGGAAGATTGCCCTGCTGGTATACCAGAAGAGATTCGACAACGGACGCCTGGGAGCGGCATCCGGTATCGATTCGATGGAGAGTGTGGCCCGCATACTGGCCCGCCTGAAGGAAGAAGGTTATTCGGTAGGGGATGTGCCCTCATCCGGCCGCGAGATGCTTGATAGGATGCTCTCAGGCGTGACCAACGATTTCTCCAACAACACGGACGAGTTCATACGCGAACACGCGGCAGGTAGCCTTACCAACGAACAGTATCTGAAACGTTTCAATTCGTTGTCCGATTACAACAAGGATCACATACGGGAATTCTGGGGCGAACCTCCCGGAAACGTCTGTACCTGCGGGAGCGATATGATGATGCCGGGCGTGATTATGGGCAATGTGCTCGTAGGTATCCAGCCACCGCGTTCCTGGGAGAGCAATGCGGAGAGGCTGTATCACGACCCCATTCTTCCGCCCCAGCACCAGTATGTCGCCTATTATCAGTGGATAAGGGACGTATTCAAAGCGGATGCCGTGATCCATCTGGGAACGCATGGATCTCTGGAGTGGCTGCCGGGAAAGAACACCGCCCTGTCCCCGTACTGCTATCCAGACCTTGTTCTGGATTCCCTTCCGAACATCTACCCGTACATCATCGACAACCCCGGTGAGGGCATCCAAGCGAAAAGAAGGTCCGAGGCCGTGCTGATAGGTCATGCGGCACCAACGATGGTCCGTTCCGAACTGTACGATTCGCTGGAGGAGTTGGATTCCTTGGTACACATGTATCTGGACCTAGAATCTACGATGCCGGGGACGGATCACTCCGAACTGCTCGAGCAGATAAAAGCCAAACTCGAAGGCACTACCCTGATGGAACAGATGCCGTTGGACCTCGAGGATCCGAAGAACTCCATCCCTGAACTGGAGGACCGTCTGGAGGAGATCAAGGACACCCTCATTCCGATAGGACTGCACATCTTCGGAGATGTGCCAGATGCCGAAGAGACAAAGAACATCGTTGAATCGTGCTTACGTGTCTCCGGACCTCAATGCGAATCACTGAGGGATTGCATCGCCGCGGCGAAGGGGATCACGGGCCTCGACTACGATGTCGAACCGATAGAGGAACTTTGCCACGAATTGATATCCAGGATTGCAGAGACGAACTATTCGGAGGATAGGATCGAACAGACGGTCCTGGATGTCATAGGCGTTCAGAGCCCGAGGATCAACGAGATCCTGAGATACGTGTGCAGGACCCTCGTCCCAAACATACGCCGTACCGATGACGAGATGAACAGCCTGATTACGGCACTGGACGGAAGGTATGTGATCCCGGGGCCGCCGGGCGAGGTATCCAGAGGCAATATGGAGGCCCTCCCGACCGGCAGGAACATCTACGGCATTGATCCTGAGACGCTCCCCACCCCGGTCAGCTGGAAGAACGGCGTCCGTATGGCCGACACCATGCTGGAACGCTACGTCGAGGAGAACGGGAGCTATCCGCACAGCATCGGCTTCATCATCTGGGCCACCGATACCATGAAGACGGGAGGCGATGACGTCGCGTACATCCTCTGGCTGATGGGTGTCAGGCCTGTCTGGATGGGCAACGGCCACATAAAATGCCTGGAAGTCGTGCCCCTGGAAGAACTGAAAAGGCCCCGTATCGATGTATCCGTCCGTATAACCGGTCTCTTCAGGGATTCGTTCCCCAATCTGATCAAGATGATCGGGGACGCGGTTTCCTTGATAGCGGACCTGGAGGAGAGCGAAGAAGAGAACTATCTGGCCGCAAACCTTCGCTCCGAGATCGTAGATCAGATGGAACAGGGGATCGACGCCAAGAGGGCAAGGGAACTCTCCATGGTCAGAGTCTTCGGCGGCATGAGCGGTTCCTACGGCGCAGGGGTCAACCACGCAATCGAGAACAAGGATTGGAAGGACGTCAACGATCTCTCGCAGATGTATGTGACATGGGGAGGATGCGGTTTCACCGCCGACGGCAGGGAGATCAGGATGGAGAAGACGTTCATAAAGAAGTTCTCGACGGTGGACGTCGCCATCAAGAACATGCCGGACAGACAGATGGATGTCTTCACCGGCGATGATGTGTACGGATATCTGGGAGGATTGTCCGCCCTGGCCAAAGCGAACGCCGGCCGCGATCTCAAACTGTATGTCGGCGACGGCGCGGACCCCAACCGTCCGAAGGTCAGAACGGCGACCGAGGAATGCGGCCATGTGATGAGGGCGAAGATACTCAATCCGCGCTACATCGAAGGGTTGAAGAAGCACGGGTTCCAAGGCGTCACCGAACTGGCCCGCACGGCCGAGTACATGAAAGGATGGGACGCCGTATCTGGCTCTATCGAGGATTGGATGTTCGACGACTTTGCCGACATGGTCATGAAGGAAGAGAACATGGAATGGATGAACGACGAGAACCCGTTCTCGCTGATGGAGATACTGGAACATCTCAACGAATGCATCGACCGTGGCCTATGGAACGCGGACGATGATATGATCGAGAGACTGAAAGAAGCGTATCTGGAAGTGGAATCGCGCCTGGAAGAGGTCACTGACCGCTGAGGGTCCCCTGGTGCGCACCAATATCCGAATAGTCGGGATCGTCCAGGATGACGTACGGGCGTCCCCCACGTTCCACGATCTCCGATTCCACCCCGTATACCGTCCTAAGATCTTCGGCCGTTATCACATCCGCCGGCTTCCCTATCTTGTGGACCGTTCCGTTGTTCAGCATTATGATGTTGTCCGAATACCGGGCGGCTATGTTGAGGTCGTGATTGATCATAATGATCATCATATCGCGTTCTGAGACGAGCTTGTTCAGGATGCGCGTGACTTCGAGCTGGTGCTTGATATCGAGATTAGCGGTTGGTTCGTCGAGGATCAGGATCTCGGTCTCCTGTATGATTCCTCTCGCGAGCATGACCTTCTGATGCTGTCCGGCGGATAGCTCATCGAAATTACGAAGTGCCAGATCACGGATCCCCAGAAGATCCAGGACCTTGTATACCGATTTCAGATCAGCATCCGTCGTCCTCCATCCGTTGTACGGGCCTTTTCCCATGAGGACTGTATCCGTGACGGAAAGCGGGAACGAGTCCTTGGAGGTGCATGGGACATATCCTATTATCCTGGAGAGCTCCTTGCTCTTGTATTCCTCCAGTTGGATGCCGTTTATCTCTATGCTGCCCCTGTTCAACTTCAGCAACCCGCAGATGCATCCGACCAATGTGGACTTACCGACACCGTTCGGTCCCACGATGGATATCAGCTGGGGCCCGTCCATGTCCAGATTGATGTCATGGAGGATGGGGAAATCCCCGTAACTGAAATCCATATCGCTGATTTTTATCCGCATGTTATCAAATGAAAAAAGGACCCTGCCGAAGCAGGGTGTTTTGTTTCAGTGCTGGACGTCGTTGTATCCGAAGGTCGTGGTCATGTCCTTGGATACATCGAAGTCGGAACCCAGATACTCCATGAAGTGATCCACGATGTACTGGTGGACCTTGTCCCCGTATCCGTCGCCGAACGTGTCGGGGTAGAATATCTCCGCCACGTAAGCGATCTGAGCGATGACAGGCATTGCCAGGTTGATGTACGTCAGATCCTTGTAGCAGGGCATGTCGGACCAGTAGGCCTTGTAGCTATCCCACTCCATCTGAGGTGTGGTCACCTTTCCGGACACGGCGTGTGTCCAGTCGATGGAGTAATCGAGCGTCCTGAAACTGATGATGTGGTCGGGGTTGTAGTTCTTGTAACCCTCGGAACCGATCTCGATCTCCTCTGCTGAGTTCCCGGGAAGCTGTGCGATCGGCGAACCGCCGGCATAGTCGCAGACCTTGTTGTAGGCCGAATTCAGCTGACCGATGTTGTTTCCAGCCGCCACGGCAAGGTAGGTCTTCTTGGTGGATATCTTCTCGAGCTTCTCGTTGATCTGGTCAAGAGTCTTGAACGTGTACACTGCGAAATCCTGTGCACGCTTCTCGCACTTCTCACCGTACATGTAACCCATTGTCAGTGCACCGGTGATCGAATCCCATCCGTATCTCGGATCGAGCTTCACGATGGGGATCTCTGCCTTCTCGATGAAGGAGGCCGACTTCTTGAGGTAGGACGGGAGCGCGATGACGACATCCAGTCCTCCGCAGTCGGTATCCAGCTTGGAGAAGTTCTGGAGAGCCTCGTCGGTGTTGAGGTCCGTGATCGTACCGCCGAGCTTCTTGGCGTTGTCGATAAGAGGCTTGTGGATGATGGGGTAGCTGGTACTTGAGTATCCCAACATGTAGTCCGTGGCTCCGACCAGGATAGCGGTGGTGATCGGGTTGGTACCGACCACCACACTCTTGGTCACAGGGTAATTGACCTTGACGTACCTCTTGGCATCGTCGTATACCACCACATACTTGTTCTTTTTACTGATCATCGACTGAACGAACTTGTAGTCCTCTTCATCGATAGTACCATCGTTGTTGGCATCGGCCAGAGGGTTGTCCTTGGCATCGATGTTTCCTTTGATGATGTCATCGATCGTTTTCAGGTCCTCGTTGTCAATCTTGTAGTCCTGATTGGCATTACCGCAGATCGACAGCTTAGCCTGGACATCCACGTCCGAACCGCCGCCTGAACCTCCAAAAGCCAAATAGACACCGGCACCGGCGCCTACCAAGACCACCGCAACCAATACTGCTATGATGCGATTATCCATGTTGGATGATAGCTCCAACGATATTTAAACATCTGATATCTGGATGTAGTAAACAATTAATCCATACGTCCAAGTCTTAACGATGTTGATGACACAGATCTCATATTGACCTATAATACAACTATATTCCAGTGGAAACGGAGGGGTATCCGATCATAGAAGAAAGAAGGACTTGCAGTCCAAAAAGCACACTTTTCAGGTTAATTGTAGGTGCAGGGGGCTTGGCGTCCCCCTGCGTTCTTGAGCTTGTGAAGAGGTTTCAGAACGCCGGTTCGAACCTCATTTCGAGGGGCTGACCGCAGGTCATGCACCTGGAAAAGGGATTCAACTCATCGTTCAGAGTTCCGCAGTACTTGCAAACGCATCCCATGAATGATGTTAGACGTTGGCCGTATATATTCTGGTCTAAAGGTCGGAACTTAACCGCTGAAAAAATTCGAAATTATTGGACGGGTCACTCGTCCTCGTCGGCGTCCTCGCCCTCGAAGACCGCCTGCTTCCTGCCCTCGTTCACCGGGGGGATGTAATCCGGGTCCGCCTCGGGCCTTCCCTCGGGATACTCCTTTGAGAATGTGCTCTTGTAATCCTCGTCGGACACTATCTTCCCGGACGGGAACTTGTAGAGGGTCATTTTATCAGAAAGGGAAAGAACAGAGGGGTTACCCTCCGTGAGATGTTTGATTTCAGAGAACCGTGGAGGCTACGCACTCGATCTCCGCGATTCCGGGAATGGAGCGGAGGGCTTCCTCGAGCTTGCTTCCGATCTCCGGGTCCTCGTCTCCGACGACGAAACCTGCGGTGATCTTCATGAGACCGAACGCGACGGGCTTGATCTCTGTCTCGGTGATCTGGATTCCGGCGGGGACGATCGTGGGGAGCTTATCGATGATAGCGTTGAGATCCACGTCTGTTCCCTCGGGCATGAGGTCGTATCCTGCAACAATCTGTCCCATGTCAACACCTCATGGTCCGATGAATCCGCATTTCTTGCACTCGTAAGGAACGCTCTGATCGCGGCACTGGTCGCACCTTCCGATCTCGTACTCCCCACACTTGGGGCACTTGAAGAAGGTGTTGCCGTGACCGATGAGCCTCTTTCCACATGAAGAGCATATCTTGTCAGCTGCCATGTATCGTGCGATAATATAGGTAATATAAAAGGGGATGGGTGATTCTTCGGATTGAAGTGCGCGCTGTATTCTTAAAGACGGAAGCCCTCTCCCGGGGCATGAGGGTCCATACCGACTGCGTCCCGTGCCTCATGAAGAGGGTCCTGTTCCAGTCCAGACTGTCGGACGGGGCGGACGAGAAGGGGTCGGTGGAATGTTCTTTGAAGGCCTTCGCGGAGGGTTTCGACTATTCGAAGAAATCCGTGGACCTGGCGACGGAGGTGCATGCCGCATCGTATTCCAAACTTGGTAAGGATCCATACCATGAACTGAAGGTCAGGGCGGATGCCGTGGCGGAAGGATTCATGGATCTGGCACAGCGGCATGTGGATGCCGCCGAGGACAAGCTCAGAGCGTGTCTCATGGTGTCGGTGATCGGGAACATAATGGACTTCGGTTCCACCGGGGGGATCTCCTCGCCGGAGGAGTTCGAGCCCATCTTCGGGAAGCTGATGGAACAGGGACTCGGATTGGACCACTCGGATAGGATCGAGGCCATATTGGACAGGTCCGGTACCATCGTCTACATGTTCGACAATTGCGGCGAATCCCAGTTGGACAGGATATTGATCAGATACCTGAGGTCCAGGGGGAAGAGGGTCGTTGGGATGGTCCGCGGGGAGCCGATACTGAATGACGTCACCATGGATGACGCGATCAGGTCAGGATTGGACAGGGAACTGGACAGGATCCTCACCACGGGAACGTTCTACGTCGGCATAGACTGGAGCAACGTACCGGAGGATCTCATGGAAGAGATCAGGAATTGCGATATGGTCATCGCCAAGGGAATGGCGAACTTCGAGTCGCTCTCCGACGAGAGGCTGCCGGTGCCCGTGGCGCACGTCATGAGGACGAAGTGCAAGCCAGTGGCGGATTCGATCGGGATGCCGACGGATATCAATGTAGTGTATGTGAGGGATGCATCGTGAAGGTCAGACAGGCTGTTGTGATGGTAGGCGGAATGGGAACGAGGCTCAGGCCTCTCACGGAGAACAGGCCGAAGCCGATGCTGTCCGTGGCGGACAGGCCGTGCATATGGTATCTGCTGAGATCGTTGGCGAGGGCCGGAGTGGAGGAGGTCATCCTCGCATGCGGCTACAAGCCCGGCATGATGGAAGCGTTGGGTGATGGAAGCGACCTTGGTATCAGGATAATCTACTCCTACGAGGACGAGCCGCTGGGAACGGCGGGTTCGATAAAGAACGTGGAGGAGAAGCTGGACAAGACGTTCATCGCCGCCTACGGCGACATCTTCGCCGATATCGACATAGGTGAACAGGTCAGGACGCACATGGAGAACGATGCGCTCGTCACCATAGCATTGACACCGGTGAAGGACCCCACCCAGTTCGGGATAGCCAGGGTGGACGATTCTGGAAGGATAACTGAGTTCAAGGAGAAACCCAAACCGGAGGAGGTGTTCTCCAACCTCATCAATGCGGGGATCTACGTGATGGAGAGATCCATAATGGAGGATGTTCCCAAGGATACATTCTGGGACTTCTCGAAGAACGTGTTCCCCGGGATCATGGAGAAGGGCGGAAGGATACAAGCATACGAGCTCAAGGGCATGTGGATGGACGTCGGTAGGCCGCACGACCTGCTGGAGGCGAACCTGGCTGTGGCTTCTAGAGAATACGGGCTGAAGGTGTTCGGTTCCGCGGTAGAATGCTGCATCAAGGGCGACTTCTACGTAGGTGATGACGCTTCGATAGGGAACTCTGTGGCGAGGTCCTGCGTGGTGTCCAAGGGATCCCATGTGGTGGATTCGAAACTGGAGAGGGTCCTGGTCCTGAGGGACTGTCATGTCGAGGGTGCCACGATCAAAGATTCCATTTTGGGAGATGGGTGTGTCGTGAAAAAGGGCGCAGTCATCACGAATGCTGTGCTCGCTGACGGGACCGTCGTTGAGGAAGGAGAGGTCGTAGAGGGGGACAGGATTGTCTGATACTCTCTCAAACTTTTTTCACTCAGCTTCTAATTGATCGTCAATTACCCATATCCTTTTCAATGGCACTTTTACCTTTATCCAATCATCCAATTTTTCATAGTTTTCCAAAAATTCACGAACTATATCCCCATGATCCCAGAACTTAATCGAAAAAAATGAATCTCTCATTTCTGCATCCATAGATGTCTTAAAACCACTCCATGAGACAAGTAAACCATAATCAGCTTTGACATTCTGCATAGTCCCTTTCAATTCTGTTAGAATAGCCCTCTCTATTGGCTTATCATCGGTCTTAACTTGGATGCATATCTTAGTTCCACCAAATCCAAGCGGACCATTCGATGCAAGTACATCAATACCCTTATCAGCACCTTTGGACACGTATACCTGGTAACCTTTCGCTTTAAAGATAGAAGCAATTACCAACTGCATATCATATCCTTTGAATTTTTGGATGATTGTAGAACTGATTTGATCTAAAGCATCGTTTTCAAGATTCCTTGAGATTCCTAAATCTGAATCCTCCTGAGGGATGGTTTTTGTCTTTTCAGAATTAAGAATACGGCTGGCTTTGTCATCGTCTATAGAAAAAATTGTCAAAAGAGATCCCAAGGAATAGCAAATATCTTGATCCAAATCAGCTCTATTTACAGTTTTTTTACTCCATTTGACTTTACGAATATGACTGTACGGTAGCTCACCCGAAAATGAACAATCACTGTCGATAGTACCAATATAAAGTGTCCCCGGATTGATTTTGCTAGGAAGCAACACCTTTTCTCCAGTATTCATAGTTTGAACAAACGCAAATAACTGACCAGCATTATTGGATATGGTATTCTTCTTTTCATCTGGATAAATTTGTGATAATACCTCTTTAACATCGTCCCTTGTCTTACATTTAGTCAGATCAGCAGTAAGATTGTGCCACGTGATTGCTACTATACCTTTCTCAAGGAAGTAGTTCTCATATTCGCCATACCGACCTGCTCTACAAACCCAAAGGACCATATTTGGTTATGAACGAACTAGATTAACTTCTTTTCATCAGAATAAAAAAGTGCCTCGTTACTAGAATTGATCGACATTTGCTTAAAGACCTATATCCTAACTATTTACTGTGTCAGAAGATCCTCTGAAAGAAGGTTTGTATGAAACCCTTATCAACAGAGAGGTGGAAGAACAATTAACCAAATCACCTCAGACAAGGAAAACCTTGGCGAGCATAGATAGTCTAAATATTTCCTCACACAAAATGCTTGCAGCATATCTTCAATCAATAATTGAGGACTCTCTTAAGACCGAATATAATGATGATATTAAAGACGAAATTGCGTTTTGTAATCAAATTCTTGAAAATCTAGCAATCCAGGTTAATAACGAGAAGACAAGAAAAATGATTCTAGAGAAAAAAATCACAGATGAGAACAAGAACTTATTGATGTCGGTCACCAATGAGCCAGATTATGATAACCATAGACCAAAAACATCTATGATTGTTAGCTCTATTTTTACGGGAAGGTCTTCTAACATCCCTCTATACGAAGAATTGAAAAGAGAAATCTATACGGCCGACGAAATACTATTCCTTGTTTCCTTTGTTAGATTGAGTGGAATTAAACAAATATACTCAACTCTCGAACAATTTACACAAAGAAAAGGGAAACTGAAGATCTTAACAACAACATATATGGGCGTATCAGAAAAAGAAGCCATCGATCTTCTTTCAAAACTACCTGGCACCGAAGTTAAAGTTTCTTATGACAGCCATTCAACAAGACTTCATGCAAAAGCATACATCTTCAGACGTAACACGGGATACAATACTGCTTTCATTGGATCCTCAAATCTTTCAAAAGCCGCCATGAATGATGGTATGGAGTGGAATGTGAAGTTGACATCCCAGGATGTCCCAGGAGTAATGCATGATATTTTCCATCTCTATGAACAATATTGGAATTCTGATGATTTTGAAACGTATTCTGAAGAAGAGAATGGAGATAAATTAAGCGAGGCCTTGGTATCAAACGATAAAGAAAAAGATATCACAAAAATCACGTTATTTGATCTCAGACCTTTTCCATACCAGAACCAAATTCTTGAACAATTACAAGCAGAGAGAACAATTCATGGGCATTACAAGAATCTGATTATAGCGGCAACCGGAACTGGGAAAACAATGATTGCTGCATTTGATTATAGAAGATTCAAACAAAAAAATCCTGCCAGATTACTTTATATTGCACATAGAGAAAACATTCTCCAAAAAAGTATGGCCACATTCCAATCTGTACTTAGAGATGCAAATTTTGGTGAAATTTATACTGGTAAATACAAACCAAAACGGTTTGATCATTTATTCATGTCAGTTCAATCATTTGACAAAGCTGATATTGTTGAACAATTCAAACCTGATTATTTTGACTACATCGTTGTGGATGAAGTTCATCATTCAAGTGCTAAATCGTACAGCAAAATATTCACGTATTTCCAACCTAAAATATTACTTGGTTTAACCGCGACGCCAGAAAGAATGGATGGAAAAGATATCAAAGAATTCTTTGACAACAGAATTGCCTGTGAAATACGCCTCACTGAAGCCATAGATAGAGAATTATTGGTTCCCTTCCACTACTACGGGATAACGGATAAAGCTGACTATACCAAAATCAAATATGAAAATGGTAAGTTTAACGAAGAAGAATTATCCAATTTGTTAACTGGAAATGAAGAAAGAGCACAATTGATAATAGATAAAGTGAGGGAATACAAACCTAATAGATCAAAAATCAAAGGACTTGGTTTTTGTTCTTCTGTTGAACATGCCAAATTCATGTGTAACTTCTTCAATAGATCCGGTTATCCGTCTAAATGCATAACTGCTGAAAATTCCGACGAATGCAGCTCTGTTAACAGAGAATTAGAGGAAGGACAGATTCAGTTCATTTTTTCTGTTGACGTTTACAACGAAGGAATAGATATTCCGTGTGTTAACCTCATACTTTTACTGAGGCCCACAAAGAGCATGACAATTTTCATTCAGCAATTAGGGAGAGGCCTAAGACTCGACAACAATAGTGGAAAAACAGAACTGACCGTTCTTGATTTTGTTGGACAGGCAGATGAGCGTTACAAACTCTACAACACAAAACTAGAATACTTGTCTTCAATGAGTGCGCAACCACTGAAAAACAAACTAGAAGAGGGTTTTACAGGGTTACCAGTCGGTTGTTCAATTGAATTAGAAGAAAAAGCAAAAGAATACATTCTTGGAAACATAGATAGTGCAATTGGAACAGTTGGTCTTATCAAAAGAATGAAGGACTTTGTAAAAATCAATTCAAGATTCCCTTCAATGAAAGAATTCATTGAATTTCTTGATATTGAATTATTCGATCTTTACAAAGGCGACCTTTCATTCACAGGAATAAAAAATGCATCTGATAAAACTCAGAATAATTCTGATAAAGAACTCTTTATGAGCAAGGGCCTTAGAAGACTCTGTCATATCGACAGCTTATCTTGGATTGAAAGAATTGAACAAATCTTGAACGATGATTCAACCATTCCAAATAATGATCCGCATGCCTTAATGCTCTACCGTACTTTTTACATCAATGATTCAGAAAACCGTCCAGCATCACTAAATGATTTTATCGAAGAATTACGGAATTCACCGTATAATGATGAAATCCAACAATTATTGGAAATCAAGAGAAGTTCCATTAGTTTTATCGAAATCGAATCATATCCAGACTGCCCATTAATGATAAACTGTAGTTACACTCAAGAACAGATATTGTCAGGTCTTGGAAAAAGTACGTTTGATCATAAACATACACTTCGTGAAGGAGTGCTTTACATTGAGGATAAAGAATTAGATGTTTTCATGATAACACTGAATAAAGGAGAAAAAGACTACTCAATTAGCACCATGTATAATGATTACGTAGTTAGTAACAGGCTATTCCATTGGGAAAGCCAGAACAAAACATCTCAAACTTCAACCACTGGAAAAAGATACACTGATACCAGCAGGAAAGGAAAAACACTATTCTTTGTCAGAGAATTCAAGAAACATAAAGGCCACACTGCACCATATGTATTCATCGGCAAAGGTAGCTTCAAAGAAAGTTCCGGATCTAAACCAATGAAGATTTTATGGGAAATGGAAAATGATATTCCTCCTCAAATTATCGAGTGCACCACAAAGGTATGATGATTCCTTCTATCATCTTTTCAATATGGTTTCATAATCAATTGGTGCAACCTCTATGACTTTTTCTATCTCCACAATCTTATCAACGTAATCTAATAATGTCTGGACAAATTTTTCTACATATTCCTCGTCCGACAACTTCCCTTTCTTTACACGCTTGCTCTGTATAGTTGTGAAGGAAAATGATGTACCTTTACTCTTTGCAGAAAACAATGAAGAATTCCTCAAGTACTCCATCCAAGCATCTCTGATTTGAATCACACCAGGACCGACAATCATTGCAATATACCCTTCATCGTTGGGTGAAACATACAATTCAAAAACAATCAAATCTCCACTTGAAACCCAGTTTTCAAATCCAACATGACCTACTTTTTCACGAATACGTTTAGTCGTAAACCTTAGAATGGTACGCGAAGAAGTCAGTAGAATTACATTATTGTTCTTTTCGAGTAACTGCTTACAACGATAACACACTGTGTTCTGATTACTTGGGAGATTCTCTATGATAAGATCGATTGCTTGTTTGTGGTTTTTATAAATTTTCAAACATGTTTCTCTCAATTCCTCGTCATTCATCAATTCACCCGATAATGCATTTGAATAATCTTCCAGATAGATCCTACATCTGTCTGACAAATCTTTTCCTTTTAACACGGTTTTTACTAATTTCTGAATATATGCATGTGATAACGGATACCACATTTCATGCGATGGCTGATCACCATCCAATGTAAGATAAATAAAAAACGATTTGTACCCATACTTACAGAACTTGTTCACTACATATTCATAATATGATTCTAATTGATCGTCATGTTCTCTCGAATGAATCTTATTCTCTATTGCAAGAACAATTTTAGACTGCTCAGATATCACCAATACATCAATATTCGCTTGTTCACGCAAAACATATGCATCATCCAAGAATACACTATCCAGATCAACAATCGAAATAGGAGAATTGTCAGTACCATACACCTTTGCAGCTTGCTGTAACAACTTCCTTAAGAAATAATCCCCCAGGCCATGGGATTCCTGAGGATCTAAAAGCCACGCAAGGAAATTACTATGCCTGATTTCCATTCCGGAAACAGAAAGAATATCGAAAAAGTTCGGTTTGTTAGCCCATTTATCCAATGTATCCAAACAATCAATATCTAAGAGAAAATCCTCAAGATCTTTCTCTTTATCATCATTTGGCTGGTTCATTGAACTTGAATAACAATCAATAATTATAGAACTGTGCAAAGATTCAACCTTTGCAGTATCAACATCAATTTCTGAGATATCAACATTAAATACCGTCTTATTGATTACAATATGACCTTCGGGTCGGGGATGTTATCATTCGAAGACTTAGCCAGCTCGTGCTGTCTGCTTCGATCTGTTTAAGAGAGGTCGGTAAGGTCATGGCAAAAACAACCAAAAAAGAATTGTCTATGGAAGAGGCCCTATGGGCATCAGCGGATGAGATGAGGGGATCAGTTGAGTACCCAGTTTACAAACAAGTAGTTCTGGGTCTTGTGTTCCTGAAGTTTGTCAATGATAGGTTCTCAAGGCAGAGAGATATCCTCGAATCGGACCCCAAGACCAAACCCTTCATCGATGAGAAGTTCGCTTACGGTAAGGACAACGTGTTCTATCTCGAACCCGAATCCAGGTGGAGCTTCCTCGTCGACAATGCCAAGCAGGCCGACATCAAGGTCAAGATCGACAAGGCCATGGAGCTCATCGAGAAAGATAATCCCACTCTGTCCGGAGCACTCCCCACCAACTTCTATTCCACCGTGGACCTCGACACCACGAAGATCGCTTCCCTCATCGACATCATGAATAAGCTCGACCTCACCAATGACGATGAGGAGGACGTCATCGGAAGGGTCTATGAGTACTTCCTCTCCAAGTTCTCCTCCAAGGAAGGGAAGGGAGAGTTCTACACGCCCAAGCCCATCGTCAAGATCATCGCAGAGATGATACAGCCCCTCAAAGGCCGCGTATTCGATCCTTGCTGCGGTTCCGGAGGCATGTTCGTCCAGTCCATCAAGATGGTGGATGCCCATAAGGGCAACAGGAAGGACGTCTCCATCTACGGACAGGAATATGCCCTCTCCACCCTCAAGTTAGCCAAGATGAACCTTGCCATCAGAGGCATATCGGCAGATTTCGGTCCCCACAACGACGATTCCCTCAGAAGGGACCTTCACAAGGACCTCAGGGCCGATTTCGTCATGGCCAACCCTCCATTCAATCAGGACAAGTGGGGTGCCGACGAGCTCGAACACGACCCCAGATGGGTATACGGTATCCCCAGGGGCAACGCCAACTATGCTTGGATCCAACATTTCCTCTATCACCTGAACGACAACGGAGTAGCCGGATTCGTCCTTGCCAACGGTTCCCTGACATCCAACACCAACGGTGACGGCGAGATCAGGAAGAATCTTGTAGACAGTATGGTCGTCGATTGCATCGTCGCGCTTCCCGAGAAACTGTTCTATTCCACCGGAATCCCCGTGTGTCTATGGTTCTGTTCCAAACAGAAGGTCAGGAGGAACGACTCCACGAGGGAACAGATTCTGTTCATCGATTGCAGGAAGATGGGCCGCCTCTATGACAGGACCCATAAGACAATCGATAACGACGAGATCCAGAGGATCGCAAGCACCTATCACAACTGGCTCGCCGGAAGGGATTACGAGGATGTGGCCGGATTCTGCAAGGCGGTCCCGATCTCTGAGGTCGCCGAATCGGGATACATGCTGACCCCCGGAAGGTACGTCGGTCTCGCTCCCGAGGAAGAGAACACCGAACCCTACGAGGAGAAGATGAAAAGGTTAACCTCGGAACTCAGCCAGCTCTTCGAGGAATCGCACCGTCTCGAGGAAGAGATCAGGAAGAACATGGAAGCCCTCGGATTCAAGATGTGATTCCCATGTCCTTTACCGAAGAGAGCCTTGAGAACGCGATCATGAAAGGCCTTGAGGCCAGAGGTTACGAGCACACCCTCGGCACGACCATCGAGAGGGATAACAGGAACATCCTCCTCTACGACGATCTCAAGGATTATCTCATACACAAGTACCCAAACATCACAGAGCCGGAGATACGCCGCGTCATCATCGCTTTCCAGGTCATCGACAGGGGAGATTACGTGAACAACCGCGAGACCCTTTCCAGGATCCGCGAGGGTTTCAACATCAAAAGGGATGACAAGAAATCCAACCTCTGGATCAACCTGCTGGACTTCGACCATCCCGACAACAACAGTTTCAGGGTGGTCAACCAGTACGAGATCCAGGGCCCCCAGATGCTCCGCAGGCCCGATGCGATCGTGTTCATCAACGGTATCCCGTTAGTAGTTCTGGAATTCAAATCCGCTGTCAGGGAAGAGGCCACCATCGAGGATGCCTACCATCAGCTGAACACCAGATACATCCGCGACATACCAGGACTATTCATATTCAACGCATTCACGGTCATCAGTGACGGCGTCAATTCAAAGATCGGTACCGTCTTCACTGATTATCCCGACTACTATTCGTGGAACAAGGTCAACAGCGATGACCCGCCGAGCGAGGGAATATCATCGCTGTACACATTGCTGGACGGGGTCTTCGCCAAGGAACGTCTCCTAGCCATCATCCGCGATTTCATATATTTCCCGGATGACAGCGGTAAGAACTTGAAACTCGTCTGCAGGTATCCTCAGTACTTCGGTGCGACGAAGCTCCTGGAGAACATCAGGAAGCACATGAAGCCGGAAGGTGACGGCAAGGGAGGTACGTACTTCGGTACCACCGGATGCGGAAAGAGCTACACCATGCTCTTCCTCACACGTCTGCTGATGCGGTCCAGGGACATGAGGAATCCCACGATCATCCTGATAACCGACAGGGAGAACCTCGATAACCAGCTGCAGTCCAACTTCACCAAGTCAAAGAGGTTCCTGGGCGACGAGAACGTGGTATCAGCGGATACCGGAGCCGATCTAAGAAGCAGGCTCAAGGACGTCGCCTCAGGTGGGGTCTACCTTTCCACCATCCAGAAGTTCAACGAGGAGGGCAACCTCCTTTCCGATAGGAATAACATCATAATCATCTCCGATGAGGCTCACAGATCCCAATTGAATCTCGAGGATTCGGACAGGATCGTCGACGGCAAGAGGAAGCACATGGTCGGATTCGCGAAAATCCTCCATGACGCATTCCCCAACGCGACATACGTCGGATTCAGCGGGACTCCCATCGATGCGACCATGGACGTCTTCGGTCCGATTGTGGATCAATACACCATGGCTGAATCCGAGAAGGATAACATCACATCGAAGATCATCTACGAGGGCAGGGCGGCCAAGGTCCGTCTCTCCGAGGAGCAGATGAGGGCCATCGAAGAGTACTATCGGGAAGCGGAGAGGAAAGGAGCCAACTACTATCAGATCGAGAAGAGCAAGAGGGAGGTCTCCAAGATGGAGATCATAGTCGGCAACGAGGAACGTCTCCAACATGTGGCCGACGACTTCATAGCCCATTACGAGAAGAGGGTGGAGGAGAACGCCACCGTATGCGGAAAGGCACTGTTCGTCTGCACCTCCCGCAAGATCGCCTTCGATTTCTACAAGATCCTTCAGCAGAAACGTCCGGAATGGTTCGTCATCAGGAACCCTGGACCGCAGGAGAATCCCTCCGAGGAGAAGGCCAAGCCCATCGAGATGGTCAAGATGGTGGCCACCCGCGGCAGCGATGACTCGGCAGAGCTGTTCGATCTCTGCGGCGATTCGGAATACCGTAAGGACCTGGAGATCCAGTTCAAGAAGAAGGAGTCCAACTTCAAGATCGCCATCGTGGTGGATATGTGGCTGACGGGATTCGATGTGCCGTTCCTCGATACGATGTACATCGACAAGCCCATCCAGAAACACTCCCTCATACAGGCGATCTCGAGAGTTAACAGGATCTATCCCGGAAAAGAGTGCGGACTGGTCGTCGACTATCTCGGAATAAGGAAGGAACTGGACAAGGCATTGTACGATTACGCCGGAGGCAAGCGTGCCAAACAGGGATTCGACATGACCGAGGAGTTCGTCGGCATCGTCAGGGAGACGCTCAGCGCACTCGACGGCAGGTTCTTCAACTTCGATTCCACCGATTACTATGGCAACGACGAGGAACTTCAAATGAAGTGTCTCGACAGGGCCATGGAGTTCGTCCAACAGAGCAAGGACTTCGAGAGGTGGTTCATGGATGCGGTCAGGAAACTCAAGACCGCCTACAACAACTGCGTGTATTCGGATGAGCTCACAAAGCAGGAGAGGGACAGGATCTACTTCTATTCCGGGGTCAGGTCCATGCTCGCGAAGCTCACCCGCGGGGAAGCCCCCGATACGGCCATGATGAACCGCACGGTCATGGATCTTCTTGAGAGGGCGATCATCTCCGACGAGGTCGTGCAGCTGAGCATGATGGTCGATGACGAGCAGGTGGACAGGATCGAGCTCCTTTCCGAAGAGAATCTGGCCAAGATCAGGTCCATCCCCGGTTCCAACTCCAAGTTCAAGCTGCTGGAGAGGCTCACCCGTCTCGCGATAGCTAACACGGGAAGGATCAACAAGCTCCAGGCAGACAACTTCTCCGAGAAGTTCAAGAAGATAGTGGACAAGTATAACGACCGTCATGTCGGCATGATGGAGATCCTGCAGATCCTCGATTCCATGACCGATGATATAGTGGAGCTGCTGAACGATGAGCTCTTCAGACTCCTGGAAGACATAAAGAACCAATCCACCGCAGGCAACGAACTGGGTCTCTCGCCGCAGGAGATGGCATTCTACGACATCCTCAACAGGACCATCGAGATCTTCCAGTTCGAGTTCGACAAGGACAAGCTGCCAGCGATGGCTAGAGATCTGAAGAAGTGCGCCGACGAGATATGCTCGGTCATCGACTGGTCCTCGAAACAGGATGTGAAGGACGAGCTCAGGATGGAGATAGCCTTCGTCATGAGCGACTACGGGTTCCCGCCGGAATACCTCAACGGAGTATACGAAGAGGTGTTCAAGCAGATGGAGAACTACAAGAAGAACAGTGAGTGATCTCATGTTGAGGGCGATTGGTAGTATCTGTACAAAGATTGGTAGCGGTATCACTCCTTCAGGTGGTGAGCAATCCTATATAGATTCGGGTGTTTCTCTAATTAGAAGTCAGAACGTCCTCGATCTTTCATTCAATTATGACGGATTAGCTCATATCGATGATGATACCGCTGATATGATGCAGAATGTTGAGGTACTGCCAGGCGATATTCTTCTTAACATTACAGGTGATTCAGTCGCCAGAGTATGTATGGTTCCCGAAGATGTTCTTCCTGCGAGAGTCAATCAGCATGTAATGATTCTTAGGACGAATGATGAAGTTATTTCCGGCTTTTTGCTTGCGTATTTGTTTGTTAATAAAGAGTTATTATTGTCTCTCGCTTCTGCTGGTTCAAGTAGGAAAGCTTTGACCAAAGAGATGATTTCGTCTATTGAATTGGATATTCTGCCTATAAAACAGCAAAAAATTATCTCTGATTTTCTAATAGTTTTTAACAAAGAGATTGAACTCATCACTCAAATAAATGATAATTTACTAGCTGTTCTCCGCACTGCTGTTGATAAGTATTTCTGTTACCTACCTGAAGATATGCCAGATAACTGGAGGAGGGTTATGCTGCCAGAACTTGCCTCAATAATTCCGGGATATTCATACAAAGGAAACGAGTTGGTTGAGTATTCCGAAGATGCTCTAGTCACGATCAAAAACTTTGAGCGCAACGGGGGCTTCAAAATTGAGGGGTACAAAGATTTAGAAATCTCTCCTCGTGTTAAAGACAGTCAATTTGTTGATTTATTTGACATACTGATCGCACATACTGATCTAACACAAGGGGCGGAGATAATTGGAAATGCAGAGATTATTTTGAGCAAAGGAAAGTACAACAAACTTGTTGCCTCGATGGATCTTGTCAAGATTCAACCGAATGGTAATGTAGGTCGTTACTTACTGGCTGCCCTTCTTTCTGGATACAATTTCAAAGGACACTGTCTGGGATATGTAAATGGTACAACAGTTCTTCATCTAGGGAAAGATGCTACTAAAGAATATGCAATAGCGCTTCCAAGTAACCAAGAAACCCTTCATGGATACGATTTATTCTGTAAAGTCATCTATCACACTATCTCTGAGAATATGGTCGAAATTGAAAAACTAACTGAATTGAGAGATTGTCTATTACCTAAACTCATGTCAGGAGAGGTTGATGTTTCGACCATAGATTTACCAACTAAATATTCATTTTCTACGGCCAATACACAGCATGAACAAGACAATCAAAGAGGATTTGAAGACAAGACTGACCGGAAAAATCGATGACAATTGCCTATCGATTGTCATGGTACAACTCACTCAACTGCTGAACGAGTATGAAGCCGCTGAAGAAGGAACAGGGGAAGATTCTAACAATCTTCTTCAATCATTCTTGTCATCAAAACGTCTTGAAGGCTGCTCAGAAAGAACACTGATATACTACGAAACAACCATCGATATGATGCTGAAGAAGGTATCGTTGCCGATAGTCAAAATCGGTACCGATGATATCCGCAAATATCTCTCCGAATATCAATCCCAGAGGGGCTCCAGCAAGGTAACGATCGATAATATTCGCCGTATCTTCTCCAGCTTCTTCTCTTGGCTTGAAGATGAGGAATACATCCTTAAGAGTCCGGTCAGACGTATCCACAAGGTCAAGTTCGGGAGAACGGTCAAGGATACATTCACTGATGAGGAATTGGAGAGGATGAGGGACGGCTGCGATAACATCCGCAATCTCTCGATCATCGATACTCTGTCATCCACCGGCATCCGTGTGGGCGAGTTAGTAAGACTGAACAGATCGGATATCGATTTCAACGAGAGAGAGTGTATCGTATTCGGTAAGGGGGAAAGCGAGCGCAAGGTGTATTTTGATGCCAGAACAAAGCTCCATCTTCAAGAGTATCTCAGGCAGCGGTCCGATGACAATCCTGCTTTGTTCGTCACACTCCATAATCCGATCAGAAGGATCAGCATCAACGGTGTGGAGACGATGTTGAAGAATCTGGAATCTATCACTTCGATTGAGAACATACATCCTCATAAATTCAGAAGGACCATGGCAACCAGAGCAATCGATAAGGGTATGCCTATAGAGCAGGTCCAGAAGATCCTTGGCCATGTCCGGATTGATACGACTCTTCATTATGCAATGGTGAACCAGGAGAACGTCAAGAACGCACACAAGAAGTTTGTAGCCTAATGGCCCAACAAATGAATATTTAGTTGGTATATCAAGAGAGGAAACATCGACCTCTCCTGACATCAATCTAGGAAGAAGATTATCCCTCAACGCTGACAAACGACTGATTTCTCTTTCATTAGTAGCTATTAATTGTAAACACTTAGATGCCGCCCTGTCAAATAGTGAAAGATCGGACTGCGTAGGCAATGGGATGTCTGCATCTAGCACGTCATCTCTGGTTATGGCCAACACAGTTGTACCATTGGCTGACGATTCACACATACCGTGGAAATCATCGGTCCTGAGGTAGTAATAAAGGAATGACACAGGTAGCTTTACATCTCTGAAAGCGAACAGATGATGTGTAAAAAGAATTACGCCTGGATAATCTGGAACCAGAATCGGGCTACCGAGAATGATGCGATCATACGTCATATCTGTATTGGCGATGATTAAATCGCCTGGTTTAACCACATTCTTTTCTTTGTATTCGCCAGTATAGAACTTATTCTTGTCTTTTCTAAAACCTCCACCAGGGGTTATATTACCTAAATTTATCAACAATGCCCCGTCATCATCAGAAAGACCAGACCCTTTGTAAGACAATCCTTTTTGAACATCACAGAAGTCTCCCAATTTGCCATACTGTTCTACTGCAGATGGAGAAAACATGCGCCTAAAGAGCAACTTCATTTGATTGTCTAAATTATCATTTATACATCTGAGTTTATCAATTTCATAATCGAAAGATGATAATATTTTGGATATCTTCAATTGCGATACCTTATCAAAAAACGGTATTTCCATCAATTCGAATGATTTCAAACGAAGTGATTTCACTGTACTCCCGGTGGCAACTTGTGAAAAATGTCTTCTTTTATGCATTATTGCATAATAAAGATATCTTCCATCAATGTTTTCTTTCGGAATCACAGCATAAGCGCGTTGATGAAGATCGAATTTTCCAGAAACAAAACGAGGGATGAAATCCATCCCTTCTCCTGGAACTATAACTGCTTCTGTATCGAACAAAAACTTGTTGCTGCGTTTAACGACTTGTGATCTATCAAAGAATGGATATAATCCCTCATTCAGTGCATCAATAGTATTTGAAGACCCCGTTGTCACCGTTGAAATTTCTAAGAGGCCAATGGTTTCAGGAGGCAAAAGTGACACCTCCTAAATTATCATTTATCTGCTTTCATCAAGAGCAGATAATTGCATATCACAAAATTATTGGACGCCCTTTAGCATCCAACTAAAAAGTATTGTGATTTATAGTCTATTAATTCAACTTTAGTTACATTAAACCTATGACAAGCTGCCGACGTGTTCTATTTCGTCCTGAGATTCGCTCAGATGAACGGCATCGATCTTTACGATTCACTGGCCGAGAAGATAGCGAAGAACAACGAGAAGTATCCTGCAGTCTCTCGAAGGACTGCAACAAGAAGTATAACGAATTCTGAACCAACATTTAACATGAAGAAATACGGAGCGAGGCCTGACAGGTGAAACCCGTCCTCCCCCCTCCGTATTCAATCATTGAATCTAAGTTATTAATTCCTTACTTAACATGAGCAAAAGAGCGAATGTCGGGAACATCCGACTTATTCTCACCTCAAACCAACGACTCCGTCGTAAACACTATCGAGAACTCCTCCGTCCCGAACTCATCAACAAAATTCGCCTTGTCCACGAACACCCCGTAGGGCTTCCCTCCGGCCGCATCCCCCACGGTGCACAACTTGAGATACACGTCGAGATCGTAATCCCCAGTGGTCAACGAAGCCAACTGCTCCCCCTCGCCCATCACCGTGTCCTGCTCCAAACCCTCATCCAGATAGAACGTGAATTCCGACGACCCTATCGTATTCAGTCCGAACCATCTCAGCTCCCCGGAATGCTGCCTCAGCTCGAACACGAACCTGCACCAATCGTTCCCCTCGTCATCCTCATACAGAGTGGGAAGATCCGCGGTTACCTTCAGCGTATACACGTTGCTGACCGCACGGCTGTCCCTTATCTTCAATGAATAAGAAGAATCGGTCAGCTTCACCAGGTCCGTCGCCGTCCCGGTACACAGACGGTACATCACATCACCATCCACCGAGTACGTCACGTAATCCTGCCTGTAATTCAACACGGCGGTGTCCTGCACCCCGTCGTTTATCGTCACATAGTCGTTCGCAATGCTGTTACCATTACTGGTGAACAGCGCCTTATACGCGTAACCAACCCCAACGATAGCAGCTACCAGCATCATCGCCACTATCGCCACCGAGACCAACCTGATCCTCATCGATACCACCCTGCTTCTTCAATAACCCGTACAGTGCCAGCACCGCCAGGAAGAACAGCGGTGCGGGCGATTTCATCACGGCCAGGACCATCCCCGAAGGGAGGGAGTATCCCGTGACCTTCCCGATCACGTTGCCCGCGGGTATCGTCTCCGACATCCCCACATTGTCCCCCTTGACCACCAGCCTGTCCTCTTCCATCGATATGACGCGGTGGAACACCGGCGCCCCCGCCATGACTGTCCTGTACGCGACGACATCCCCCACTGCAAGATCCGAAGCGTCGCAGTGGCGGACCATCGCGAGGCTCCTCTCCGGCAGCGTAGGAATGTCATACGGAAGGGGGTCTCCGTCCATGGAATCCGTGGCGATCAGGAACAGCTCCCTGTCCCTGAGGTCCAAGGAACCCTCGTTCATCTGCACGATGACGGCTATGGGACTAATTATGAGCACGAACGCAAGCAGTATGAACGTCGCAATCCGGATTCCCTTCGCGGAGATTCCCCCGGATGATGATTTACGTAATGCTATTTTACATTGCGATAAATGCTATCAATATTGGATACTGGAAATCTGACACATTCGTTCCCTTCGATTCCATGTTCGACAAATACCGTTGTTTTGTACGACGAATGGGTGATGATCCGGACCCCCGGCGGACCGATGCCGGGAAAGACCCCGGAGACCGGTCTGACCGGCGGTCTAATAGTCAATAATCTCCGATATCATCCAACCCGAAAATACTGGCTAAACTTTCCCGGGTAAGGATCATTCAGATATGCTAACGAAATGGGAGGATCCTACGCCGTCCTCCCCGATGATACTGCATTTAATACCCGTAGACGATATAATCCATAGAGTATAACCTCTGAATACCTAAGAGGATGCTCATAAGGAACGTATGACAGATGTCGAATCCGATAGTGATCAAGAGAAGGGACTACGGTGTCCACACCCCGCCGCCGGACGTCTCGGGACTGAGGATCTTCGAGAGCTCGGCGAAGCTTAGGATCATAGCATACCTGGCCGAAGGCCCCCGCAGCCTGATGGATGTATACAGCTACTTCTCCAACAACTACGCGCTGAGGGTGAAGATCGGCGGGCTCATTGAGATCGGTGCGGTGGAGTACGTGTCGATAGGCACCCGCAGGTACCTGCAGCTGACTGAGTACGGGCAGAGGCTGAGCGCACCCGTGATGGAGATGCTGGCCGTTATCAGGGAGAAAGAGGATCTCCTGGAAGAATAACAGAGATTACATAAATCGGTTATTATATCCCCCACGTCCTCCCGATAACCATGGAGGAAGAACAGCCCAAGGGCCTCGAGATCGAGATACAGCCGCTCAAGCCGATATCCCTGCTGGTCACCCGCGTCGCGGGCGTGATGTACAGGGACGACCCGTGGTTCGCGACGGACGGGCTGTACCACCACTGCCCGCTGGAACTGAGAAGGGAGCCGGAGAACGATTACGACCCGTTCGCCGTCATGGTCATGAGGGGGGACGAGATGATCGGCTACATACCGCGCGAGAGGAACATAGTCATAGCGAACCTCATGGACGCGGGAAGGGAACTGAGGTGTAGGGTGTGCGCCATGGACCGCGATGATTATTCGATAGACCTGTGGATAGAGGTCCTGATGGACCGCATCGAACCGAAGGACCTGATCGATGGGAAAATGAAGCTGACGGTCATCTGACCCTGAAGGCTACGTTCATCCTCTTGGCGATGCTGGCACATTCGTCCTCAGACGCCTGGGGGATGGATCCGCCCACGATGGACACGGTCACCCCGTCGATGAGCTTCCTGCATCCCGCTATGAAATCCAATACCGCCTGGTAAGATTCCATCCCGAACCTGCTGCGGGTGACCTCGAGATACTCCTCGGCGGTGCTTGCGTTGAGACTTATCGAGACTGAATCCACGACCTCCGCCATCTCCGGGATGATGTCCCTGCCGTTGATCAGGTTCCCCAATCCGTTGGTATCGACCCTGATCCTCTTGTGGAGGACATTCCTGATGAACCTTGCTATCTCCTTCAGGTCGTCGAACCTCTCCGTGGGTTCCCCGTAACCGCAGAACACGATCTCGTCGGTACCGGAGAGGTCCAGGGAGGAGAGCGCATCCTCCACCTCCTTTACGGTGGGTTCTTTGTCCAGCCAGAGGTTCTCCGCACTTCCCAACGACGGACCGGAGTCCCTGACGCAGAAGGTGCACCTGCAGGGGCACCTGTTGGTCATGTTGATGTAGTAGCGTGATCCGTAGCGGTAGACGATATCGGCCATGTTCCTTCGCATGACCATATACGTCCTGCTTTTAGTACTTGGGTTGGTACAAGGCCATGACCCCGTTCCGGTTGAAAAGAACATATCCAGATTAACTATTTTAAAGCCTAGAAAGCGGGCCCTTGCTACTTATACTCCGGTCCGTGATGATATCACGATCGCATGAGTTGGGTCGTAGCTATCGATGAATCGGGGGATCTAGGAGAGCATTCCAGATATTTCGCTATGGCCGCTATCATCATAAGGCGCCCGCGCTTGCTCAGAAGTGCATATGGCGCAATACCGGTCAAGAATTTCGAGTCAAAATTCCACAATTCCTCTGATGAAGAAATATCGGCAGTCCTGAAGGCGCTAGCATCCTCAGATGTCAAAATAGCTACCGTATCCGTTGATAAGTATGACTATAATGGTAGTTGCTTCGGAGTCAGCGGAAACGAGCTTTACAGAAGGATGACCGACAGCCTAATCCAGGGCGTGGCCTCAATGGTACCGAACAGCGATGTCGATCTGATGCTTGACAGATGCCGTTTCATTACGGACAAAGAGCTCCGTTCGATATCCGAGAAAAGATTCGCTGAGGCCGGATCCAATCTTAAGAAATGTGGAATGAGATTATCCGAGCAGGCTCCATGCATACAACTAGCCGATTATGTGGCAGGCTCCGTTTACTGCAGTTTGACACACGACGATGACAGGTACCTGCAGATAATACGCAAGAAGATAGTCGTTGCCCGTACAGTCTAAGGGCCGCCTAAGGCGACCGCTGTACGGGGCTTATCGTGACTGTATAATCGATTATCGTTGATGTATATAACAGGATTGCCGAGCCGTCACAACACTCAATCCACAAGCACAATGGTAGTCGTTGCCCGTACAGACAAAGGGCCACCTAGGGCGGCCACCGTACGGGGCTTATCGTGACTGATGTTACAATTCAAGTCCTTTTATTAAAAGGAAATGCCGAGATGTCACAGAATGAGGGTGGGAGGGCCTCGGCCCGACCCGCCTTTGAAAGGTTTCAGCACCTGCGGATGATCATGGTGACGGCGTTTCCTCCACCGAGGCAGAGGGTACCGAGACCGACCTGCTTGTTGCGGTCCTGCAGTGCGTAGAGCAGGGTCGTGAGGACACGTGCTCCGGAGCATCCGATGGGATGTCCCAGCGCTACTGCCCCGCCGTTTACGTTGAAGATCTCGTCGGGGACGTTGAGCTCCTTCTTGACCGCGCAAGACGCGGATGCGAATGCCTCGTTGTGCTCGAAGAGGTCGATGTCGTCGATGGTCATTCCGGCCTTCTCGAGGACGTGCCTTGTGGTCGGGATGGGTGCCTCCATGATGTACTCGGGCTTGACTCCCCTCTCGCCGTAGGCCTCGATGGTCGCCAGAGGCTTGCATCCGTGCTCCTCCGCCCACTTCCTGGAAGCGACCACGAGGGACGAGGCTCCGTCGCTCAGCTGCGAGGAATTCCCGGCTGTGACGATACCGTCCTTCTTGAAGACGGGCTTGAGCTTTCCGAGGGCCTCCATACTGGAGTCCTCCCTTACACCCTCGTCGGTGTCGAAGATGATGTCGCCCTTCTTGGAGGGGATGGTCACGGGAAGGATCTCCTTCTTGAACTTGCCCTCCTTGATCGCTTTCGCAGCTTTCATGTGGGACTCCACGGAGAGCTGGTCCGCGTCCTCCCTGGACACGTTGAACCTCTCGGCGACGATCTCGCCGGTGAATCCCATGTGCTGGTTGTTGAAGATGTCCCAGAGTCCGTCGTGCACCATCGCATCGACCACGGTCTGGTCGTTCATCCTGTATCCCCACCTGGCGCCGTTCATGATGTAGGGCGCGGCGGACATGTTCTCCATTCCTCCGACAGCGAGGACATCGTACTGGCCGGCCTTGATGGCGTCGGATGCCAGCATGGCTGCCTTCATTCCGGATCCGCAGACCGCGTTAACGGTGAAGGATCCGATCTCCACGGGCAGTCCCGCTCCGATCGCGGCCTGCCTCGCGGGGTTCTGGCCGAGTCCGGCGCTGATGACGTTCCCCATAATGCATTCCTGGATATCCGTCGGCTGGAGGCCGGCCCTGCTGACCGCTTCCTTGACGACCATGGCACCAAGGTCTGTCGCCTTGATGCCTGCGAGCGTCTTGCCGTATTTTCCGATGGGTGTCCTCACCGCACTAAGAATCACTACTTCGTCCATGGGTATTCCCTTTGGACACTACTCATATAGGTTCAGTATTAAATATTGACGTTCTTCAACTTCGACTATTGTCGATTTCAAAACGGTCGGTTGCGTCCCCTGAGGAACTCCAGGGGCTGCTCGATCCCCATGCGCTTCAAAGGCTTTGAGAGATGCCTCCTGGCTGCCGTCGGCGGCTCGTACCATCCGACCGCCATCTGACGCCTCACAGGCTCCAATACGGGGCTGTTAGAGGAGGTGTGACACTGCTTGCACCTGTACGGCTGTCCGCTGCCTGCGGACTTCATCGTCCTGCCGCATTCAGGACATACGGGATTGGAGACCTTCCTGTACTCGTCCGCTATGGAAAGAACATGGACCTTCTCGATGTTCAGCGTACGGGGCTCGTTCCTGAGCTCGCCGAGCATCTCGACCTCGTCGCCGGGGATCAGCCAATCGAGCATGTAACGGAACTCCTTGGACGGCTCGTACGCTCCGCAGGTGAGGTTCCCGAACCTGGTCTCGATGTCCACGAAGACATGTCCTCCTGCAATGTGCCAGGGTTGCGAAACCACAGTCCCTTTGATGACATATGACTGGTTGGGGATGAGCTCCTTCGGATCCCTGATCAGATGGTCGTCCGTCCCCTGGTTGGTGAGGAACACCATCCATCTCTCGATGGGTTCTGTGGAGATCCTCCCGGAGGCCTCAATGAGGTCCTTCTCATCATCGCCTCTCAATCCATACATCACCGGGCACGGCGTGGAGGGTACCATCGCGACCTTCCCGGTCCTGTCCTCCCAGCTGTTGAATGTCGTCGGATACCCATGCTCCACATCTCTTATTGTGACGGGATCGAACACGCGTTCTGTACCCCATCTGGCCGAAGGCCTGTACGACAGCAGTTCGAAGGTCGTGTCCCTGGGTCTCCAGGCCATACCGCACGTGCAGCCGATCAGTCCCCTGCCGCAGCCGATCTCGAAGGTTATTCCTCCGATCCTCTGGATCTCCCTATCGATGACCTTACGGTCCATGATAGTCCTGACACCGTTCCAATAGAACTTCTGCGAGGGTTTGACCCTCGATATGAGCAGTCCGGGGTCTGCGTCATCCTCATGATGCTCCTGGATGTGGGGGATGATCCTCTCCCTCATCATTTGTGGATCTGGCTCATATGATGTGCATGCATCGTAGCAGTAGATCCTCCTGTCACCGATCATGCCGATGAAACTCTTCTTCCCGACACCTTTCCCGAATCTCATCACAAGGGACCCGTTGCCCCTGGTCTTCCAGGGTGTGGCCGGATTGAGGCGCACCAATCTGGGATTCCCGATAAGATCGAGATCCGAAAATTCCCTGATGATCTCCGTAGCCAGGAACGTCGTGCAGTTCCCCTTCATGGAATCTGTGTCATCCACGGCTACGAACATGGATTCTCAATTCCCATTCTCGTTAATTATTGCATCGTTTTCCCATCATCCTCTCGACAAAGAATATCCCGCCGTCGTCGGAATAGCTGCCGATCAATCCGTAGTATCCGTATTCCTCCGGTTCCTCCTTGGAGAAGCAGCGGATGCTCAGATCACCAGTATCAATGTAGAAGATGAAACCGTTCTTCGATATCCTGATATCATGGACGATACCTTCCTCATCGAAGTCCACATTATCGCTGTCATTGAAGAATACGAACAATGAAATCAGAAGGACTATCGACAGTCCTGTCAGTACATATGCGTTGATCCGAACACCCGGTAAGGTGTTCCGGAGAACAGATTAAAATGATTGTGAGTGCAGTCAATATGCGGAAGACCCCCACCCCACCATTTCCACTGGAGAATTGGAAGGGGTGTATGCGTTCAGATCTCAGCTCATCAGCATGTTGATCAGAACGAGGATTCCGATAAATCCGAGGATTCCAGCGATACAGAGTCCGATTGTTAACCAGCCTTTCATGGGATATTCTCCTGATGATTGGTTATCGGTGATTTGATTTAAAACATTACTACGAAAAGAAATGAAAACCGATGCTGTTTTGTTCATTCCAATCGGTCGAAAAGAATTGTCGATGACGAACCCTTATATCTTAGGATAGATTACAGAGGAAAGAAAACAGAGAACCGGTATAGGCGACTGGAGATTGAAAGA